>NZ_JAXCHH010000004.1:0-531547 GCF_034043975.1 Tenacibaculum sp. IB213877 | reverse complement strand
TTCAAAAACTGTAAATAAACCTGTGGGACCTGCTCCTATAATTAATATGTCTGTTTCTATCATTATTATTCTTGCTTTTCTACTAAGCTTTTTGTGAATTCGTTTAATTGTTCTACTTTTTGTTCAAAGTTTCCTTTTATTGTCTTTCTATAATCGTTTAGGTTTTTGACTAAATCATCAATTTTATCTGGAATAACTTCCTCAAAAAATTGACGTAATCTTTTTGCTGTTGTGGGTGATTTCCCGTTTGTTGAAATTGCAATTTTCACATTCCCTTTGGTTACAATTCCTCCCATATAAAAATCACAGTAGGGTGGGTTGTCGGCTACATTTACCAATTTCTGTTGTTCTCTACAATCCAGATATACCTGAACATTTACCGCTGGTTTATCTGTGGTTGCTATAACTATGTGTTTTCCGTTTAAATAAGAAGTTTTATATACATCCTCAATAAACTTCACATCTCCTTTTTTAGCAAGCTCTAAAGTTCCCTCTCTAAACATTGGAGACACTATTGTCACTTTTGCATCTGGACTTGATTTTAATAAGAATGATAACTTTTCTTCTGCAACAAAACCTCCTCCAACAATTAAAATTTCTAGATTTTTAACTTTTAAAAAAATAGGGTATAGATTATTTCTTTCTTCACTCATATTAGGCAGATTTTGTTAGCTTACTATTAATATTTCTTTGTACTTGTAATATCTCGTTACGATGATTCACAACTTCTCCAAGAATAATTATTGCTGGGTTGCTCAATTGTTGCTCTTCTACAATATTTTCAATTGTATCAACTGTGCCTATACCAATTTTCTCTTTTTTTGTTGTTCCATTTTGAATAATTGCTACGGGCAATTCATTCTTCTCTTCTTTTTGAAAGAGTTCAACTATTTGAGATAGTTTTCCCATTCCCATTAGAATAACCACGGTTGCATTTGATTTTGCGGCTAACCTGATATCTTCTGACAGTTTATGCTGTTTTGTGGTTCCAGTAATTACCCAAAAACTCTCAGAGCTTCCTCTTTTTGTTAATGGAATATTTTGATAAGCTGGGACTGCTAACGAAGATGAAATACCTGGTACAACCGCTACATCCATTCCTTTAGCAGTGGCATATTCCATTTCTTCCGCTCCACGTCCGAAAATAAATGGATCTCCACCTTTTAGACGGACTACATGCCCTTTTGAATAACCACGTTCTACAATTAATTCATTGATTTGCTCTTGCTGATAACGGTAACAACCTCTTCTTTTTCCAACAAATATTTGCTCTGCATTAGGATTTACATAACGAAGCAACTCCGAATTTACTAGAGCATCATACAAAACCACATCTGCTTCTTTTAAAACATTAATGGCTTTTAATGTGATTAAATCAGGATCTCCTGGTCCAGCTCCTACCACTGTTAGTTTTGGTTGTACCATCATCATCTTTACGTTTAATTGTTCACAACTTTTTTTCTATAAGTATCTACTTGCGTATAAAAATCAGTTGCTTGCTTTGCATATTTTTTAGCGAAAGCTTCGGTAGGTTCATTGGTGTTTATTTGATATACAAAATCTGAAAATGTACCGTTAATACTGATTTTATTGGTGTTTACAAATACGTTGTCAAAATTTGAAATAATGCCTGCGTGTGTATTCGTTTTTGCTCCTTCAGCAGTTAATAAAGCCTTAGCTGTATTTACAATTGCCGCATAAGAATGATAGATACTATCAGACCATTTTTGATCTTTGATAGCTTCGTTTGCGTTTTCTATTTTTTCTTCACTTTCAAATAAAAGTGTAGCCACTAAATCAATTACAACTCCGGCACATTCTCCAACTCCAATTGCCTTTACGTAATTCTTATCATGTCCCCAGTCGATAAAATCATCTTCAGTTAAATTAGTGGTATCTGATAAATGTTTCAGAATATCATAGAAATATGTTTTTCCTTGACGATTATAATACGCTAAGAAATCTTCGTTATCAGTGCTATTATCTTCAAAATCATTCAACAATATTCTCAAAGCTTTTGGACCTCTTTTACTTGGAACTTTAATTACTTTGTTTGAAAATCGACCTTGACCATTTCCTAAAACTCCTCCGCCTAACAAAATTTGTAATGCCGGAGCTACTAATGACCCTGATTTAATTGACATTCCTTGGAAACCAATATGAGCCATATTATGTTGACCACAAGCATTCATACAGCCACTAATTTTAATAGTGACTTCTTTGTTATTGATATATTGAGGATATTCAGCTCTTAACACTCTTTCAAGTTCAACCGCAATTCCTGTGCTACTCGCAATTCCTAAATTACAAGTATCCGTTCCTGGACAAGCAGTGATATCAACTAAACTATTATAACCCGCTTCAGCGAATCCTAATTTCTTAAGTTCCGAATAAAAGAATGGTAAAAACTCTTCTCTTACATGACGGATTAAAATATTTTGGCGCAACGTAAAACGTAATTCATTCGCAGCATAGTTTTTAATTAAATCCGCAAGAAGTCTTGCTTTATCTGTATAAAAATCCCCCAAATGAACCTTAATTCCAATCGCAAATAATCCTTCTTGTTTTTGAGGAATTACATTTGAGTTTTTCCATGCATTATACTCTGATTCGTTTTCAATGGTTGCAGATGGAACTTCCTCTGACTTAAAAGTGATTTCAGTTTCGAAATCTGATGTATTAATTGGATATGACTGATATGCCAATGCTCTTTTCTCATTTTCAACCAAGGTTAAAAATCCGTCTAACCCTACATCTTTAACCAAGAATTTCAATCTTGCTTTGGCTCTTTTCGAACGTTCACCATAACGATCAAAAACTCTTAAAACGCCTTCAATAGTTGGGATTAACAAATCAGTCTCTAAGAACTCATACATAACATCGGCATGCCTTGGCTGAGAACCTAAACCTCCTGCTAATAATACTTTAAAACCTTTAACCTCTGTATCTCCAATCTTCTTCGTTTTTGCAATAAAACCTAAATCGTGCATAAAGCTTAAAGCAGTATCTGCTTCTGTTGCAGAAAAAGACATTTTAAATTTTCTTCCCATCTCTTGACAAATAGGATTTCTCAAGAAAAATTGAAATGTAGCATGCGCGTAAGGTGTAACATCAAAAGGTTCATTTACATCAATCCCGGCAGTTTCAGATGCAGTAACATTTCGTACTGCATTTCCGCACGCTTCACGTAAAGTAATATCATCCTTTTCTAACTGTGCCCATAATTCAGGAGTACGATCTAAACTTACATGGTGAATTTGAATATCTTGACGCGTAGTAATGTGTAATCTTCCTCTAGAAAATTCATCAGAAACATTTGCAATTCGATGTAATTGTTCGCTAGTTACTTTACCGTACGGTAATTTTATACGAACCATTTGTACGCCTAATTGTCTTTGCCCATAAACTCCACGAGCTAAACGTAAACTTCTGAATCGTTCTTTGTCTATTTGTCCCTCTTTAAAAAGACGTATTTTTCTTTCCAACTCTAGAATATCTTTCTCTACAATTGGGTTTTCTATTTCGCTTCTAAAACTTTGCATGATTTTTTACTTTACTTATGCAAAAACTGTTGCTTGTTTAATAATTCTTCCTCGGTTTCAACATGATTATCATCTGGAACACAGCAGTCAACAGGGCAAACTGCTGCACACTGTGGTTCTTCATGAAATCCTTTACACTCTGTACATTTATCAGGTACTATGAAATAATATTCATCAGAAATTGGCTCTTGCTCGTCATCTGCATTTAATTTTACTCCATTTAAAAGTTCAATATCTCCTTCTAAGGACGTTCCTTGACTGTATTTCCAGTCTTCGGCTCCTTCGTATATTGCTGTGTTCGGACATTCCGGTTCACATGCCCCACAATTGATGCACTCGTCTGTTATAATAATTGCCATGTTTTTTAGTTTATAAAACCTACACCGGATGTATTATTTGTTTTTGGATCGATTAAAATAAAAGCTCCATTCGATTTATTTTCTTTATAACTATCAACTAGTAAAGGCTTACTTACTTTTAACTGCACTTTTCCTATTTCATTTAAGGATAATTTTGAAGGATTTTCTTCTTTTCCTGAAAAATCGGTATGAATAATATTTTCAAGACTTGTAATTTTTACTTGACCATCGTTTACACCGTGTTTGATATAATATTTATTTGAGGTTTGTAAAGGTGATTTATCCATCCAACAAATAGTTGCTTCAAGTTGTTTTGTAATTTGAGGTTCTTCACCTTTTTTAACAATCATATCACCTCTACTCACATTTACATCATCTTCTAGAGTTAAAGTAAATGAACTTCCACTTTTCACTTCATTAAATTCTTGATCAAAAAAATGGATGCTTTTTATAGTAGATTCAATTGCGGAGGGTAACACAGTTACTTTATCTCCAACAGCTAAATCTCCTCCATATAATTTCCCTGCATAACCTCTGTAATCATGAAACTCATCTGTTTTTGGTCTAATTACTGACTGCACAGGAAAACGTGCTTGAGAATTATCAATGCTTTCTTCTAGGTTTAAATCTTCTAAATATTCTAACAAGCTTTTTCCTGAATACCAGTTAATTTTTGTGGATGCATTTACAACATTATCTCCATGTAATGCAGAAATAGGAATAAATGTTATTTTTTGATTTTTATAATCACTTTTTTTGGCTAAAAACTCAATTTCTCCTTTTATTTGATTGAATTTCTCTTCGGAATAATCAACCAAATCCATTTTATTTACAGCAACAACAACTTCTTTAACTTGTAATAAATTATTAATAAAGAAATGACGATATGTTTGCTCAACAACTCCATTTCTTGCATCTACTAAAATGATTGATGCTTGAGAGTTTGAAGCACCAGTTACCATATTTCTTGTATACTCAATATGACCAGGAGTATCTGCTATTATAAAACTAGTTTTTGGTGTTGAAAAATAAATATGAGCTACATCAATTGTAATTCCTTGTTCACGCTCTGCGACTAAACCATCGGTAGCTAAAGAAAAATCTAAATAGTCAAAACCGCGTTGTCTGCTTTTTTCTTCAATTGCTTGTAGCTTATCTTCGGTTAACGAATTTGTATCGTATAAAATTCTTCCAATCAAAGTACTTTTTCCGTCATCTACGCTGCCTGCTGTTGCTATTTTAAGTACGTTCATTTTGTATTGCTTTAGAAGAGCTGGGACTGTAAGTAGTTATTAATATAATCCCCAACATATTTTCTCTTACAGTCTTTCGCTCCAATAGTTATTATTAAAAATATCCTTGTTGTTTTCTTTTTTCCATGGCTGCTTCTGATCGTTTATCATCGATTCTAGCGCCTCTTTCCGAGATTCTCGAAGCTCTAATTTCCTCTACAACTTTATCAATATTACTAGCATTTGATAAAACCGCTGCTGTACAGCTCATATCTCCTACAGTTCTAAATCGAACAGTACGTTCTTCAATTAATTCGTCTTCCTCTCTATACACAACCTCATCATTTGCGGGCCAGATCAATCCATCGCGCACAAATGTTTCACGTTTATGGGCGAAATAAATGGACGGAATTTCAATTGCTTCCTTCTGAATGTATGTCCAGACATCTAATTCTGTCCAATTGGAAATTGGAAATACACGAACATTTTGCCCCAAATCGATTCTTCCATTCAACATATCGAATAATTCAGGACGCTGATTTTTCTCATCCCATTGTCCGAAATCATCCCTAACAGAAAAAATTCTTTCTTTCGCTCTTGCTTTTTCTTCATCTCTTCTTGCTCCTCCAATACAAGCGTCAAATCCAAATTCTTCAATAGCATCCAATAAAGTTTCTGTTTGTAATATATTTCTACTTGAATATTTTCCTGTCTCTTCTTTTACTTTGCCTGCATCGATATTGTCTTGTACATTTCGTACAATCAATTCCACACCTAGCTCTTTGACTAATTGATCTCTAAACTCAATAGTTTCAGGGAAGTTATGGCCTGTATCTATATGTAATAATGGAAAAGGTATTTTTGCAGGATAAAATGCTTTTTGTGCTAATCTTACTAGTGTAATACTGTCTTTTCCTCCAGAAAATAACAATACAGGTTTTTCAAATTGTGCAACAACTTCTCTTATAATATGTATAGCTTCACTTTCTAAGTGGTTTACTTTTATTGTTTTTAAACTCATTTTAATGTTTCTTCAATGTATAATTTACATTTTGATTCTTTTCTATTATTGATAGGGCTCAATACTTGAATTTATTTTTTTCCCCATTTTATATTATTCCATATTCTTTCATGAAAAAAATACAAGATCATTTTTGTAACCAGCTCTATAGTTCCTATAGATAAGGCTGTTGTTATTTTTCCTGTTATAAGCCATGTAATGATAATAGTATCTATAGTTCCTACAATTCTCCAGCTTATTGATTTAATAATACTTCGTATAGGTTTTTCTGAGTGTGCTTCTGTTTTATAATTGGTATTGTTTCTTTTTTCAATAAGTTCTAAAATCATTTTAAATTTATTTACCCTATCGGATTAGTAGGATTTAAAAGAACAAATATACATTGACAGATTACATATCAAAGAAAAAAATTAAAAAAATAACAATAAAGTATAATTTATATAGCTATACTAAGTCGGCAAGAGAGGTGTTTTTGAGCACGTTAAGAGTATTGTCTCTTACTTGAAGCATCAGCTTATGAACAGCGCAAGTGTCTTCATTTGGACAATCATTACATTTCTCATAAAAATTAAGACTCACACAAGGAACCATTGCTATAGGGCCTTCTAGGGTTCTAATAACATCGGTCATTTTAATTTCTGAGGCTTCTTTAATTAAATAATAACCACCACCTTTTCCTTTTTGAGCTCCTAAAATTCCAGACTTTCGTAGGGTAAGTAATATGCTTTCTAAAAATTTATGTGAAATATTCTCCTTTTCTGAGATTGTTGCTATTTGTACTTTTATACCTCTTTTTTGCCTAGCAATAAAGGTTAGCGCTTTAATTCCATATTTAGTTTTTTTAGAAAGCATATAACAAAAATACACTTTATTTATATTCTTAAATATTTAATGCTTGATTAATATCGTTAATAATATCATCTACAAACTCTAGTCCTATAGAGCATCTTATTAGTCCGTTTGTTATACCTACTTCTTGTTTTTCTTCTATACTTAATTTACTGTGTGTTGTAGAAGCAGGATGTGTTACAATGGTTCTGGTATCGCCTAAGTTTGCAGAAAGGGAACAAATTTTTAAGGAGTCTAAAAAATTTCTTCCGGCATCAATACCTCCTTTAATTTCAAAAGCAACTATATTACCACCTAATCGCATCTGCTTTTTAGCAGTTTCATATTGTGGATGCGAGGGTAGGAACGGATATTTAACAAAGTTGACTTTTGGATGGTTTTCAAGAAATTTAGCAACTTTTAAAGCATTTTCACAATGCTTTTCTACTCTCACAGCTAGTGTTTCTAGGCTTTTAGATAATACCCATGCGTTGAAAGGAGACATTGCAGGCCCTGTATTTCTTGAGAATAAGTAAATTTCTCTTATCAAATCAGATTTTCCTACAGCTACGCCTCCTAATACTCTTCCTTGACCGTCAATTAATTTTGTGGCTGAGTGAATAACCAAGTCGGCTCCAAATTTTATTGGATTTTGTAAATATGGAGTCGCAAAACAATTATCTATTACCAACAGTAAATTATGTTTTTTAGCAATGTTACCTAACAATTCTAAATCTAAAATATCAACAGCAGGATTTGTGGGTGTTTCAGCATATAAAATTTTAGTATTAGGCTGAATTAATTTTTCAATAGTATCAACTTCATTCACTTTAAAATAACTGGTCTCTATATTCCATTTTGGAAAGTATTTTGTAAATAATGTGTGAGTGGATCCAAAAACGGAACGAGATGATACAATATGATCTCCGGCATTTAATAATGCAGCAAAAGTTGAAAAAACAGCTGCCATACCAGTAGCAAATGCATAACCTGCTTCTGCACCTTCCATGGCTACTATTTTTGAAACAAATTCGGTTGTATTTGGATTTGAAAATCTACTGTATAAGTTTTTTTCTTTTTCTTCAGCAAAAGAAGCTCGCATATCTTCTGCATTGTCAAAAACAAAACTAGAGGTTAAGTATAAAGGGGTTGAGTGCTCAGAAAATTGAGTTCTTTCTGTTTGTGTTCTTATGGCTTGTGTTTCAAATTTCATAGTTATTTGTTTTTTGTTAATCGTAAAATATCTCCAAAAACTCCTCTTGCAGTTACTTTAGCACCTGCACCTGCACCTTGTATTACAATAGGTTGTTCACCATAGGATTCTGTGTAAATTTCAAAAATAGCATCAGAGCCTTTTAGGCTACCTAAAGGTGTGTTTTTTGGTACGGAAACTAACTTTACATCTAGTTCCCCTTTTGATTTTTGTAAATCTCCGTGCAAGTCACCAATAAATCGTAGTACATGGTCACCTTGTTTATCTTCTTTAATAGTTTGGAAATAATTGTCAAGTTTTTCAATATTTGAAATAAAATCTTGTGAAGATCCTTTTCTAAGTTCTTCAGGAACTAAATTTTCAACAGAAATATCTTCGAATTCATTTTCTAAATCAAGTTCACGAGCTAGAATCAATAGTTTTCTAGCTACATCATTTCCATATAAATCTTCTCTAGGATCGGGTTCAGTAAATCCATTTGCAATGGCTTCATTTAAAACTTGCGAAAAAGGAATTTGTTCTTCAGAAAATTTGTTAAAAATAAAACTTAGAGAACCAGAAAATACTCCACGAATTCTTGTAATGTTTTCACCAGAATCATGAAGTAATTTTATAGTATCAATTAATGGTAAGCCGGCTCCTACATTGGTTTCATATAAATAACTTTTTTTATTATTTTCTAATTCAGCTCTTAATTCTTTGTAAAATGAATGAGCTACCGTATTGGCTATTTTATTAGAAGAAACCAAATCGAAGCCAGCTTTGGTTAAGGGGATATAATTTTCAATAAAATTTTGATTAGCTGTATTGTCAACAGCTATGAGATTTTCTAGATGATGTTGTTTTGCATATTCAATTACTGAGCTTGTTGAACTTTCAATAGAGCTTTGTTCTAGTTTTTCTTCCCAGTTTTTATCTATTCCATTTTTACTAAGCAATACTTTTTTTGAGTTTGCAATTGCAAAAATGTTTAACTGAATTTTTCTCTTTTCTAAAATGTTTGAAGAAGCATCTATAATTTGATTGATCAAGGTTTTTCCTACCAAACCTTTACCAAAAACAGCAATGTTTATTTTTTTTACTGCACCAAAAATCTGTCCATGAATAACATTTACCGCTTTATGTAATTGCTCTTTTTTAACAACCAAGCTCACGTTTTTACCTGTAATAGTATTGTTGAATAAAAGAGGAGTTATTTGATTTTGTATTAAAGCAGAATAGGGTAAATGGAACTCACTTATATCTTGACCGACAATAGATATTACTGCAATATCATCAATAATACTTATCTGATGTACGTCTTTTGTAATTAAGTCTTGTTCAAACTCTTGTTTTAAAGTTTCAATAGCTAAAAAAGCATGCTGTTTGTTTACAACTAACCCTATGCCTCTTTCTGAAGATCCTTGTGAAATAATACTCACACTAATACCATGATGACTTAACGACTTAAATATTCTGGCATCAACACCAGCTTTACCTAATAAACCTCTTCCTTCAAAATTAATAAGAGCTACATTTTCTAATACAGAAATTGATTTTATACCTTTTGAAGTAGTTTTTGCTGATATTAAAGTGCCTTTGTCTTTAGGGTTAAACGTGTTTAAAATTCTTAGATTGATGTTTTTTTCAATAAGAGGAATAATGGTTTTTGCATGTAGAATAGTTGCACCAAAATTGGCAAGTTCATTAGCTTCTGCATATGATAGTTGTTCAATTTTCTTAGCATCTGATACCAAATCAGGGTTTGCGGTAAAAATACCATCAACATGCGTGTAGTTTTGAAGTTCTTCAGCATCTAAATAATTAGCCAGTAACGATGCGGTGTAATTGCTTCCGTTTCTACCTAAAGTTGTGGTTTCGTTTTTTAAGTTGGAAGCTATGTAACCTGAAACAATATTTACTGTTGTTCCGTTATACTTCTTAAAATGATTGATTACATTTTCTTTAGAAAGGGTATCAAAAGGTTGAGCGTTTCCAAAATTTTCATTGGTTTTTAACAAAGTTCTAGAGTCCGTGGCATTGGCATTGATGCCTCTTTGTTGTAATAATTCTGTTACTGTTTTTATAGAAATTAATTCACCTTGAGCTAATACTTCGTCTTTAATTTTATTGCTGTAATCTCCTAAAAGATTAACTCCTTCAAATAGTTTTTTAAGTGTTTTAAATTCTTTTGAAAAATCTATTAAAGGAGTTATTTTGCTTTGCTCAAATTTGAAATGTTCAAATTGTTCTTGATAAGATTCGTTTTTAGAAGCCTTTTGTAAAATAGTTTCTAATTCATTTGTTGCATTACCGCGAGCAGATACCACTACGGTTATTTGATCTCCATTGTGTATTTTTTCTTCAATAATGTCAATTACATTAGGTATTCCATTATTGGATAGAGATTTTCCTCCAAATTTTAAAATTGTCATTTTCTTTTGTGATGTTTTCTCGTTAAAAATTGGCTCAAAAATCTTTTCTAATTGTTCATTTTCCATTAAAAAAGCATCATGCCCGTGTACTGAGTTTATTTCGTTGTAAGTAACTTTTGGATGATTTAGAGCTAGTTTTTTATGGGTTTCTCTATTTTCTTCAGCAGTAAAAAACAAGTCAGAATCTATTCCAATAATGTGAATATTAGCCTTGATTTTTTCTAACACATCTAATTCATCTTTTCCTTTGGTAGCATCAATAGTTTTGAGTAATTGATTCATTAATTTATAAGAAGCTAATTGATACCTTTCCTGTAGCTTTTTACCATGATGCAACAGCCAACTTTCTACATTAAAAATTTGAAGATCTTCATTTTTACTTCGTTGAAATCTCTTTTTGAATGATTCAGGTGTGCGATAACATAACATTGCATGTATGCGAGCATCATGCAGCGGATTGCTAGAATTGGTTAAAAGAAGTTCTTGAATTTGACAATTAGCTATTAACCAATCTGTAGACTTCCAATCGGTAGCAATAGGAATTAAATGTGATGTTATTGTAGGATTTAATGCTGCCATTTCCCAAGCAATACCACCGCCTAAAGAACCTCCAATAAGAGCAAAAAGGGTATGAATATTTAATTCTTTTAAACCTATCAGAAAGATTTTGGCAATGTCTTTTGCAGTAAAATTTTTATAATCTTGAATTAAGAAATCATCATAACCATTACCAGGAATGTTAAAGCATAGTACTGAATATTTTTCAGTGCTGATTACTTTGGTTTTTCCAATAATTTCTTTCCACCAACCACCTTCACCAGTTACGTTACTATTTCCGGTTAATGCATGATTTATTAAAATTACAGGAGCGCTACCCAATTTTTTACCAAATAGTTGATAGCTCAATGGTAAATTTGAGTATTGAGCACCACTTTCAGTACTATAATTTTTAATAGTTATATTTTGTATGTTACTGTGTAAACTCATTATTTTTTAACTAAAATCTGTGTAGGAATCTTAGAGAAAGCTTCTTTTAAATCAGCTTTTAAATCCTCAATATTTTCAATGCCTACGGATAAACGAATTAAATCTTCTGTTACTCCGCTATTTTCCTGTTCTTGTCTTGTAAGTTGTTGGTGTGTAGTGCTTGCAGGATGAATAATTAAAGATTTTGTGTCTCCAATATTTGCTAGTAAAGAAAATATCTTAGTGTTGTCTGCAATGAGTTTAGCGGCTTCAAAACCACCTTTAACGCCAAAAGTTACTATACCACTTTGTCCTTTAGTTAAATATTTATCTGCTAAAAATTTATATTTACTGCTTTCTAACCCAGGATAATTTACCCAAGCTACTTCTTCTTGTTTTTCTAACCATTTAGCGAGTGCTAAAGCATTTTTACTGTGTTGTTGAATTCGAACTTCTAGAGTTTCTAATCCTTGAATGATTTGGAATGCATTTGTTGGGCTTAAAGCTCCACCAAAATCTCTCAATCCTTCTAATATCAGTTTGAAAGTATAGGATGCTGCGCCTAATGTTTCATAATACTTTAAACCATGATACCCGAGAGAAGGCTCAGTAAACTCAGGGAACTTACCGTTGGCCCAATCAAATGTTCCTGCGTCAATAATTACGCCTCCTAAAGAATTTCCTTGACCTCCTATATATTTAGTTAAAGAGTGAATTACTATATCAGCACCATGTTCTATAGGGTTTAACAATGCGGGAGTTGCAATAGTATTATCAACAATAAAAGGTACTTTTGCTTGTTTTGCATGTTTACTAATTGCTTGTAAATCTAAAACATCAAGTTTTGGGTTTCCTAAAGACTCTACAAAGAAAGCACGAGTATTTTCTTGAACTGCTTTTGAAAAATTTTCAGGGTTAGAAGCATCAACAAAAGTTGTTGTTATACCTAACCTAGGTAAGGTAACTTTTAATAAGTTATAGGTGCCCCCGTATAAACTACTTGAAGCTACTATATGATCTCCTGATTTTAATAAAGTTAACAATCCGGTAGCAATAGCAGAAGTGCCAGAAGCAAAAACCACAGCTCCTATACCGCCTTCTAAAGCAGCCAAACGTTCTTGTAAAATTTGATTAGTAGGATTGTTTAAACGGGTGTAAATAAACCCTAACTCTTTTAAAGAGAATAAATTGGCTGCGTGTTCTGAATTGTTAAAAACATACGATGTTGTTTGGTAAATAGGAACAGCTCTTGTTCCGTTTGTTTGGGTTACATCATGCCCTGCGTGCAATGCGTCTGTTGCGAATTTTTGTGTACTCATTTTTCTTACATTTAGAATTAAACATTAAAGATTAAAACCAAAGTCAAATGCATTCATAACAGAATGTACTTAATAGAAAAATGTTAAAAAGAAATGCACAAAAACTTTTAGAAGTAAAAGTTTCAGTTGTGTTATCTATCCATATGCAAAAAAATGCTTGGTAGAATTTAGCACCTTCTTTATTTTTTTAAAAACAAAGGGTTGCTAAGGTTTCAACGGGTCTATTCCCTCCACCTTTCTTGATAACATAGTCAATAAGTAATTGATCTTCGTGTTTACAAATATTCAGTAAGAAAAAATTAAAATCCAAATTTTAACGTATTTTTTTTACAGACTAAATGATTAATTATAAATTTGCAAGCTGAAATAGAGGAGAGATTTGATCTGATTGCAACCTCATTAAAAAATGCTAAAGCGGTAATTTATTACTTCTTTTGCGTGCTATCATTTCAACATCTTACTAAATCAAATAATTAAAAGAAGTAAATATGTCATATTTTTTTACATCTGAAAGTGTATCAGAAGGACACCCTGATAAAGTTGCTGATCAAATTAGTGATGCATTAATTGATAATTTTTTAGCGTTTGATTCAGAATCAAAAGTAGCTTGTGAAACTCTTGTAACTACAGGTCAGGTTGTTTTAGCAGGAGAAGTAAAATCAAAAGTATACTTAGACGTTCAAAAAATTGCTCGTGATGTGATCAACAAAATTGGATATACTAAGAGTGAATATATGTTTGATGGAAACTCTTGTGGAGTTTTCTCTGCAATTCACGAACAATCTGATGATATCAATAGGGGAGTAGATAGAGATAAAAAAGAAGAGCAAGGTGCTGGTGACCAAGGAATGATGTTTGGTTATGCAACAAATGAAACTAAAAATTACATGCCTTTAGCGTTAGATTTATCACACTTGTTATTAAAAGAATTAGCAGCTCTACGTAGAGAAAATGATGCAATTTCGTATTTGCGACCAGATGCAAAAAGTCAAGTAACTATTGAGTATTCTGATGAGAATGTGCCACAACGCATTGAAGCTATAGTGATTTCTACACAACACGATGATTTTGGAACTGATGAAGAAATGTTAGATAAAATCAGAAAGGATATCAAAGAGATATTAATTCCTAGAGTAATTTCAAAATTAGCTCCAGAAACTCAAGCTTTGTTTAATGGAGAAATTAAATATCATATTAATCCAACAGGAAAATTTGTTATTGGGGGCCCACATGGCGATACAGGTTTAACTGGAAGAAAAATTATTGTTGATACATACGGAGGAAAAGGAGCACACGGTGGTGGAGCATTTTCAGGAAAAGACCCTAGTAAAGTAGATAGAAGTGCAGCTTATGCAACGCGTCATATAGCTAAAAATTTAGTAGCTGCTGGTGTAGCTGATGAGGTTTTAGTTCAGGTGTCGTATGCTATTGGTGTTGTAGAACCGATGGGAATTTTTGTGGATACATACGGGACTTCAAAAGTTAATTTAACTGATGGTGAAATTGCACAAAAAGTATCTGAAATTTTTGATATGCGTCCGCACGCAATTGAGAGTAGATTAAAATTACGTTCACCAATGTATAGTGAGACTGCTGCATATGGTCATATGGGGCGTGAGAATGAAGTAGTTTCAAAAACATTTACCCAACCTAATGGAGAAAGTAAAACTTTAGATGTGGAATTGTTTACTTGGGAAAAATTAGATTATGTTGATAAAGTAAAACAAGCTTTTGAATTGTAAACTTTATGTAGTTAAATATATTTAAAAAATGCTCAACTGATCAGTTGAGCATTTTTTTTCTTTATTGAATATTCATAATAAAAGGCATTCGAGCTTGAATTCCTTTTAAGTTTTTCATTTGGTTTATTTTGTTGTATAAACGATAATTTTCATCGCCTAAAGCATCTTTTAAAATTTCTTCTTTTTGTGATTTAGCAAACGGCATCATTTTAAAAGCATCCTTAAAATCTTTCTTGTAACTTGGATAATTTCTAATTCGATAATTATCAACTTCAGCTAGTTCTGCGGCAACTTTAATAGCATCTTCCAGTCCACCTAATTGGTCAACCAATCCTTTTTCAATAGCTTCTTTACCTGTCCAAACTCGTCCTTGAGCAACTGCATCTACTTGCTCAAAAGTCATTTTTCTACCGGTAGCAACCCTGTTTACAAAAGTGGTGTAAATTTGTTCTACTCCCTCTTTGGTCACATCGTAGAATTTTTTATCCATCGGCTCAAATAAGCTGTAATTTGCACTTTTGTTTGTGCTTACTTGCTCTGCATTGATGCCAATATCATTAGAGAATTCATGAATGTTAGGAATGGCGCCAAAAACTCCAATAGAACCTGTTATAGTGGTTGGTTCAGCAATAATTTTGTTGGCGTTACTTGCAATATAATAACCACCTGAAGCAGCTAAATTACCCATAGAAACTACTAAAGGTTTTTCTTTTTTAGCTAGTTCAAGTTCACGCCAAATAAGTTCTGAAGCTAAAGCGCTACCTCCTGGTGAGTTTACACGTAAAACAATGGCTTTTACTTTTTTGTCTTTTCTTGCTTTTTCAATGGCTTTGTTAATAATTCCTTGTCCGATTAAATTCTCATTTCCTTCACCATAAATAATTTCACCCTGCGCATAAATAACGGCAATTTTATCTTTAGCTATAGATGATTTTCTGCCTTTTCCTGATTTGATATAATCTTCAAGACTAATGATTTCTACTTTTGCATTGATAGCAGTTTTAAGTATTTCATCATATTGATCTGCATAAATAACGGCATCAATTAAATTTACTTCTTGCGCTATAGTAGCGTTTCTACCATCAGAATTATCAGCAATTTCATTTAATTTTTCAATAGAAATATTTCTGCTCTTGCTGATATCATTTGTCATTTCTGACCAAATTGATTGCAAGAAAGAAGTAATTTGCTCACGATTTTCATCACTCATTTTGTTGGTTAAAAATGGTTCAACAGCACTTTTATACTTACCGTGTCTTACCACTTCCATTTTAATACCATATTTATCTTCAAAATCTTTGTAGTATAAAATTTCAGAGGATAAACCTTTAAAATCGATAGCTCCTACAGGGTTTAAGAAAAGGCTGTCTGCAACAGAACTTAAGTAGTAATTTTTCTGTGTGTAAATATCATTATAGGCATAAATAAACTTCCCAGATTCTTTAAACTCTTCCAGCTTATTTCTTATAGCTTGTGTTTGAGCGACACCAGCATTTATTAAAGTAGATTTTATACTAATTCCTTTAATGTTTTCATCTGTTTTAGCATTATCAATAGCATTGATTATTTTATCTAAAGCTAATTTTTCTTCATCTAATTCTAAAGCTTGTGCTAATGGGTTTTGGTCTTTAGGAGCATAGTCTTTAATCGGGCTTGATAAATCTAATTCTAAAACTGAGTTAGGTTTTACTACAACAACATCATCAGAGCCAATTATAGCTCCAATGCCTAAAAAGAGTAAAAACAATAAAAAAATTGCGATAAAAAAGCCTAAAATAGCGGCCAATAAATTACGTAAAAAGTTCATTTTTCTTTTGTGAGTTTAAAAGACAAATATACATTTTTACAACAAGTAATTTATCAACGTAATCGCATTCGGTACTTTTGTTCAGCAAACTTAAAATAGTTAAAAAGTTTGTAGTTTACTTCGTACCCATAATCAATATTAGGACTGTAATCAATCACGTTTTCATATATGTTGGGATTGAACTGTAAAGGGTTGCTAGCTCTATAGTTCCAAACGGGAACATAAAAACGATTTTTGTTTTCTAAATAGGTTTGAGAATAAAAACCTTCGGGTTTAGCGATGGCATTTAAGTAATATGTAAATCCCGGATCAATGATTATAATTTCATACTCCAAACTATCATTAGCTATAACTACCGGTTCTTCATTTTTGTTATTGTAATCAATGTTTTTTGATGATGAACATGCCGCAATAAATAACCCTATTATAAAAGCAATAATAAAATGTAAACGTTTCATAATAAAATGGTTTTGTTCTTATAAAGATAAAAAAAAAGAAACGCCTTTTGGCGTTTCTAAATTGATTTTTATGCGAAGAAGGATTTAGTTAATTAAATCGGTAGTGTTAAATAAATTATCTAATGAGTTTCCTGCTTTTTCTTTACCGTCATTCAACCAATCAAGGTAAGCTTCTTCATTAGGTGTGTATCCAACAGGCTCATTTAAAATTTGTTTTCCGTCAGCACTCAATAAAACATAATAAGGTTGTGTATTTGTTTTAAAGAAAACCGTTTGGAAATGTGACCATTTATGTCCGTAATTAGTTAATTGACGAGTACCTCCGTTAATTCTATTCACTACTATTTGTTCTTCTTTAGGAAGTTCTTTTTTATCATCAACATATAAAGAAATTAAAACATAATCGTTACGCAGCACATCATCTACTTTTTTAATAGGCCATACATGTTCTTCCATTTTACGACAGTTTACACATGCATAACCGGTAAAATCTAACATAATAGGTTTGTTTACCTTTTTTGCGTAAGCTAATCCTTCTTTTAAGTCTTTAAAACACGTTAAGTTGTTTGGGCAACTGTTAGGATATACAAAACTATAACCAACAGGAGGTGCAAGACCGCTTAATAAAGAAAGAGGAGTAAATGTATTAGTTTCTTCTTTAACTCTAAATCCAGAAGCTAAATAAATGGTAAAAGCAGCCACTAAAACTCCGAAAGCAATTCTTGGGAAAGATATTTTTTGCAAAGGAGAATCATGCGGAAATTTGATAATTCCAAATAAATACCAGGCTAATCCAGCAAAAATTACAATCCAAAGAATTAAGAAAGGTTCAATTTTTAAGATGTTCCAGTGTGCTACTAAATCGGCATTTGATAAGAATTTAAACGCTAAAGCTAACTCTAAGAATCCTAAAACCACTTTAACCGTGTTCATCCATCCACCAGATTTAGGTAATGATTTTAACATATTAGGAAACATGGCAAAAAGAGTAAAGGGTAAACCTAAAGCAACTCCAAATCCTGCCATTCCAGAGGTTAATTGCCACGCACCACCATCAGAAGATAAAGATCCTGCTAATAACGACCCTAAAATAGGTCCTGTACATGAAAATGAAACGATGGCTAAAGTCAAGGCCATAAAAAATACTCCTAACAATCCGCCAGAGCTTTCTCCTTGCGTAGTTTTATTTGTCCAACTGCTTGGTAAGGTTAATTCATAAAAACCAAAGAAAGATCCTGCAAAAAATACAAACACAACAAAAAAGATAATGTTTAGCCAAATATTGGTTGATATTTCATTTAATATATCCGGATTGATAGAATCTAATAAATGGAAAGGAATACTTAATATTAAATACACTGCCAATATGAAAAGTCCGTATAAAACAGCCTTTGAAACTCCTGCTCCTTTCGTAGAATCTTTTTTAGTGAAAAAACTTACTGTTAACGGAATCATTGGGAACACACAAGGAGTAAGTAGAGCTAATAAACCTCCTAAAAAACCTAATCCGAAAATACTCCATAATGATGAAGATTCATTTTTGGTTTCAACATCTGCATTTACATCAATTTGTTCAATAGTCGCTACTAGATCAGCAATAGGTTGCTGTAAATCTTGTTCAGAAATTCCATATAACAGACGATTAGCTTCTACATTTGATACAGCTGTTGCTTCAGTAGTTGTTTTAGCTGTAGAAGCAGCACCTTTAGGTGCGGTAAAAGATAGCGTTTCTACACGTGGTGGTAAGCAGCGAACATCATCACAAACCATAAATTCTACTTCAGCATCAATAGTTGCTTTTTCATTTAAAAGCTTAATTTTTTGCTTAAAAGTAGCTTTTCCTGCGAAGTATTTAATTCGCATTTTAAAAGTTTTATCATCTTCTGTAATACCAATATCTTCAGTTGTTTCACCAACTAATTCATAGTTTTCATTGGGTTTAAAAGTGAAAACTGTAGGTCTTGGGCCGCCTTTCGGAACTTTTTGAGCATATAAATGCCAACCTCTATCAATAGTGGCTGTTGTAATTAAATTATATTCGGTTTCAGAAATTTTTTCAACGCCTGTTTTCCATGTTACAGGATCAAATACCTGAGAAAAAGAGGAGTAAGAAATAAGTAAAAGAAAGAGAAAAAGTATTTTTTTCATGGTTAAGAACTAAAATTTGTATTTGTTTCAGTAAGACGTAAATGTAAACTTTTTCATACAAAGTACTCTAATATATTTTTCCTAGGCTTGTTTTTTAACGTATAAAACCTAACTTTAACTCAAAATTAAGAGGGATGAAAAATCGTTGTTTTTGGGTGAGTAATGACCCTTTATATGTTGAATATCATGATACTGAATGGGGGGTGCCAGTATATGATGATGATAAATTGTTTGAATTTTTGATATTGGAGACTTTTCAGGCAGGATTAAGTTGGATTACCATTTTAAGAAAGCGAGAAAATTTTAGAAAAGCATTTGATAATTTCAACTACAAGAAAATTGCAAATTATTCGGATGAAAAATATGAAGAGCTGTTACAAAATGAAGGGATTATTAGAAATAGACTAAAAATAAAAGCTACTATTTCAAATGCTCAAGCATTTATGAGAGTGCAAGATGAATTTGGTTCTTTTTCAGAATATATTTGGGGTTTTACCCATGGAAAACCTATTAAAAATGCATTTGAAGATAGAAGTGATGTGCCTGCTACTACTGAACTGTCCGATAAAATATCAAAAGATCTTAAAAAGCGCGGATTCAAATTTGTAGGATCTACTGTAATTTATGCACATATGCAAGCTACCGGTATGGTAAATGATCATACCACCGATTGTTTCAGATACCACGAATGTGATTAATGTTTGATCAAGTATTTTGATAAAAACAAAAGGGCAATAACAGCAATAATACCAATAGCCACATAAAAAGCAGCATTTTGATAATGTTTTTGGTTGTTGGTAGCATCTTTTTTATAACTGTACACCATTAAAACAGTAAAAACAATTACAAAAAAAGCAGCAAAAATTATTCGACCGGTTGTAAACATAAAATAAAGTAAATTAACTCTGATTTAGTTGAGCAAAATTACAAATTAATATTCCATTTGATAGCTAAATGAAAAAACAAAACTTAATAGTTTTAGATATAGATGATACACTAACTAGTAGTGAAGAAAAGCATACAGATTCTTTTTTGTTTGCAATGAATGAAATAGGTATTACCAATGTTGATACCGATTGGAGAAACTACAAAAATGCTACCGATAGTTATATTTTAAAATTCAATTATGAAGCTACTTTTAAAAAAGCTTTTTCGTTGGATATTATCCCGGATTTTGAACAAATTATGACTGAAAAATTCTTAGAGATGCCATCTTCTAAAGAAGTAAAAGGAGCAAGTGCAATTGTAAATTTCTTTTTAAAAGAAACAGATTATGCACTATGTTTTGCAACAGGTTCACTTCAAAAGCCTGCTTATTTAAAATTAGAACAAGCAGACATTAATTTTATACCAGAAGTGTTGGAGGTTTCTAATGCTATTTATGCCAGAGAAGACATAGTAAAATCTGCAGTTGAAAAAGCAAAAAAATACTATAGAATCCAAAAATTTAAAAATATTATTTCTTTTGGTGATGGATTGTGGGATGCTAAAACAGCAAAAAACTTAGGCGTTCATTTTGTAGGAGTAAACCATAAAAATGTAGATGATTTTAAAAAGCAAAATGTAAAATATCACATTAATAATTGGGAAGAATTTGAGCTTGAAAAAGCTGAAGACATATTTAATATTAACTAACATAACATGAAAGAAAAAATTAAAGCAGTATTTGAATTTCACTCAGCTTTTGGCTTAGGAATTAATGAGCAACCTATTGCTAACATTGGAGAGCAAAGAAATTTACTTCGATATAATTTAATGAAAGAAGAAAATGAAGAATATTTAGAAGCTGTTAAAAACAATGACCTAATAGAAACTGCCGACGCTTTGGGAGATATGTTGTACATTCTTTGCGGAACTATTATTGAACACGGTATGCAGCATAAAATTGATGAGGTCTTTGAAGAAATTCAGCGAAGTAACATGAGTAAATTAGGCGAGGATGGAAAACCAATTTACAGAGAGGATGGTAAAGTTATGAAGGGACCAAATTACTTTAGACCAAATATAGAAGCAATATTAAAGAAATAAAAGGCAATGATTTAATTGTAAATCTCTCCACTGCTTTCTAAAAGTTCATCTAATGTAAAAATTAAAGAGTCAACATTATTTACCATTTTAAAAATTTTTCCATCTTGATTTAAAATAATATGTGTTGGGTATTGTTTTACGCCAATTTGATTGTTCATAAAATCCTTTTGTTCGGCAACAACCGGATATCTAAACTCTTTTTTTGCTAAGAATTTTTTTAATTTATCAGGAGTGTCAAATGCTAAACTAATAAAAATAACATTTTCATAACCCTCATATTTATCATATAAATCATTAAGTTGAGGAAATTCTTCTACGCAAACTTTACAATTGATAAACCAACACTTAATAACAGTAATTTTATCTTTGGTGTTTTTATTAGTGTAATTATTTCCATTTAAATCTACAAAATCAAACATAGGAAAATCTCTACCTTCTTTCATAAAATACACATATTGCAAACTAGCATTGCTTTTTATAGATTTGAGTATTTTAGAATTAACACTATTATCAGGTTTTTGCAACTGATACACTATTTCAATCTCGTCATTAATTTTTACAGGTATAAAATCTCCTGTTTTTAAAAAAGATAAAAATTGTTCCTTATCTATTTCTATTCCTTCTTGATTTAACGGAAGGAAATCGGTAGAAAGATCAATATTTTGTTTGTAATAATTTTCCCATGCCTCAGGACTGTTTGTAAAAGGTTTAATATCAACACTATTTTCAATTACTTTTTTTTCTTCTATAATTACATCTACATCATCAGCATCATTTTCTTCCATGTTATTAGTAGTAATGGTAACAGTGCTCTTTTTACTTATTTTTTCAATAATAAAAAAAGTACCTAAAAAAGAAACTGTAATTAATAATATGGATATTAAAATACTTTTCATAAGAATGGATTAAGGTTGATATTGATAGGGACAGAAGAAAGTATTTCGACAAATATATAAAAAAACTTCTCAAGTGTTATCTTGAGAAGTTTATATAGTTGTTTATAACAAGAGGTTATTTATATTTTTACTCTCCAATGGTATGGGTCTTCAGATATGTTGTATTGAATGTTTAGTAGTTTTTCTTTGAAAAAAGAAGCATAGCTTTGTTCAATTTTTGGTAATTTAAAATCTTCTCCTCCATGACCAAATCCAACAATAGGGTTGATAACTGCAGCTGTACCTGATCCAAATATTTCTTTTAATTCACCGTTTCTGGCAGCTTCTTTTATTTCAGCTACAGACACCCTTCTTACCTCAACATCTATGTTGTTGTCTTCAGCTAGGTGAATAATTGATTTTCGTGTTACACCATCTAAAATTCTATCATTATTAGGAGCGGTTATTAGCTTGTCTCCAATTCTAAAAAAGATATTCATGGTACCAGCTTCCTCTAAATATTCATGAGTATTAGCATCTGTCCAAATAATTTGTTGATATCCTTTTTCATTCGCTAATTTAGTTGGGTAAAATTGGGCAGCATAATTACCTGCAGCTTTAGCAAAACCAACACCTCCATTAGCAGATCTGCTATATTTCTCTGCAAAAATTACTTGTACTTCACCTGCATAATAAGATTGTGCAGGAGATAAGATAATCATGAATTTGTATTCATTTGCAGGAGAAGCTGAAATTGCAGGCTGTGTAGCAATAACAAACGGACGGATGTATAATGAATTTCCAACACCTTTTTTAATCCAATCTTTTTCTAAATGTAATAGTTTCTTTAAACCATCAAAAAAGAATTTTTCAGGAAAAGCTGGCATCGCCAAACGTTCTGCTGATTGATTTATTCTTTTAAAATTTTGATCTGGACGAAATAAGAAAATATCTTCATTCTCATCTTTGTAAGCTTTCATTCCTTCAAAAACAGCTTGTCCATAATGAAAAACTCTTGCTGAAGGTTCTAAACTAATAGGTCCGTAAGGTTTTATTACTGGGTTTTGCCATTCTCCATTCTTAAAATCACACTCAAACATATAATCAGAAAAAACAGTGCCAAATGCAAGATTGTTAAAATCTACAGTATTAATTTTTGATTGCTTGATCGGTGTAACTTGAATGTAAGATGTGTCCATTTAATTTTAAAGATTTGAAGTTTCAACAAAAGTAAGAAATCAATATTACTTTTTAAGTTTTAATTCTTACTTCATCCTACCTAATATTGTATCTTTGTTTTTGAATTTATAATTGATTAATAATGAAAAGAGTATTGGTAGTTTTGTTTGTTTTAGTATTAACGTCAATATCTTGTAAAAACAAACAAAAGGAAGATAAAGAACTGAAAACATATGTTTCTTTCGGAGACAAAATTAATGCTGATGGAGCCATAACCAAAACTGAAATGGCTAAAAAATTTGAAGGAATGCAAGTGGGAGATACTGTAGATGTAAAATTCGCTACCAAAATTGATGAGGTTTGTCAAAAGAAAGGTTGTTGGATCAAAGTACCATTAGAAGGTGAAAAACAATCATTTGTACGATTTAAAGATTACGCTTTCTTCATGCCATTTAATTCCGCAGGAAGCGAAGTGGTTTTAAACGGAAAAGCGTTTAAATCAGAAATTTCAGTAAAGCAATTACAACATTATGCTAAAGATGCCGGAAAATCTGACGAAGAAATAGCTAAAATTACTGAACCGAAAGTAACGTATTCGTTCTTAGCAGATGGTGTGTTGTTAGAGGCAAAAGAAGAAGAGCCAAAGGCAAATGAATAAATTACCCATCATATTTTTACTTACTTTTTTGCTGGTTAGTTGTCAAAATAAAAAACCAGCAAAAGAAATTAAAGTTGTTAACGAGGTTCCTGCTAGTTTTGATATGTACAAAACATCAGAAATGGCAGAATTAATGCGAACTATGTTAGCCAAAAACAAAGTGCTAAAAGAACAAATAGTAAACGGTGAAGATATTGGACATTTTAATGAAGCGTATTTAAAAATCCACACTGCAAAACTCACCGATAGTTCAGATTTAGACGAAACCTATCCTGCTTTCGCAAATCATTTTATTAAAGCTCAAAAAGAAATTTTTGCAGCTTCAGAAAAAGAAAGAGCAGAAAAATTTAATGATGTTGTAGATGCGTGTATTGCTTGTCATAAAGATAGATGTACAGGTCCTATACCAAGAATAGAGAAACTGAGAATACAATAATTTGAAACGTGAAATTATTATAACTTCAGATGGTTCAACAACTATTCACATACCAGAATGGAATGAACAATACCACTCAAAACATGGAGCTATTCAAGAAGCATATCATGTATACATTGAAAACGGATTAAAAAGCATTTCAAAAAAAGAGATTTCAATCTTAGAAATAGGTTTTGGCACAGGATTGAATTGTTTTATAACGCTTTTAGAATCAGATAGAGAGATTGATTTTGTTGGTGTTGAAGCTTATCCGGTTACTAAAGATGAAATAGAGAAATTGAATTATGTTTCCGAATTAAAAGTTAAAGATCAGCAAGAAGTTTTTGATAAAATTCATAGAGTTTCTTGGGAAGAAAAACATCAGATTAACAAAAATTTCACGTTAACAAAAAGAAAGCAGTTTTTCAACGAAATTACAGATGAAAATGCTTTTGATCTGATTTATTTCGATGCTTTTGCACCCGATGTTCAACCAGAATTATGGTCGGAAACTATTTTCAAAAAAATGTATACGGCTCTCAAAAAAGACGGAGTTTTGGTTACGTATGCAAGCAAAGGAGATGTAAAAAGGGTAATGAGGGCAGTTGGGTTTGATGTAAAACGTTTACTAGGGCCTATTGGAAAATGGCACATGTTAAGAGCTGCAAAAAAATAATTTAGATAATGAAATTTGAAAAAAAATTTGGCAACAGAAAACGTTCAAATCCTAAAAGAGGATTGTTCTTGGTTTTGTTACTAGCCATTGTATTGTACTTGTTTTTTAACGCTGAAAAAATCTTAGGGAAGTTTTTTTAATGAAGCCTTTTAAATTTAAAGAATTCACAGTTCATCAAGATAAAACTGCCATGAAAATTGGTACCGATGCTGTTTTACTCGGAGCTTGGTGTTCGGTTGATAAATATCCTGATACGATTTTAGATGTCGGCTCTGGAACAGGTGTGATTACCTTAATGTTAGCACAACGTTGTAATGCGATGACTGTTGATGCTGTTGAGGTTGAAGAAAATGCCTACGAACAAACTGTTGAGAATTTTGAGCAATCGGATTGGGGAGACAGATTGTTTTGTTACAATGCTTCGTTCCAAGAATTTGCTGATGAAATGGCAGAAGAGGAAGAAGAGTACGATTTAATTGTGTCGAATCCACCTTTTTACACTGCGGAATATGAAACAGAAAACGATGCTCGTAACAAAGCACGCTTCACCACATCATTATCTTTTGAAAATTTACTACAAGGTGTTTCTAAAATTTTAGCTGAAGAAGGATTGTTCGCAACTGTTATTCCGTATCAAGAAGAAGAAGGTTTTATTGAGCTAGCCGAAAAGCATAATTTACAACTTAACAGAGTTTGTAGGGTAAAAGGCACTCCAACTTCAGAAGTTAAACGTAGTTTACTAGAGTTTTCTTTTACAGCAGAAGAAGTTAAAGAAGAAGAACTTATTATAGAAACAAAAAGGCACCAATACACTGATCCTTATATACATTTAACGAAAGATTTTTATTTGAAAATGTAAATTTCCGCTATTATCTTTTGCATTCTAAGCTTTATTTTTTGGGCTCTATTGGTGCTTTTTTCAGTCTTCCCCAAGCAATAAATATCGCAGAAAGTAACATGAAGATATTGAATCCTATTTCATTTCCTTCACCTCTCATAATGTGAAATATACTTGCAGAAATCATAAGAGCAATAGTTCCGTAGGCTGCATATATTGTTATTTTTGGTTGAATTCGAAGTAGCGAAGGTAAGATCAATCCGAAGCCTGCTAATACATCTAAAATTCCTGTAATTGTTACTAGTTCAGGGTTTTCTTTTGTCCATAACCAAGGTAGTTCATTCGGTTGAAACAATTTCATTGCACCTGCCCAAATAAATGTTACTGCCAAAAGGATTTGAAATATCCATAAGGTAATGTTAAGCACTTTAGAATTTTTCTGATTTGTCATCGTTTTTATGTTTTTTGTTTATACGAAACAAAATTATGTACATTAGCTATCTGTTTGATATTACTTTCCCGTTGGATAGCACTATCCGTTAGGAAAGTAAAGCGTTTAAATTGAAGTTATGTTATCAAAAGGAGGTTGCCCAAAAACAATGTTATCTATCAAAGATGCTCTTGAGGTTCTTGAGGGAAAATGGAAATTATTGATTTTATTTTCTTTGTCTGGTGGTCCAAAACGGTTTAAAGAAATTAGTAGGGAAGTTGTTGGAATAACAGATAAAACGTTGTCTAAAGAATTAAAACATTTAGAAACAAATCAGTTAGTAAAAAGAGAGGTGTTTGATACGTTTCCTCCAAAAGTTCAATATTCAATTACGGAACACGGAATGTCGTTGGAAAAAGTTTTAGACGAATTACACTTTTGGGGCTTATTACATAGAAAACAAATAATTGGGAAATAGTTTTTTTAAATTTTAATCTTAAAAAGATTAGCTATATGATGTTTATAAGAACAATTATATATTTAGCTTAAGATTTAGTAAGAATAAATGACGCTCAAATTGTCTCATGGGTTTTATGGAGGTAGATCTATTATTGTTAATAATCTTTAAAACAAAGTATTAACAATAATAAAGATTAGTTATTTGATAGAAAAGATAATATTTTTTAGATTTGATTAGAATTCTTTCGCGAGAGTATAGACATGAACCTTGAGTGTCTTTAAAATGTTCAGGGATTTAATCAATTTAATTAAATCATTATTATGAAAAAACAAATTTTAAACTTAGGTAAAACACTAAACAGAAAAGAGCAACAAGAAGTTAAAGGGGGAAGGCTATTTTTTGATTGTGACGATTTTTGTAGATCTAGTTGGAGGGATAGAGATTATTATATACAAGACCAGTTAGAGAAATATGGTGTAGATTGGTCTCATTGTGTTTGTTAAGAAAGTTCTAGTATTGTAATTAATATATAGATACATAGGTTGACAGTCAGTGTTTTAAAGCGTTGACTGTCATTTTTTTAGTATATAAAACATCCTTTATTTTAGATATTTTAGATTCGAATTTCAATTATCAATAAAAAGGATATATTACTTCAACCCAAATTCATGAGTTTCATAATTAACTATTTAAAAGTTTAAAAGAAGTGTAAAGATTTAAAATGTTAATGATTATAAATTACAGAATCAAACCTACCCTTTCACACTCTCTGGGTTATACCCTAAATACGGTACTTCTTTTTCAACAAAGGTAATTCCGTAGTCTTCTAACTCTTTTAAAATAGGTTCGTACACTTCTTTGGTAATAGGTAATTGTACTCCAGGAGTAGTAATATCACCATTTAATATACGCAATGTTGCCATAGCTACAGGTAATCCAACCGTTTTTGCCATAGCAGTATACGTTTGGTCATCACCTTTAATTACCATACTACTTTCTATTTGGTGTTTACCAGATTCGTTTTGATAACCAAAAATATGATGCATTACTATCATATCTTTGTCTTCCGGTTGCAATGTCCAAGAATCCATTAATATTTTTTGCAAGATTTGTGCTGGCGTAGCATTTTTCAATCCTACTTTTTTATTCGGATTAAAAATATCTAACTCTACGAACTTATCCCACATCACATCATCTTGATCGATCTTTAAATACGAACGGAATTTTAATTCTACAGAATCAGAAGGAGAATACGCTAAAAACAAATTGGTAAAATCACGGTAACTCATGTTTTCAGAATCTTCAATAGTATAGGTGTCATCTGTCATTCCTAATTGAACAAACACATTCCACGCACGAGAGAAACCTACTTTTCTAATAGTACCACGATACATAGTAGGTATATCATCTAAACCGTAAATACTTCTGTATTTTAATGAATCGCGGTTTGCATAGGCTTCGAATTTTCCGCTACCGTTAATCGTTAAAAATTCAGTTCTTCTAAATAATTTATGATACGGAATGTATTTATACGTACCTTCTTGAATAAACATTGAGGCTCCACCTTGACCCGCTAATACCACGTTTCTAGGATTCCAAGTAAACTTGTAGTTCCAAAGATTTGTGTCGCTTTCTGGGGCTACTAATCCACCACAAAAAGATTCAAATAAAATCATTTTTGAACCATTTTCACGTATTCTATCAATGATTTGCATTGCACTCATATGATCAATTCCCGGGTCTAAACCAATCTCATTCATAAATACCAATCCTTTGTTTTTAACCTCTTTATCTAAAGCTTTCATTTCTTTAGAAATATAAGACGCGGTAACTAAGTGTTTATTGAATTCAACACAATTTTTAGCTACTTCTATATGTAAATGAGCCGGTAACATAGAAATAACTATATCAGCATTTTTAATAGCTTCTTTACGTTGTTTTTCATCAAAAACGTCTAATTCAATTGCAAATGCATTAGGATGATTGTTAGTCTTATCTTTTGCGTGTTGCAAAAAAACGTCTGCTATAGTAATATGTAATTTTTCTTCTGATGATTTGTCTAACAAGTATTTAATTAACGATGAGCTAGATCTTCCTGCGCCAATAATTAATATTTTTCTCATAAAATTATGATGTACTTTTGTTGTAAGTTTAGGTTTGACAATATCGTTAAAAAAGTTTGAAATTTAACAAAAACAATAAAAATGTATAAAAATTTAACAATTACTTCTTTGTTAGGAGCTTTAGGAATAATTTTAGGTGCCTTTGGCGCTCATGCTTTAAAAGGAAAACTTTCCGTCGAGGCTTTACAAAGCTTTGAAACTGCGGTTCGTTACCAAATGTATCATGTACTGGTATTGCTTATTGTGAATATCTATCAAGGATTTTCACCTAAAACAAAACAAGTACTTACTACTTTGTTTGGAGTTGGAATTTTATTTTTTTCAGGATCAATTTATGCTATTCATTTGTTAAAAATCCCTTCAAAATCAATTTGGTTTATAACTCCATTAGGAGGTGTTCTTTTTATTATTGGTTGGATAGTAATGCTTGTTAAATTTGCAAAGACCGAAGCTAAAAAGTAAATACATAACAAAATTTTTTTATGCAAAGGCTGTTTAAACAAAAAGACTTATTTTTGTCGAACATTTAACACAGCTAAAAAAATTAGAGATGACAAATCTTGAAACGAAAACGATTTCGTTGGAAAAATTAGGAATTAAAAATGCAACAGTTCATTACCAATTAACTCCTGATCAACTACAAAACGAAACCATTGAAAAAGGACAAGGAAAAGAAACAGAGTCTGGTGTGCTAGCCGTTAATACCGGTGAGTTTACAGGAAGATCGCCCATGGACAGATTCATAGTAAAAGATGAGGTTACAAAAGATGAAATTTGGTGGGGAAACATTAACATTCCTTTTGATTCAGAAAAATTTGATAAACTTTATGATAAGGTAACAGCATATCTTTCTGAAAAAGAAGTATTTGTTCGTGATAGTTATGCATGTGCAGATGATAATTACAAATTAAACATTAGAGTTGTAAATGAATATCCTTGGAGCAATATGTTTGCTTACAATATGTTCTTACGTCCTACAGAAGAAGAATTAAAAAACTTTTCTCCAGAATGGACTGTAATAAATGCTCCTGGCTTTATGGCAAATCCAGAAGCTGATGGTACACGTCAACATAACTTTGCTATTTTAAATTTTAGTCGAAAAATAGCTTTAATTGGAGGAACAGGATATACAGGTGAAATCAAAAAAGGAATTTTCTCTGCGTTAAACTTTATCTTACCAGTTTATAAAAACACCTTACCAATGCACTGTTCTGCAAATGTTGGTAAAGAGGGTGATACGGCAATTTTCTTCGGGTTATCGGGTACAGGTAAAACAACCTTATCAACCGATCCTAACCGTAGTTTAATTGGTGATGATGAACATGGTTGGACAGCTGAAAATACTGTTTTCAATTTTGAAGGTGGTTGTTACGCTAAAGTAATTAACTTATCTCAAGAAAACGAACCAGAAATTTACGGAGCTATTAAAAAAGGTGCAATTTTAGAAAATGTAATTTTAGATGATAAAGGAAATGTAGATTTTGCTGATACAAGTATTACACAAAATACACGTGTAAGTTATCCTATTTATCATATAGAAAATATTCAAACACCTTCAATAGGTAAAAATCCCAAGAATATATTTTTCTTAACAGCTGATGCTTTTGGAGTATTGCCTCCAATTTCTAAATTAACTCCAGGTCAAGCTGCTTATCACTTTATTTCTGGGTATACTGCAAAAGTAGCAGGAACAGAAGCAGGAGTTACTGAACCACAACCAAGCTTTTCTGCATGTTTTGGAGCGCCTTTTATGCCGTTGCATCCAACCCGTTATGCAGAAATGTTGAGTGAAAAAATTAAAGATACAGGAGTAAATGTTTGGTTAATTAATACCGGTTGGTTTGCAGGTCCTTACGGAGTTGGTAACAGAATGAAGTTAAAATACACTCGTGCTATGATTAGTGCTGTATTAGACGGGACTATTAATTTAGACGAGAGCAACTTTAGAATTCATTCAGTATTTGGATTGGCACAACCTAGAACATGTCCTGGAGTGCCAGATGATATGTTAAGTCAGCGTAAAGCATGGAACAATGATGAGGGGTATTATAAATCGGCTCATAAATTAGCAGAATCTTTTAGAAATAACTTTAAAAAGTTTGAAGAGTATGCAAATGAAGAGATTTTAGGAGGTGCACCTCCAGTAAAAGAATAAAAATTTAAAGCATCCGAAAGGATGCTTTTTTTTTGCTATGAAATGAAGTATTTTAGTTCAAAATTTTCACAGAATGATCATACAAGGAAATATAGTTGATATACAAAACAAACGAATTTTTAAAGGAGAAATTGAAATTGAAAACGGAAAAATCAAAGAAATCCGTGAGGGTAATCATTCTGTTGAAAACTATATTTTACCTGGATTTGTAGATGCACATATTCATATTGAAAGCTCAATGTTGGTTCCGTCTGAGTTTGCAAAAATTGCGGTGACCCATGGTACTGTGGCAACAGTTTCCGATCCGCATGAAATAGCCAATGTATTAGGAGTGAAAGGAGTAGATTTTATGATTGAAAACGGAAAGAAAGTTCCGTTAAAATTCAATTTTGGAGCGCCTTCTTGCGTGCCTGCAACTTCGTTTGAAAGTGCTGGAGCAATTATTAATGCTGATGATATTAAGTTGATGATGGAGAATACTGATATCAAGTATTTAGCAGAAATGATGAATTACCCAGGTGTTTTGTTTGATGATGAAGAAGTTCGGGCTAAAATTCAGCATGCAAAAAATAACAATAAACCTATAGATGGTCATGCTCCAGGATTAAGAGGAGATGCTATTACTAAATATATTTCAGCAGGAATTTCTACCGATCACGAGTGTTTTACGTATGAAGAAGCTCTAGAAAAGTTGCAAAAAGGCATGAAAGTAATTGTTCGAGAAGGTAGTGCAGCCAAAAATTTTGAAGCTTTGATAGATTTGTTGCCTGAACATTATGAAAATATGATGTTTTGTTCTGATGACAAGCATCCAGATGATTTGCTGTTAGGTCATATGAATCAGTTATGTGAGCGAGCCGTTGCTAAAGGGATGGATGTTTTTAAAGTATTACAAGCTGCTTGTATAAATCCTGTAAAACATTATAAATTAGATGTTGGTTTACTACAAAATGGAGATAACGCTGATTTTATTGTACTGGAAGATTTACAAAAATTCAAAGTGTTGCAAACCTATATAAATGGGGAATTAGTAGCAGAAAAAGGAAAATCATTTGTAAAACATGTAGATTTTGAAGTGTTGAATAATTTTAATACCGATAAAAAGAAAATTTCTGATTTTGAATTTCATTCTGCAGCTGAAAAAATAAGAGTTATTGAGGCGCTAGATGGTGAATTGGTAACCAATGAAATTGAAGCTGATTCGTTGATTAAAGAAGGCAATCTGGTTTCTAATACCAAAAATGATATTTTAAAAATGACGGTGGTAAATCGTTATCAAAATTCTGAACCGTCTATTGCTTTTATCAAAAACTTCGGATTAAAAGAAGGTGCTATAGCGAGTTCTGTGGGACACGACTCTCATAATATTATTGCAGTAGGAGTTTCCGATGAAATGATATGTAAAGCAGTTAATTTAATTATTGAAAACAAAGGTGGAGTGTGCGCTGTAAATGCATCCGAAGAAAAAATTGTTTCGTTACCAGTAGCTGGAATTATGAGTGATAAATCTGCTGTTGAAATTGGAAAATCGTATGCCGAATTAGATGCCATGGCAAAACAAATGGGAAGTAAATTAAGAGCGCCTTATATGACACTTTCTTTTATGGCCTTATTGGTAATACCAGCATTGAAGTTGTCAGACAAAGGATTGTTTGATGGAAATACCTTCCAGTTTACTTCAGTGGAAATAAAATAAGTTAGTTTAGAACAATACAAAGCGAGTAAATGTAGTTAATTTACTCGCTTTGTATTGTTGGGTTGTTGTCATTCAACAATTATCTCTCTGCTTTGAGATATGACTTTACCAAACTAGATAATTTCAGATTCCCTTAATTAATGTTGTTACTGTATTGTTTGGTATAATGAATGTTTTTTAATTATTATTGAAGTGTTTTTGAGTATTATGCTGAGGTATCAGCATCAAAGAATGATACTTCAAGGGTATTTACTTTAGCAGGATTTAAAGAAATCTGTACAACAGAAAAGCGATCTGAATACAACCAATTGCGCCAATATTAAATCCGACTAATAAATTACCAGTAATCCATCCGTACTACATCATTAGTAGGGTTTTGTTTAGCTCCTCGGTTTAGGGAGAGCATGATATTAGCTCCTTTGTTAAATTTTTATAGTTAACACACTTATGGTATGTAGTAGTTTGTTTAGTTAAATTAGTTGAGAAAAATAAGCTCTTTACTTTTTTAAAGAGCTTATTTTTGGTTTTATAATTTAAAAATGTCAGCTTTTATAGGAACGTTTTGTTCGTGTTGTCCAAGGAAAGAGAATCCTCCTTCACCATTCCAATCAGCTTTTAAAGCCATGTTTGCTTCAAAAGGTAAAAGAACATTTGAAAATTTATTATCAGTAGGAATATTTCCTTGAATGTTTAACACTCTTACGATATCACCTAATCCTGTTGAATAAACAGCTCCTGTTACTTTTCCAAAATATACTTTCTTATCAATTCCTACATTGATTTTTACGGTACCGCTTACAGTATGTTCTTCAGGATGTACTAGTAATGAAAAGTTAAAGATTGTTGCTAAAAGATTAGGAACGAACCCCATAGTTCCTTTATAGTAAATAGTTTCTACTGCTGTGTTTGCTGTTGTAGCCATAATAAATTTGTTTTAAAGTTTGGTTAGTAGCTTGTTGTTTTAAGCCAATTGAGGTTTTTTTAGAGATTCCGCTTTTGCAGCTTTATATTCTTGTTCGTTCTCTAATACTTTTACAAAAGGATCCCATTTAAAGTACCCTAAACTAGTTCCGTCTTGATTCATGACTTGGAAGACAACGTCGTATTGTGTAGTGCCAGCGCTTTGAACGTGAGAAACATAATCCATTTGTTGTACAACTTGATAGCCATATTGTCCTGCTTGCGTATAAATATGTCTAGTTGTTAGTATAGCTTGTGGAGCACTTAAAGAACCTGGATTTGATTGGTATCCTGGGTGTACTCCAGCAATAATTGCGTTAAATTGTAAACCAGAACCTGGGCAAGTAAGTTCCCATTGGATTGTATCGCCAACTCTGGCATCGATTGTTAATTCTGAGCTTGCTCTTCCTCTATTTTTTAAATCATTTGAATCAACAAATCCTTGAGCTGTAATCATGTATACGTAAGTGTCTGAAACTCCATTTGATCCTAAAGATGTTGCGGATTGTGGTGAGTCACCACCCTTAAGGTTATTGCTTAAAATAGTTTCAACGTCAATAACGCTTAAAATGTTAATTGTATTTGGCATAGTTAATAGTTTTAAGGTTTCCTACTCGTAAGGCTTTTCGGATTCCGCCTCGTTTTTTTAGTGGGGCTGCTCCACAAAAGGTTGGTTAGTTGAAATAAGTATGCTAGCGGTTATCTCTGATGTAAAACTACTGTAAATAAGAAGGTTAAGTTTTTAAAATGGAATAAGAAGGGGTTTCTTTTCCATAAAAACGGAAAAAAAAGGAATAGAAAAAATAGCGATTAGTAAACTAAATCTTATTTAAGCGTACGAACTTTTTTAATCAAATCTTTATAACGTTCGCTTAGGGTGATATGGTGATCGTTTTGTAGCATGATAAGATTATCTGAAGGAATGATTTCTGTAATCTTGTCAATATTGGCAATGTAGTTTCTATGGGTTCTACAGAAAGAATTTGGATTTAATAATTTTAAAATTTTAGTAAGTGATATTAATATCACAAACTTTTCTTTTGCAGTAATAATGTTGCAGTATTTTTCTTCAACTTCTATATAAATAATATCAGCAAGTAATACTTTTTTTAAAGATTTCCCTTTTTTAATGAAAAGATAATCGCTGCTAATAATAGTGTCTTCTTCATCAGTTATAAATACATCATTTTGATCGTAGAACTTTTCAATGGCCATTTCAATGGCGTATAAAACTTCTAATTCATTAAAAGGTTTCATTAAAAAGCTAAATGGCTGTGTTAGCTTAGCGCGTTCAAAAATTTTACGATCGGTAGAACTTGTGAGAAAAACAAACGGTTTAGAAGCATCAGGAACAGTGTTAATCGTTTCAGCAAAGGTAATTCCGTCAGGAACACCATTAAGGAAAATATCAATAATAACAATATCAACTTTTACTTTGTAGAATAAATCAAGAGCTTCTTTAAAGTTTCTTGCAACTCCTGAAATAGTATAATTATTTTCCGTTAAAACCTTAATAAGGTAATCACTTTCTTTAGGAGTGTCTTCAATAATTAAAATATTAACATTGTCCATTTAAAACTGTTTTTGAATAGTAAAAAAGACCATTAAACTTCGATTTTCACTGCGAAAAAACGAAATTATTTAGAGTATTGAGAGATTGTTTTTCTGAAAATTCTAACCCGTAATGATATTTTTTACTAATTGTGATTAACTAATATCGATTTTAGGTAAAGATACAATCATTTTTGTGCCTTTCCCTAATTCACTTTCAATATTGAATTTTCCGTTATTTTTTTTAATCATCGATTTTATCAATTGAATACCTAATCCTGTACCAATTATATCTTCATGTTCTTTTTTATTTAATAATACAGAATCGTCTAAAAGTTTTAATCGAGTAGTTTGACTCATCCCTAAACCTGAGTCTTCAACAATTAAATCGGTATAACCTTTTTGAGTATTGGTACTGTAAATTTTGATGAATCCGTTTGGTTGAGAAAATTTTATAGCATTATCAATAAGGTTTCTCAATACAATTTTTAAAGATTCTTGATCTGCTTGTACAATTTCTTTTTTAGAAATAGAATTTTCGAAACTTAACTCTTTTTTTAATAATAGTGGTTTGTAGTTATAAGCTACATGTTCGGTAATTATAAATAAATGCTGATTTTCAATGCTAAAATATTGCTGCTCTGTTTGTAGTAAGGCCCAGTTTAATAAATTATCCAATAAACCATAAGCTCCGTTTACAATGGTACTGTTTTTATGAAGTAAATTTTCTAACGCATCAAGGTTTTTAGAAGCTAAATTGTCAAGTAAAATTTTATTACTAGATTTTAATGCATTTACCGAAGAACGTAAATCGTGGCTTACAATAGAAAAAAGTTTGTCTTTGGTAGTATTTAGCTCATCTAAAGTTTCTTTTTGAGCTGCAATAATCTGATTAGACTTTACTTTTTCTCGATAAAAATAAACAGCAATAACTAATAGAGCTAACAAGCCTATAGCAGAATATAAGAAGATATTACGCTGAGTTTCTTTCAACTCATTTTGTACCTGTAAAATATCAACCTCATTTTGTTTTTGTTGTACCGCAAATTCTTTTTCTTTTTGGGCAACGGCGTAAATTTTATTTTGATTGTTTAAAGAATCTTTCCATATTTCAGCTTCTTTTCTATACTTTAAAGCTTTTTCAAAATCTTTCCGATTTTCTTCTACTACCGACATGTTTTTAGAAGTAGATCTTCTTAAATTAAAATTGTTTGTTTTTTTTGCTAATTGATAAGCTTTTTCAAAAAAAGGAATAGCTAAATCGTCTTTATATTGTTCGTAGTATAAAGTAGCCAAGTCTCCATAACAACCAACTAATTCTAGAGTGTCTTTTCTGTTTTTGTAAAACTCTAAGCTTTCTATTAAGTAAGATTCTGCTTCTTTAAATTTTTTTAGATGTAAATAAGATAACCCTAAATTATGAATAATTGAGTTTTTGTCAATTAGCTGTTCTTCTTTTGAGTTAGAAAACGTAAGAACTTCTTCAAAACCCATTACAGCTTTTTTAAATTGATTTTGTTCTAAAGCAATTTCTGCAAGAAACATCTTTTTTATTCCTTGATAATTAAAGTTTTTAGATATTAAATTGAACTCTTTTTCCGCTTCATTGAATATTTTTTTTTGTTTAAAGCTAAAACCTCTAAAAAAATGACAATAATCTACAATTATTGGATTTTGATTCTGTTTAGTAATTTGTTTTGCTGAATATACTAATACAGAATCCCAGTTTTTATTTTGAAAGAAAAATAAAACCTTTTTTAAATTTCTATCAGAACGAAAAGAATAAGTTTCCTTTTTAAAATTTAAATAAAATAAACTATCCTTTAAGTTCTCTTGAGAGAATGAAAAATAATTAAGAAAAAAAAATATTAGCGCTAAGTTTATTCTTAAAGATGTATTCATACAGACAGTTATATGAATACAAATATATTTAAAATAGCCAAATTGATAGATTGGCTATTTTAAATAAATCAATAAATTATTTTTCTCCTGCTCCTTGTTTTACAGTGGTTTCTGTTCCTCTAGAACCTTCAGGGTCTTCATCCCAATTAATCACTTCTACTGTTGTAAAATTATTGTTTAACCCAGGGATATCTTTTGGAGAAAAATGAATAGGTACAACGTAAGCGTAAAAAGTTTTAGAAGAGACATATTTATCATCTCTTGCAACATAAATAGTTACCTTACTTTCATTATCTACAAGATACGAAATGTTAAATTGAATATCTTTTGTGTAGTCATTTTCTCCATTGTCATTTTTAGGTATGTGTAAGTCACAAACATAAATAGTACACATAAGTTTGATTTTAGTCTCGTTACCAATTCCATTTGCAATAGCAGATACATTAGTTGGAGCTAAGGGTCTATGAGATGCTATTTCTAATACTTTTTTTGTGTCAGCACTAGTAGAGCTTGAAACATAGGCAAAATGTGTTCCTTTAATTACTTTTGTTTCCATAATAATATATTTTTTAAATGATTAGATAGTAGAAAAGTAGCAAATTAAAAAGAGTTGTTTATGAATTAATCAATAAGAATGAAAATAAATGGAATAAGAGTGGAAATTTGTGGAATAAAGCTAAAACCGAATAGCTAATTTTTTTAGTAAACGCAATACTTCTACATACAACCAAACAAGGGTGATTAAGAGTCCCCAAGTAGCTAACCATTCTCTTTCTTTAGGATATCTTCCTACTTGTCTGTCTATGTAATAAAAATCAAGAAGTAACGAAAAGGAAGCAACAATAGCAGCAAGCACATTAAACCCGATTGCAAACCAAGATGTTCCCCATACATACGGAACATCAATTTCTAAAAACCATAAAATCCAACCAATAAAATAAAACATAAAAATACTGGTAGCAGCAGTAATGATGATAGCTCTAAACTCGCGTGTAACTTTGATGATTTTCCATCGGTATAAAAAAAGCATCACAAAAAAAGTGATGATGGTAACTCCAATCGCTTGAAAAGGTAAATTAGGAAAACGGTTATGTGCCAACGCACTGATTCCTCCTAAAAAAAATCCTTTAGCCAATGCATAAATAGGCAACAAATATTTTGCAGAATTGTGTTTAAAGGATATAAATAGGCTACAAAAAACAGCTACTAACATACCAATAGATGTATACCATTTAATGTTGACTCCGCTAAAAAATAAGTGCCATGTATAGGTTGCTGTAGTAACCACTAAAACCAACATTAATAATGATTTAAAAATGATTCCCCCAATTGACATTTTAACTTTTGAATAACTTGATGATTTATTCCAGAAATAGCGATTAAAAGCAGGGTTTGAGGTTCTTAAACCAAATACACTCATTGATTTTAATTGATTAGATTTGTATTTGTACAAAGTACGATAAAATTTGAAGACAGAAAAAATCATATTAGGTATTGACCCCGGGACTTCTGTAATGGGATTTGGATTGATAAAGGTAGTAGGAAAGAAGATGGAATTCATTCAGATGAATGAATTACTATTGAAAAAATATGATGATCACTACCTAAAATTAAAACTGATTTTTGAACGTACTATTGAATTGATAGATACTTATAATCCAGATGAAATTGCGTTGGAAGCTCCTTTTTTTGGTAAAAATGTACAGTCGATGTTGAAGTTAGGTCGAGCTCAAGGAGTTGCTATGGCAGCAGGTTTGTCGCGTCAAATTCCGGTAACTGAATATGCGCCCAAAAAAATTAAAATGGCAATTACCGGTAAAGGAACTTCAAGTAAAGAACAAGTAGCTTTGATGTTAAAATCATTACTGAATTTAAAACAATTACCTAAAAATTTAGATGCGACCGATGGGTTAGCTGCTGCGGTTTGCCACTATTATAATTCAGGAACTAAAATAGGAGGGAAGAACTACACTGGTTGGGCAGCTTTTGTAAAACAGAATCCAAAGAAAATTAATTAAAGCTATGAATAATTACTGCAGAATGCTATTAATGTTTTTATTTTTATCTATTAAAACTTATGGGCAAATTGATAATAAAGAATGTTCCGATTTTGATATGAAATGGTTGTATAATACCACAACATCTCAAGTTTTTTGGAATTTAAATTCATCAAAAAAGAATAAAAATCTTAAAGCTCTTTTGTTGAAAAAAGATGAAATAAAAAGAATTAATATTAATTCTAGTGGATTAAAAAAAATACCTGAAGTTTTATTTGAATTTAAAAACCTAGAAGAACTTGATATATCTAACAATCGTTTTGAAAATATTGAGAGTTTAGTAGATGATTTAAGTAAGTTTAAAAAGTTAAAAGTACTTAATATTACTTTTTGTGGAATAAAAAGTTTGCCTGATAATTTATACAGGCTTAATAATATAGAAGCTATATCCTTTAAAGGAAATGAACTTGTCGATATAGAAAACATCGGGCTTTTGGATAATTTGAAATTTTTAATATTAAGAAAAAATAAAACACTTGTTAAATTACCTAACTCTATTAGCAAGCTTAGATGTTTGAAAATTTTAGATATTTCAGATACTAATATTGTTGAGCTTAGTGATGAATTATCTAATTGTAAAGAATTAATAAGTATAGTTGCAAATTATTCCAAAATAAGAAAAATAACCAATAAGATTGGAGATTTAATAAGTTTAAGAAATTTAAATCTTGGCGCAAATGAAATTAGAGAGTTACCTTTTACAATAGGACAATTAAAAAAACTTGAAGATTTGAAACTGGGGTCTAATGATATAGAGCGATTACCTAGTTCTATTTCTAATTTAAAACGATTAGATGCTTTAGGGTTGGAATATAATAGGTTTAAGGATTTTCCTAACAGTATTATGAATTTAGAAAATTTAAGACTATTAAAACTTCATAATAATAGTATACTTGAAATACCGACTGAACTTGGCAAACTACCTAAGCTCTCATTATTATATGTTGATCATGAGATAATTTCTCAAGAAAATATTGCGTTATTGAATAACATGAATTCTAAATTAAAAGTTAAGAGACATGATGCAATGAGAAGAGCACCAGAACTTCCGAAAAGAAAAAATTAATTGTGGTAGGAATTTATATCCATATACCGTTTTGTAAACAAGCGTGTCATTATTGCGATTTTCACTTTTCTACTTCCTTAAAAAGAAAAGATGAAATGCTTGAAGCATTAGTTTCTGAGCTAATTATGCGAAAAGAAGAATTTGCTGATGAAATCGTTGAAACTATCTATTTTGGAGGTGGAACTCCTTCAATTTTATCTACAGAAGAAATTCAGTTGTTGCTTAATACAATTTATCAAAATTATAAGGTTGCAGAAAATCCAGAAATAACGCTAGAAGCTAATCCTGATGATCTTTCCGAAGAAAAAATAAATGAGTTGGCTAAATCTCCTGTGAATAGATTAAGTATCGGAATTCAATCGTTTTTTGAAGAAGATTTACAACTAATGAATCGAGCGCATAATGCAGAAGAAGCAAAAAAATGTCTGTCTATGGCGACTCGCCATTTTGATAATATTACGGTTGATTTAATCTACGGAATTCCTGGAATGACCAATGAACGATGGAAAGAAAATATTGTAACTGCATTATCATTCGGAGTGCCACATATTTCTAGTTACGCATTAACAGTTGAGCCTAAAACAGCACTTGAAAAATTTATAGAAAAAGGAAAAGTGTCAGTACCAAAAGATGAAGTAGCGCAAGAGCATTTTACTATTCTAGTTGAAGAATTAGAGAACGTAGGATTTGTGCATTATGAAATATCTAATTTTGGTAAACCTAACTATTTTTCAAAACATAATACTTCGTATTGGCAAGGGAAAAAGTATTTAGGCATTGGTCCGTCAGCACATTCATTTAATGGAGAAGAACGTAGTTGGAATGTTTCTAATAACGCAAAATATATCAAAGCTATTCAGCAGGGAGAATTACCAAATGAAGTTGAAATTTTAACTAAAGAAGATGTGTTTAACGAATACGTTATGACAGGTTTGCGAACCATTTGGGGAGTTTCATTAGTAAAAATTCAGATGGATTTTGGACAAGATTTTGAAAGTTATTTACTGAAACAAGCAGAAAAATTTATTCAACAAGATTTATTGTATATTGAAAACCGAATGCTCAAAACCACCAAAAAAGGAAAGTTTTTAGCAGATGGAATAGCTTCAGATTTGTTTATCTTGAACTTAAAATAAAATGTCATTCCTGCGAAGGCAGGAATCTAATAAGAACAAAATTTAAAAAGATTCCGCAACAAGTGCGGAATGACAAAACAAATGATCGCAACTATAAAACACAACTCAAGAAAATACGAGATAGATTTATCAAAACCTATCGATATTTCTATATCAATTGATATTGACAAACAAAATGTAAATGCTTGGTATATTGATGATCCTAAAATTTTACCACAAGAGTTTGGGTCGCAAAAAATGAAGGTAAGTGAGGGTGCTTCGGTAAATTTTAATAATATTCAATTTAATCCACATTCTCATATTACACATACCGAATGTGCAGGTCATATCACGGAAAAAGTACATTCTGTAAATGAAAATCTAAATCAGTTTTTCTTTTTAGCTGAACTAGTAACGGTTGCTCCTGAACAATTAGAAAATGGCGATTTTGTAATTTCTAAAAAACAAATTCAAAGTTTACTAGGTAATAAAAAGCGAGATGCTGTCGTAATTAGAACGTTGCCAAATTTAGAAGAGAAAAAATCACATAGATACTCAAATACAAATCCGTCTTATTTGTTAGAAGAAGCAGCGGTTTTTTTACGAGAAAAAGGAATAAAACATTTGCTGATTGATTTGCCTTCGGTAGATAAAGAAAAAGATAATGGACAGTTGTTAGCACATAAAGCATTTTGGAATTTGGAAGGTGAATTACGATTAGATGCTACCATTACAGAATTTATTTATGTGCCTAATGAGGTGGAAGACGGAACATACTTTCTCAATTTAATGATTGCTCCGTTTGAAAATGATGCAACCCCAAGTAAGCCTGCTTTGTACAAGATTTTTTAATCGTCAAAAGAATCAGAATCAGGTTCAATATGGATTAAAATATGGCCAATATTCGGAATTTCTTTATGCAGATAATCTTTTAAATTGTGCGAAATTTCATGTCCGTCTTTAACGGAAATGGTACCATCAACAATTACATGTAAATCAACATGGTATCTCATCCCTGATTTTCTGATAAAACATTTTTCGGTATCTAAAACTCCTTCCACGTTTTTAGATTTTTCTCGTATTTCTTCAATAATGTCATCGTATAAATGTTCATCCATTATTTCGCCAAGAGCAGGTCTAAAAATTAAATAACTATTGTAAAGAATAAATCCAGAAGCCAATAAAGCTGCCCAATCATCTGCAGTTTCATAACCTTCACCCATAATAACAGCAATAGAAATTCCAATAAACGCCATGGCAGAAGTAATAGCATCACTTCTATGGTGCCACGCATCAGCTTTAAGTGAAGTGCTGTGGGTTTCTTTACTTTTTCTAATGACAATTTGGTAAGAAATTTCTTTCCATAAAATTATTCCGCCTAATACAAGTAATGTCCAAGATTTTGGAGTTTTATGCGGAGTAAGAATGTTTTCAATACTTTCATACGCAATAATAGTGGCTGAGGTTACTAAAAAAGCGACTACAATAAAGGTGATAAGTGGTTCAATTTTTCCATGTCCATAAGGGTGATTTTCATCCGCAGGTCTTTTAGCATATTTTAATCCGAGAAGCACTAAAAATGAAGAAAAAATATCGGTAGTAGATTCAATAGCATCTGCAATTAATGCATATGAATTACCAAAAAAACCTGCAAAGCCTTTAATCATCGCTAAAAGTACATTACCAATAATACTAAAATAAGTGGTTTTTATGGCTTTTTGTTCGTTGTTCAAAGTTGTATGCTTTACAAATAAAAATTAAAATTACTATATAAATTTCAGATTAAATAATTAAGACAGCTTTATGTTTGAATACGCATTTTTTAACCCTATAAGAAAGAAACTAAATTTGTAACTTCGTAAATTATGGAATTACTATTTATTGGGTTGGCGTTGGGTGCGATAGCATCGTATTTTATTTTTCAAAAATTTTCATCGGTACAAAAGAAACATTTAACAGAAAAACAATCGTTTATTTTGTTAGATAAAATTAAGAAAGTATCAAAGTTAATTACTGTTGAAGGAGAGTTTGCAGAGATTTATCATCATGAAAATAGGCAAGATAAATTTTTAGGGCTGGTATCTAGCAAAAAAAAGGCGATTATCATTATCAATGCCAAAACGCATATTGGATTTGATTTTAGAAAGATAAAAATGCAGGCGGATAACAAGCGTAAAACAATTATTCTGTCTGAATTTCCGCAACCAGAAGTCTTGTCAATTGAACCTAATATCCGTTTTTATGATATTCAAAATGGATTGTTGAATAAGTTTAATTCTGAAGATTTAACTAAAGTAAATCAGGAAGCAAAAGAACATATTTTGCAAAAAATACCTGAAAGTAATTTAATGCAAACAGCCAATCAAGAAGCGTTAGAAGCTATTATGTTAATGCAAAACTTGGTAGAAACCATTGGTTGGAAACTAGATTATTCGGCTTTAGAGCTACCACCAGATGAGCGAAATCTAATAGAATAAAGTTTAAGAAATGAAGCTATTTAATATTTTTAAACTTTCAATCGTTTCAGTAATTTCTTGGTTATTGTTTTTTTGGATCGAGAATTCGAGAGTTATTCAGGAGTTTTCGGATAAGTTAGATAGAGTTAATTCAACTAATGGTTTTGGAGTTTTAGTATTTTTATATTTAGGAAAATACTTTTTACTCCTTACAGGTGTAGTTACAGTTGTTTTTATTATCAGAATAATTTTTAATAAGAAAATCAAAGAATAATGCACATAGAACAACTTCGAGAATATTGCATACATAAAAAAGGTGTGACTGAACATTTCCCTTTTGATGAGGTTACTTTAGTTTTTAAGGTGATGGGTAAAATGTTTGCGTTAGTTGGATTAGATAGTTGGGAAAAAGGGGAAACAAAAATTAACTTAAAGTGTAATCCAGAGCGGGCAATTGAATTACGAGGTGAATATGAAAGTGTAAACCCTGGGTTTCATATGAATAAAAAACACTGGAATACAGTTTCCTTAAATAATGATGTTTCTGATGTTTTTGCGTTTGAATTAATAGATCATTCCTACGATTTAGTGGTAAAAGGATTAACAAAGAAGTTGCGCGAAGAATTAAAATCGATGTAATTCATGCAAAAATCTGAACTACGTAAGTTATACAAGCAAAAAAGAAAAGAGCTAACTAAAGAGGAAATTGAAAAGTTTCAGCAAAGCATCTATAAACAGGTTTTTGATCTCGATTTTTCTTCCATAGAAAACATTCATATATTTCTTTCAATTAAAAGATTAATAGAGATTGATACCTATCCTATTATTGAGTTTTTGCGAAAGCTGAATAAAAAAATCATTGTAAGCAAAAGTGATTTTTCTACAAATACATTGCAACATTTTTTATTAGATGTAAACACACAAATAAAAATCAATAGCTGGGGAATACCCGAACCAGTAAATGCTATAGAGGTTGATGTAAAAGAAATTGATATGGTGTTTGTTCCGTTGTTAATTTCTGATGATCAAAATTACAGAGTTGGCTACGGAAAAGGTTTTTACGATAGGTTTTTGAATGAATGTAGAAAAGATGTAAAAACTATTGGGCTTAGTTTTTTTGAACCAATAAAATTAATAGAAGATATAAATGAGTTTGATGTTTCGTTAGAAAGAGTCATCTTTCCAAAATAAAAATCCCGCCAATAGCGGGATTTTCTTTATATAATTTAATATGAATTATCCGTTCATAGAAATTAAAAATTCTTCATTGTTACGAGTGAATTTAATTTTTTCGTTGATGAATTCCATAGCTTCAATCGGGTTCATATCTGCTAAATACTTACGTAATACCCACATGCGTTGCACCGTTTTATCATCTAATAATAAATCGTCTCTACGTGTGCTCGATTTAATTAAATCAATAGCAGGATAAATTCTACGATTCGCAATGTTACGTTCTAATTGAAGTTCCATGTTACCAGTTCCTTTGAATTCTTCAAAGATAACCTCGTCCATTTTTGAACCAGTTTCAGTTAATGCTGTAGCAATAATGGTTAAAGAACCTCCATTTTCAATATTACGAGCCGCTCCAAAGAAACGTTTTGGTTTATGTAAAGCGTTAGCATCTATACCTCCGGATAAAATCTTACCAGATGCAGGCGCAACAGTGTTATAAGCACGTGCTAAACGAGTAATAGAATCTAATAAAATTACTACGTCATGACCACATTCAACTAAACGTTTTGCTTTTTCTAATACGATATTAGCTACACGTACATGTTTGTCTGCAGGTTCGTCAAAAGTAGAAGCTACCACTTCACCACGAACGCTACGTTGCATATCGGTAACCTCTTCAGGTCTTTCGTCAATTAATAATACAATTTGATATACCTCTGGATGATTTGCAGCAATAGCATTAGCCACATCCTTTAATAACATGGTTTTACCCGTTTTAGGTTGTGCTACAATCATACCACGCTGTCCTTTTCCGATAGGAGAGAACAAATCAATAATTCTTGTTGAAAGTGAGCTTCCTTTTTCTGCTAAATTGAATTTTTCTTCAGCAAATAACGGAGTTAAATGCTCAAAAGAAACACGATCACGAACAATATTTGGATTTAATCCGTTGATTTTTGACACTCTAATTAAAGGGAAATATTTTTCACCTTCTTTTGGCGGACGAACATTTCCACGTACAGTATCACCGGTTTTTAATCCGAATAACTTTATTTGCGATTGCGATACATAAATATCATCTGGAGATGATAAGTAGTTATAATCAGAGGAACGTAAAAAACCGTAACCATCTGGCATCATCTCTAAAACACCTTCACTTTCTATAATTCCATCAAACTCAAAATCAGGATCACGGTATTTATTACCGCTTTTATGATGCTGTTTTTGATTTTGGTTTTTTTGATGTTTACCGTTGTTTTTATGACTCTGTTGAGTTTTTGGATGTCTACTATTTTGAGGCTGCTTATTTTCTACAGCTTTTTTTGGCGCACTATCTGATTTTTCAGCACTACTTGATTCTGTATTTTTTTTACTAGTTGTTGAGATTTTAGCCTCTTTTGATTCAGTTTTGGTAGACGTATTGTCAATACGTCTTCTTTTAGGTTTCTCAACACTTTCTTTAGATACCTTGCTAGTAGATTCTGCTTGCGCATCTAATATTTTGTATACTAAATCTAATTTTTTAAGTTGACTCACTTTAGTCAATCCTATTACTTTGGCAATTTCTTGTAGTTCTGCCAGTTTTTTAGCTTTTAAATCCGAGATTTCGAACATTAGAATGATAAATTAATTTAGAAAATCCTTTATGGGGAAAAAATTTAATGATTGTTAAGTTTAATTTGAATACCTTATAGTATGAGTTATACTATAATTCTGTGAGGTTTAACTGTAGCAAATATATATAAATAATTTAATATGTAAAGTTTCTTTTTAAAAAAAGAAATATTACATTTGCTACCCGAATTAAAAAAATGATACAAAGAATACAATCTATATACTTTTTGTTAGCTGGAATTATTTCTGGAGGAGTATCATTATTGGTAAGTTTATGGACAAATTCAAAAGGAAGTGTTTTTATAACCGATTTGTTTTTTGGTTCATCCATAACTGAAAAGTTAATACCAATTTTATTTTTTTGTTCAGCTTTATTATCGGTTGTCACTATTTTTTTATTTAAAAATAGAAAGCTACAATTTGTAATGGGGCGTATTAATATTTTGATAAATCTTCTTTTATTAGGAGTATTGATTTATCTGTCACAAACATTATCTGGAGAAGCATTAGTTTCTGAGAAAGGTATTGGGATGTTTATTCCTTCTATTATTATTTTGCTGTTATTTTTAGCAAATAAAGCCATTAAAAAGGATGAAGATCTTGTAAAATCTGTCGATAGATTACGATAACCCTAACATCTTAGTATATTTAGTGCGAATAAAACCGAGACATAGTCTCGGTTTTTTGTTATATCATAATTGTTTATTTTTGAGTACATTATCAAAATAAAATAAGGGGTGTCCCTTAAACTCATCTAAGGGTTTACCCTTAGACGCTCAGGGTAAACCCTTAGATGAAATTGAGGGTGTTTGTAATTTGGTAGTAAAAGTTTAACCACATAGTTTTGTAAACGTAACGATGAAGGAAAAAATCAAAGTTCACATCGCTGATGACCATAAGATATTAATAGAAGGGGTTATAGCGTTATTAAACACGGAAGAAAGTATTGAAGTAGAGGGCTTTTCATTAACAGGTAGAGAGGTTGTAGATTGGTCTAGAAATAATTCAGTAGATATTTTAATATTAGATATTAATATGCCTGAATTAGATGGAATAGGAGTTTTGAAAATATTTCAAAAAAGAAATACAGTTCAAAAAACTATAATATTATCTGGGTTAAGTGATCCTAAGTTAGTACAAGAAATGATTGCTTTAGGTGCTAATGGATTTATTGAGAAGAGTTCAGCAAGTGATCATATAATAAAAGCTATTAAAGCTGTTTACAAAGGAGAACAGTATTATAGTGATGATATTAAAAGTAGTTTGTTCGATTTGTATGTAAATGAATCAAAAACAGATGAGTCTATTAAAAGTACGGTTGAAGAACCATTAACTGATAGAGAAATTGAAATTTTAAAATTAATAACACAAGAATTAAGTACTTCTGAAATAGCTGATAAGCTAGATTTAAAAATTAAAACGGTTGAATCGCACAGAAGAAGTTTATATAAAAAATTAAAAGTAAAGAATGTGGTAGGTTTGGCAATGTATGCTGTTAAAAATAATATAGTTTAGAGTCTCCCTTCAATCATTATTTTATAGAAGTTCCCCGAATAAAATAAGCCCTTAAAACTATATATGCATATGTTGCCAAACATTTTTTAATACAGAATAATCCTCTAAATTTAATAAATAATGAAAAAAATAGTAACTTACATACTGTTTGTTAGCGTTGCATTGGTTTCTTGTACATCTGAAGAGCAAATTAATGAGCAAGATAAAACGCTTTTAAAAAAATATGAAATTAAAAAAGATGCTCAGGGTAAGTATTCTATTGATTACAAGGTAGAAGAAAGCTCAACAGTAGAAGTCATTAAAAACTATGAAAATAATTTTAATGAAATTCATTTGCATGACGGGAAAGTTGCTATGAAACAAGACTACTCTCAAGGGCTAAATATTGAAAATGATCAATTAAAAATTGGTTTTTTTGAAAATGGTTCAAATAAAAGAACTATTATTATAGAGGATGAGAATATTGTTTTAGCAAAGAAATCTGAATTTGAGGGTAAAAGGAGCTCTCCTTATTTGGAAAGCTACAGTATTACTGATTTAGGTAATAATGAATATGAATTGAATTTTGTAACTACTAATGGTGTGAGTGTTGTTTTTAATTACAATGAAAATACTCATATATATGAGATTCATTTAAAACCTCTGGGAACTAACATAAATTCAAATACATATTCAAAGAGTTATGTAAAATCAGAAGATATTTTACAAATTGACTTTATTAATTATGTAAATTCTTCATCAACTAAAAATAGTGAGACATATCTGGAAAACGATAAGGTTCCTAGAGTCATAATAAGAGATTAAAAAAGTATTAGAATTGTTATTATTCAGAATTATAATAAAAAAAATAGTCCCCCTTATATTTGTATTTTTATTTTCACAGACAAGAGCTGAGTCGAATGACTTAGCTTTTTCTTATTTAAATTATGATATTAATAAGGATTCACTTGGAGTACATTATAAAAGGTATAAGATTGCTAAAAAACTATATGACACTCAGGAATATACGAAAGCTTTAAAAGTCTTATTTGATATTAAGTATGAAGATGAAAATGACTACATTTTTAAGGCTGAGACTAATTTTTTAATATCTGAAATTTTATTTAAAACTAAGAATTATGAAGAGTGTATAAAATATTCTTTAAGATCCTTAAAGAATCTAAATAAAAATACAATTAATGAAGGAGATGCTAATTTAAATATGGTGTTAAAAAGTAGGGTGTTTCTTAAATTATCTGCTTCATATATTAAAGAAAAGAAAACAGACAGTGCATTGTTTTTTTTAGATAAAATAACAGTTTTAAATTCCTTGAATAGCGAGTTTGTTAAGATTAAAGGGGATGCTTATGGAAATATAGCTGCTATTTATATTAGAGATAATGTAAACTTGGATTTAGCTGAAGATTATTTGAACAAATCAATAGAGATTCACTCAAAATACCAAAATAAGATGGCCCTAGCGGCTAGTTACTCAAATTTAGCTACTATATATATTAGGGAGAAAGATTTCTCAAAAGCAAAAACTTACTATATCAAAGCTCTAAATTTACTAGAAGAAGAAACTGATAAAGAAGCAATAGAATATAAAGAATTATTATATGATAATTTAGCATGGTCATTATATAACTTAAAAGATTATACGGCATATGAGTATGTTACAAAATCGTATTATATTAGAGATAGTTTAAATGAGGATAAATTAAAAGCAGAAATAAAAAAAATTGAACTTAGACATAATATAGACATTGTAAAAAAAGCTGAAGAAAATAAGCGGTTAACATTAGAAAGAAATAATTGGATTATAGGCATAGTAGGTGTTCTGGTTTCTTTATTGTTCTTATACTTAGCTAACTTATACAAACTTCGTCAAAAAGACTTGAGTTTAAAACTCTCAAAAAATGAATTAGAGCAGCAAAGAAAATTAGATAAATTAAAGTCTGAAGCACAGTCAAAAATAATTAATGCAGCTATTGATGGTAAGGAATCTGAAAGAAAACAAATAGCAGAGATTTTACACGATAATGTAAGTGCATTGTTGTCTTCTGCAAATATGCATTTACAAGCTACTCAAAAACAATATGGAGAGGACGTTCCGATTGAAATTCAAAAATCGCAACAAATTATTTTAGAAGCTTCACAAAAAATTAGAGATCTTTCTCATACCTTGGTTTCATCAGTTTTATTAAAATTTGGATTGGAATACGCTATTAAAGATGCTGCAAAAAAATTCTCTAATTCACATCTTAAAATTTACACTGCAATATCCAATGTCAATAGATATACACAAGATTATGAGATCAAAATATTTAATATTGTTCAGGAGCTAATTAATAATATTATAAAGCATAGCAAGGCTCAAAAAGCTTACATAGCTATGGAAGAAGAAGACGGCCTCTTAATAATTATGGTAAAAGATGATGGAGAAGGTTTTGATATTAAAAAGAGTAAAGATGGTATTGGGTTGAATCAAATTAAGGCTAGGATTGATATGTTAAGTGGTACTTTTGAAGTAGAATCCGATAAAAATAGTGGGACTAAAATTATTATTAAAGTTCCTGTAATTAGAAAAAAAATTACTAAAAGCGCTTAGTTAATTCAATCACTTCCATGTTTTTAATATTTCCTTCATCAAGCTCAAATCGTATCATAGTTCTTACTTTATGAAAACCGTGTTTACCAGCAGCACCAGGATTTATATGTAATAAATTTAGCTTTTCGTCAAACTGAACTTTTAAAATATGTGAATGCCCACAAATAAAAAGTCTTGGTGGATGTTTTTTCAATTCTTCTTTAACTCTATGATTATATTTCCCAGGATAACCACCAATATGAGTTATCCAGACCGAAACATTTTCAACTTCAAATTTATTGTCCAAAGGAAATTCTGCACGAGCATCTTTATCATCAATATTTCCATATACAGCCCGTAAAGGTTTTAATTTTTTTATCGTGTCTGTTACATTCAAATCGCCAATATCACCTGCATGCCATACTTCATCAGCTTGATTTACAAATTTTAATATTTGATCATCAATATAGCTGTGGGTGTCTGATAAAAGTAAAATTTTCTTCACAGAGCCAAAGTACAAATAACCAAATAAAATCCGTAGCTTAGCTATTTAAAAAACAACAATTTTTTTGAGGTATTTCTTAAAACTTTCATACAAAGGAAAGAGTTATTTTGGGTGGCAAATTCAACCAGATGTAATTACAGTTCAAGAGCAAATAAATAAAGCAATAAGTACTATTTTACGTCAGGAAATAAATATTGTTGGAGCAGGTAGAACAGATACTGGTGTACACGCATCTGAAATGTATGCTCATTTTGATGTTAATAAAGAATTGAATGAAAATTTCACCTATAAACTCAATGCCATTTTACCTGATGATATAGTGGTTTACAGCACTATTTTGGTTGATGATAAAGCTCATGCACGGTTTGATGCAACAAGCAGAAGTTATGAGTATAAAATATGGTTAGGTAGAAATCCGTTTTTATTAGACACAACATGGCAACTCAATTATAAAAACATCAATATTGATTTAATGAATAAAGCTGCCAAAATTTTATATGATTATGAAGATTTTGAATGCTTCTCAAAAGTAAAAACAGATGTTCATACGTTTAATTGTAGCATAACAAACGCAGAATGGAAACAAAATGGAGCTGAATTAACTTTTTATATTTCAGCAAATAGGTTTTTAAGAAATATGGTTAGGGCAATTGTTGGCACCCTTTTAGAGGTAGGGTTAGGGAAACTTTCTTTAGAAGACTTTAAAAAAGTAATAGAAAGCAAAAATAGAAGTAAGGCAGGAGTTTCAGTTCCGGCCAAAGGATTATTTTTAACAAGAGTAAAATACGATTATATAAATTTTGAGTAAAAACAATACAGGAAACGCATTTGACATGAAAATTTTTGCAAGACTTATGAGTTTTGCAAAAAAATATCGTGTACAATTTTGGGTAGCAACACTTTCAACAATATTATTGTCCATATTTTCAGCGGCAAGTCCAGTAATATTACACAAAGCAGTTGATGATTTTACAGTAAATAAAGATTTAGACAGGCTGTTATTTTTCACTATTTTAATGTCAGGAGTATTGCTAATTCAAGTCATACTACAATTTACTTTTATTTATTACGCAAACTGGGTTGGTCAGCATATTATTCGTGATATGCGAGCTAAAATTTTCCGAAATATTATGCAGTTTAAAATGAGTTATTTTGACACTAACTCGGTGGGAAGATTAGTTACACGTGTAGTTTCTGACATCGAAACCATTGCTAATTTCTTTTCACAAGGCGTTTTTATGATTGTTAGTGATGTTTTAAAAATGCTGGTTGTAGTGGTAGTAATGTTTGTAATTAACTGGAAGTTGGCACTTATTGCTTTAGCCGTTTTACCTATACTAATTTATGCGACTAAAATTTTTCAAATAGCCATTAAAGCAACCTTTCAAGATGTAAGAAATCAGGTAGCAAATTTAAATGGGTTTGTACAAGAGCGTGTCACAGGAATGAAAATAGTACAATTATTCAATAGAGAAAAGATTGAGTATAAAAACTTTATGGCAATTAATGATAAACATAAAAAAGCACATATAAAAACAGTTTGGTATTACTCAATTTTCTTTCCAATAGCAGAAATATTATCATCTATAGCAATTGGTTTAATTGTTTGGTTTGGAGGTTTGCAAGTTATTTCAAGTTATAGTGAATCAAGTACTTTAGTTAATGGAATTGCGCAAGCAGTAAAGAATGATGGAGTAACCGTTGGTGCAATTTTAGGGTTCATTCAAATGTCTCAAATGTTATTTAGGCCACTTCGCCAAATTGCAGATAAATTTAATCAACTTCAAATGGGTATTGTTGCTGGAGAACGTGTTTTTAAAGTTATAGATACCAACAGTTTTATAAACAAGACAGGAACAATATTAGCAGATGATATTCAAGGAAAGATTAGCTTTAAAAACGTTCATTTTAGTTATGTTAAAGAAGAAGAAGTTTTAAAAGGAGTATCTTTTGATGTTAAAAAAGGAGAAACAGTTGCAATTGTAGGATCTACAGGAGCGGGAAAATCTACCATTATTAATTTAATTAGTCGTTTTTATGAAATTGATAGTGGAAATATTTCTATTGATGATATTTCGGTTGAAAACTATGAAATAAACTCGTTAAGAGAAAAAATAGCAGTCGTATTACAGGATGTATTTTTATTTTCTGATAGTATTTTAAATAACATCACTTTAAAAGATGAATCTATTACGTTAGAAGATGTTCAAAGAGCAGCTAAACAAATAGGAATTCATGATTTTATTATGAGTTTACCAAATAATTATCATTACAATGTAAAAGAAAGAGGAATTATGCTTTCCTCAGGTCAGCGCCAATTAATTGCTTTTTTAAGAGCTTATGTTAGCAAACCAAGTATTTTAATTTTAGATGAAGCAACATCTTCGGTAGATACGCATTCTGAGCAAATGATTCAATATGCAACAGATGAAATTACTAAAGACAGAACTTCTATAATTATTGCACATAGATTAGCAACTATTAAAAAGGCAGATACCATTATTGTAATGGATAAAGGTAAGATAGTAGAGAAAGGTAGTCATCAAGAATTACTACAAAAAGAGAGCGGTTACTACAAGAATTTATATGATAAACAATTTAGTGCAGAAGCTGTATAAATATGTAATATTTATTTGATTAGTAGAATCAAAATGTTACATTTGTTATACAATCTTAAACTAAAAAAATCATTAACAATGAAAAAAGTAATTTTATCTGTATTAGTTGCTGGTTCTTTATTAGCAACTTCATGTAAGAAGGCTAAAGAAGCTGGTGACGATGTAAAAAATGCAACTGAAGCTGTAGCTAATGATGCTGCTGAAGCAACAGAAGATGCTGTAGAAGCAACTAAAGAAGCTGCTGAAGACGTAGCTGAATCTGTAGAGTCTGCGATTGAAGGAGTAACTATTCCAGAATTTGAAGATCCTAAAGTAGCTGAACACTTAAAAGCGTATGCTGAGTATGCAAAAGATTACATTGAAGTTAAAGGAGATGTAGTTAAAAACTCTGAGTTAGCAAAAAGAAGTGCTGAATTAGTTGAAGAAGGAAAAGAAATTGTAGCTAATTTAGACGATGAAGCTAAAAAGAAATACAATGAAGTAATGACAGCTATCCAATCTAAAATGGCTCCGGCTAAATAATTTTAGATAATTCATTCAATACATAAAAAAGGTTCTCATTTGAGAGCCTTTTTTGTTATTCAGATACATCTTTTTTAAGTTTTTCGATAAGTTGCTCAATACCTTTATACAGTACAAATTCACCATCTTTAATATAAGAGATTTCTCCTGTTTCTTCAGAAACCAATAAGCAAACAGCATCAGTTCTTTCGGTTACACCAATTGCAGCTCTATGGCGTAAACCAAAACGCCCAGGAATTTTAGTGTTGTTTGAAACGGGTAGAATAACACGGGTAGCAATAATATAATTATCTCTAATAATAGTAGCGCCATCGTGTAACGGACTATTCTTATAAAAAATACTTTCTAAAATAGCTTCATTTATTAAAGCATTCATTTTATCACCCGTATTCACCAAAAAATCTAGCTTGTTTGTTCGTTCTATTACAATTAAAGCTCCCGTTTTTGTTTTTGAAAAAGATTGTAGTGTTTTAATAATAGTATCAACATCTATATCTGCATTAATTTCAGATTGCAAAAATTTAAGTTGAGTTAAAAAACCATTTTTGCTTTTGAAGTTAGTGGTTCCAATCATTAGTAAAAACTTTCTAATTTCTTGTTGAAAAACTATGATTAAAGCTATTACCCCACCAGAAAGTAAGTATCCTAAAATACCACTTAACATTTCCATTTGGAGAGTTTGAGTAACTTTCCAAATTAAGAAAATTAAAGCAATACCAATAACAATATTAATGGCTACTGTACCTTTTAAAAGTTTATAAATGTAGTATAGCAAAATAGCTACAAGAATAATATCAAGGATATCTAAAAAAGAAAAATTAATAAAATCTAAATTCATTATTCTTGGTGCATTTTGGGTAAAAGTAAGGAATTTTTACTGGATGTGTTTTACAATTTTAATAGCTTCCATAGCTTCTTTAACATCATGAACACGTAAAATATTTGCCCCATTCAATAACGCAATAGTATTGGCAACAGTTGTAGCATTTAAAGCTTTTTGAGCAGATATATTAAGGGGTTTGTATAACATTGATTTTCTAGAAATTCCAGCAAGCATAGGAACGTCTAAACTGTTAAAAAAAGAAAGCTTTTTAAGCAGTTCGTAATTATGTTCAAGGCTTTTGCCAAAGCCAAAACCAACATCTATAATAATATCATTTACTTTTAGTTGATGTAATTTAAAAATTTGCTCTGAAAAAAAAGAAATAAGCTCTTTGGTAATGTTTTCATAGTGCGGATTTTTCTGCATGTTTTGAGGAGTTCCTTGCATATGCATAATAATATATGGAACTTGTAATTCCGCAACTGTTGCAAACATATTTTCATCCATTTTTCCTCCAGAAATATCGTTGATAATTGCCGCACCTGCTTCAATTGTTTTTTCAGCTATTTTGCTTCTAAAAGTATCAACAGATATAATAATTTCAGGATAATTTTTAACCAATAATTCAATTACAGGAACAATTCGTTGTAATTCTTCTTTTTCAGAAATATGAGTAGCTCCTGGACGAGATGAATAAGCACCAACGTCAATAAACGTAGCACCATCAGTCAGCATTTTTTCAACTTGAGCAAGAATATCTTTTTCATTTTTATATTTTCCACCGTCAAAAAAGGAATCAGGGGTAATATTTAAAATACCCATAACCTTTGGTGTTGAAAGATTAATTAAAGTACCTCGACAATTAATAGTCATTATTTTTTTAGGCTTTTTAGTAAATTTTTAAGCAAAAATAAATGATAAACTTTTTGTTTTGCTATTTTTACGTGATTTATTCAGAAGAAATACAATGCAAAACACATCAAAACAGTACGATGCAGTTATTGAAGAATGCCGAAGTTTATTTGTAAAAAAAATGACCGATTATGGAAGCGCATGGCGTATTTTACGTTTACCATCATTAACCGATCAAATTTTTATCAAGGCACAACGCATCCGTCAGTTACAAGAAAATGAAGTTAGAAAAGTTAATGAAGGAGAAAAATCTGAATTTATCGGAATTATAAACTATTCTGTAATGGCTTTGATTCAGTTAGAATTAGGAGTTGTAGAACAGCCTGATTTAAACACAGAAGAAGCCACAGAAAAATTTAATAAACACGTAAAAATTACAAAAGAGTTAATGGAGAATAAAAATCATGATTACGGTGAAGCGTGGCGTGATATGAGAGTTTCTTCCTTAACCGATTTAATTTTACAAAAATTATTACGTGTAAAACAAATAGAAGATAACAAAGGAAAAACATTAGTATCTGAAGGAATTGATGCCAATTACCAAGATATGATCAATTACGCGGTATTTGCTATGGTTCATCTTTCAGAAGAAAAAAAATAAATCTTTAATCCCCATAATTATGTTAAAATTATTTACACACATTTCAAGAGTACTTGTAGGAGTATTATTTGTTTATTCGGGCTTTGTTAAACTAGTAGACCCAATGGGAACTCAGTTTAAAATGCAAGAATATTTTAGTGAAGGAGTTTTAAACTTAGAATTTTTAATACCAATAGCATTACCCATTTCTATTCTTTTAGTAGTGGCAGAATTGGTATTAGGTATTATGTTATTAGTAGGATACAAACCAAAAATAACCGTTTGGAGTTTGTTTGCTTTAACCTTGGTTTTCTTGTTTTTAACATGGTATTCATATACTTATAATAAAGTAACAGATTGCGGTTGTTTTGGAGACGCTATAAAAATTTCACCAAAACAGACCTTTTATAAAAATATCATATTTATTGGTTTAATTGCAGTATTAATAGCAGGTTTAAAATACATTAAACCAATTGTTTCTGAAAAAGTAGCTTCTATAACAACTCTTGTCTCTATACTAATTTCATTTAGTATTGTGTATTATGTATTACACCACTTACCAATTATTGATTTTAGAGCGTATGCTATTGGAAATAATATTGAAGAAGGGATGAAATATCAAGGAGATGGAGAAGTGCCTCCAATTCATGATTTCATGATAGAAACAGATGAAGGAGATAAACTAGAAGAAATGCTTGCTAAAGATAAAGCAATGCTTGTAGTAATGTATAATTTCGACAAAACAGAAAAAGAAGGAATTCCAGCAGTAGCAAAAGCAGCTGCAGAAGCGAAAGCCAATGGATATGAAGTGTATGTATTAACTGCATCCTATATTGAAGATTTAGAAGCTACTCAAAAAGAGTATGGCATGCCTTATACTTTTGCTTTTTGTGATGAAACAGCTTTAAAAACAGCCATTCGAGCAAATCCTGGTGTTATTACCGTTGAAAAAGGGACTATTTCTGGGAAATGGAATTGGAGAGATGTTGAAGATATAAAATACTAAATGTCAATAGTTTTTGTATCTTTATAAAAGAACCAAAAACACTTACGTATGAAATTTTTAAGATACCTGTTACTATTCTTTTTAGGGTTTGTAGTGGTAGGTTTGCTATATATATCCATGCAACCGGGTAGCTATCAAGTTTCAAGATCCAAAGTTGTAAAATATCCTATTACGGATGTTTACAATGCGGTAAACGACATCAAAACCTGGGAAAAATGGGGTCCTTGGCATGATGAAGATAGTACTATAGTGGTCACTTATGGAGATACAACTGTGGGTGTTGGTGCTAGTGATAGCTGGACAAGTAAAGAAGGCCCAGGAAGCATGAAAACTATTGCAGTAGAACCTAACAAATCAATCCGACAAGAAATCCGATTTGGAAATAGCGACCCGAGTGATATTTTATGGGATTTTGAAGAAGTACCGGAAGGAACTAAAATAACATGGACAATGAAAGATGAGAAAGCACCTTTTATGTTCAAAATGTTTTCTAGTATGTCTGGCGGATGGGATAAAATGTTAGGGCCTATGCTTGAAAAAGGTCTTTTGAACTTAGATAATGCCATAAAAGAGATGCCTAAAAAATTTCGAATTACTGAAGGAAAGATAGTACTTACAGAAGATAAAATGTTTTTAGGAGTTCCATATAAAATGAAAATAGACCAAGAAGCTATGATGCAGGCTTTTCAAACTTCTATGCCAAAAGTAGGAGAGTATGCAATGCAGGCAGGTTTAAAATATGACGATTTTACTCCGGGTGCTTTATATCATAAATGGGATGAAAAAACAGGTGAAACGGAATTTCATATTGGTGTATTATTAGATAAAGAAATTAATCCCGCAGAAGGGATGGAAGTTATTAAGATACCGGGTTCTAAAACGGTGGTAATTTCAAAATATGGTAATTATGGTGATGGAGATTACGAAGCGCACACCAAAATAGATGAATATTTAAAAGCTAATAATTTAACTTCAAATTGGCCAATTTATGAGTTGTATGTAAATGATCCAACAAAAGTAAAACCAGCAGATATTCAAACAGATATTTATTATCCGATCAAATAAAATTAATTTTATAAAACTATAAAACCTCACAATTTTGTGAGGTTTTCTTATTTTCGGCAAATGAAACAGCTTTTTTTAGTTTTTGTAGGAGGAGGAGCGGGTAGTATTTTGCGTTTTTTAGTAAGTAAAATGCTAAACAGTTCACAAAGTGGTATTCCTTATGGTACTTTTTTAGCCAATATTTTAGGTAGTTTATTTATTGGTGTTATCTTAGGATTGGCAGCTAAAAATGAAGCGTTGACCCAAAATCACACACTTTTATTAGCTACAGGATTTTGTGGTGGTTTTACTACATTTTCAACCTTTGCTTATGAAAATCATGTATTTTTAAAAGCAGGAGATTTTACTTCTTTTGCTTTCTATACTATTGCAAGTTTTGTGGTAGGTTTTTTAGCTGTGTTTGCAGGAATTTTTTTAGTAAAATATATATAAATGAACAATTTAGTACACTATACATCTCAAGACAATTACGCCATTATTAAAATAGAAAATGGTAAAGTAAATGCTATTTCTCATGAAGTAATTGATGAAATTAACGAGTGCTTAACCAAAGCAGAGCAGGAAGAAAAAGTAGTCATTTTAACAGGAAAAGACGGAATTTTATCTGGAGGATACGACTTAAAAGTAATGACCCAATCACCTGAATCAGCAAAAGAATTAGTAAGTAAAGGTTCTACATTAGCACGCAGAATGCTGTCGTTTCCAATGCCTATAATTGTAGCTTGTAATGGTCATGCAGTAGCAAAAGGAGCATTTTTATTATTATCTGCAGATTATAGATTAGGTACAGAAGGTGATTTTAAAATTGGATTGAATGAAGTAATGATTGGTATGACCATGCACCATGCAGGAATTGAACTCGCAAAAAACAAATTGGTTCCGGTATATTTTGAAAGAAGCGTCAATAATTCAGAAATGTATAGTCCTAAAGATGCAGTAACTGCCGGATTTTTAGATAAAATTGTTCCAGAAGAACATTTATTACCTACAGCGACTAAAATTGCACAAATGTTTGGGCAGTTAAATAAAAAAGCCCATGCACAAACCAAATTAAAAGTAAGAAAAGCAGTTTTAGAAAATTTGCAAAAAGCAATTGAATTAGATCTTAAAGAAGAAATATTGTTCAGCGCAAAATAAAGAAATCATAAAAATTAACCCTTAAAATTAATAACTCCTTTTTTTAAGGAGTTATTTTTTTTAATTCGATAAAAATGAGGTAATCATCTCATTTTCTTTTGATTATAATAGAGCTTCTTTTATTTTTGAGAGCATCTAATCAATCTCATTTATGAAAAAAATAGAAGCTATTATCCGCAGATCTACGTTTGAAGATGTTAGAGATGCGTTGCATGAAATTGAAGTAAATTTCCTGACCTATTGGGATGTTACCGGAGTGGGTAACGAAAAGAAAGGTCATGTATACCGAGGGGTAAGCTATAGTACTTCAGAAATTCCTCGAAGAATGTTATCTATTGTTGTTTCCGATCATTTTGTAGAAAAAACACTTAAGGTGTTATTAGAAACTGCATATACCGGTGAGGTGGGCGATGGAAAAATATTTGTACTGCCAGTAGAAGAAGCCTACAGAATACGAACTAAAGAAAAAGGAACAGATTCACTTCAATAAAAAAAACTATGGAAAATACACTATTTACAGTCAATAATTTATGGATGATGTTGTGCATAGCACTGGTTTTTATTATGCACTTAGGCTTTTCTTTATTGGAAATTGGCTTAACCAGAGCTAAAAATACCGTTAATATTCTATTTAAAAACGTAATTATCATCATCATTGGGTTACTAACCTATGCGTTATTAGGGTTTAATTTAATGTATCCCGGAGCGGAATTTGCAGGAGGTATTTTTGGTTTTTCAGGTTTTGGGTTGGAGCTTCCCGCAAACGGATTAACAGCCTCTTATTATAACGGGCAATATACTTATTGGACAGAATTTTTATTCCAAGCAATGTTTGCTGCAACGGCCGCAACTATTGTATCAGGAGCAGTGGCAGAAAGAGTGCAAATAGGAAGTTTTATGATCTTTTCTACACTTTATGTGGGGCTTGTATATCCTATTGTAGGCATGTGGAAATGGGGCGGAGGCTTCTTAGAAAAATTAGGCTTTTATGATTTTGCAGGATCAACCATAGTGCATTCTGTTGGTGGATGGGCAGCAGTAGTAGCTGTTTGGTTGTTAGGAGCAAGAATTGGCAAATTTAGAAAAGGAAAAATTAGTGTTATTCCCGGTCATAATATGCCACTAGCCACAGCAGGAGTATTTTTGTTATGGTTTGGATGGTTTGGATTTAACGGAGGTTCAGTATTATCTGCAGATCCAGGAGCCACTTCTTTAGTATTAGTAACTACATGTTTAGCAGCGGCAGCAGGTGGTTTTGGCGCTTTTTTGGTATCATTTATCAAGTATAAAGAAAATGACTTATCTATGTTGCTAAACGGAGTTTTAGGCGGTTTGGTTGGTATTACTGCAGGAGCGGATAAAATGGGTGTTATTGATGCTATTGTTATTGGTTTTATAGCTGGAGTTTTAATTGTATTGGCTGTAGCAGCAATCGATCGTTTAAAATTAGATGATCCGGTAGGTGCTATTTCTGTACACTTGGTATGTGGTATTTGGGGAACGTTAGCTGTGGGTATTTTTGGTGATTTAGCAGGTTGGGAACAACTATTACATCAATTTTATGGAGTATTGGCAGTGGCAGCTTTTTGTGTGCTAACTTCCGGAATTATTCTTTTTACATTGAAAAAAACAATTGGATTACGCGTAAGCGAGAAAGAAGAATTAGAAGGTTTGGATATTCATGAACATGGAATTTCTGCGTATTCAGACTTTAGAATGAATGAACATTAACTACTACTTTTAATAAAATCGTCATTATAAGGAGAAAACAACGAAGTGATCTTTTTTTAGGATTACTTCGTTATACTCAAATGACGATTTATTTTTTATCATAAGCCATAACGCCAGCGTTTACTTCAATATCTAAATAATTATTTCTGGGTGTAATAGGGCAAGAATATCGGTTACTATACGCACAATACGGATTGTAAGCTTTGTTAAAATCAATAGTAATGGTTCCGTCTTTGTTTTCATCCGAAGTAAAAACTTCAACAAATCTACCTCCAGAATACGAAGTTTTACCGTTAGTTTTATCTAAAAAAGGTAAAAATAAATAATCTTTATACTCTGGTTTAGGTTTTTCATCTTGATAAATATCTAGTTGAAAATCTTGTCCGTTAATGGTAAAATTTACAATTCCGTATTTTTTATAGGTTGCTATTCTATCGGTAGTTGTTGGAAATTTAAAAAGAGGAGCATCCGGTGTTTTTGTAAGTTTAGCTTGTACTTTAAAAGTATCATTGATTGGGAAAAAATCTAATCCTTTAAAGTTTTTTAACCCTTTTTTGGTAAGGGGCGATTTACTTGCATCTTTAAAATCGGCATTTAATTTACGTTGAAATTCAGATTTTCCTAAAGGCGCTCTTTTGTTTTGAGAATTGCAGGATACTAAAACTGAAAAAATCAGTAATGTTAAAAGTTGTTTCATAATTAATTATTAGGAATGATTCCTTGATTGTTGGGTAATTGATAGTTTGATAATAATTTGGTTGATAGCTCTTCAAACTGATTGGTTTCTGAAATTTTTCTCAGCTGATTTGGGTCAAAACTCCCTTTTAAATAAAATACCGAGGTTTTTTCTAATGTAGAGTTAAATACAATAGCTTGTTTTACCACATCTCCAGCTTCAATAACCGATAAAATTTTGGTTCTTTCAGGAGTATTTTGACGTAAAATATCCGTGTAATGGGTTGCAGTAACTAAATTCATTTGATGAATGAGCTCTAGTTGTTTGCTAGGAGTAATTTTGTTAAAAGTCATGAATTTAAAATCATGGATGTTACTAAAAACTCCATTCATTTCGGGTGAAATAGACCCTAACAAGGCTCTCATAAAATTAGGAACCTGAAATGCGGTAACTCCTACATCATTTTTATAATCGTTAAAAAACGATTGAAAACTTTTACTACTTCCGCAAGAAATAAATAGTAAAAGTAAAGTAAGTGTTATAAGTGTTTTTTTCATAGGTTTTGATTTTTTGCTACTACATTGATGTTAACATTTCAATATAGCTATCGTTCGTTAGCTAATTTCATCAAAATTAAATTAACACACAAAACAATTTTTTAACATACAACCAATGTATATTTTAACTATGTTTGTGAGGTAAACAAGAAATAATGAAAGCAATTTATACATATAAGCAATGTACATCGGTGAATTCATCACAGAAATGTTGGGCTTTTTATGTGTAAATGTTATATCTATATAAAATTATACAATACGTAAAAGTCCGACTGAAAAGTCGGACTTTTTATTTTTATACAACCAAACAACTAACTACAACAATGAAAAAAATATATGCAAATTACCTCAGTACTTTTGAAGGTTTATCAAAAGAAGTATGGTGGTTATCACTTATAACACTCATCAATAGGGCGGGTACAATGGTTATTCCGTTTTTATCATTATACCTTACACAAAGTCTAGAATTTACCTTAGTAGATGTAGGATGGATCATGTCTTTCTTCGGATTAGGATCTGTTGTGGGCTCTTGGTTAGGAGGAAAGCTTACTGATAAAATAGGTCCATACAAAGTAATGTTAGGAAGTTTATTTTTTACGGGAGTACTATTTGTGTTGTTACAGTATGTTACCACTTTCGAAGGTTTTTGTGCTTCAATCTTTGTGTTAATGTTAGTAGCAGATACTTTTAGGCCTGCAATGTTTGTGGCTTTGAGTACATATAGCAAACCAGAAAACAAAACACGATCGGTAACTTTAATTAGGTTAGCAATCAATTTAGGGTTTTCGGCAGGACCTGCTATTGGTGGTTTTATTATTACTTCTTTAGGATATCAAGGTTTGTTTTGGGTAGATGGAATTACTTGTGTGTTGGCAGCAATTTTATTACTGAATGTATTAAACCCTAAAAAAGTAAAAGTGTTAGATGAACTTAAAAATGAGAATCCGGAATCGGTGTATGCAGATAAACCGTATTTAATTTTCTTAATTTCAATGATGCTTTTCGGAATTGTGTTTTTACAATATTTTTCTACCATTCCTTTGTTTTACAAAGAAATCCATCATTTATCAGAATTCAATATTGGTTTGTTAATGGGTATGAACGGATTTGTTATTTTCTTGTTAGAAATGCCTTTGGTAAAATGGTTAGAAGGAAGCTCATACTCAAAAATTGGGTTGATGATTTTTGGTGGAATTCTATTAGCAGGAAGTATACTTATATTAAATCTAAGTGTATGGGTTGGAGTATTGATTATTGGTATGTTGTTAATGACTATTGGAGAAATGATAGCTTTCCCATTCTCAAATGCTTTTGCTATGCAAAGAGCCAAAAGAGGAAATCAAGGAGAGTATATGGCGCTGTATAGTGCTGCATTTTCAGTAGCACATATTTTTGGACATAACTCAGGAATGCAAATGGTAGATAAAATAGGGTTTAGCAACACTTGGTATGTTATTTTTTTATTGGCAGCATTAAGTGGCGTTTTTATGTGCATTTTAAAAATGAGAATGGTTAAAGAAACTAAAACTGAATAAGTATCTTTGAATTTTTATAAATAGAAAGAAGAACCATGAATATACAAGACGCACAAAAACAGGTTGACGATTGGATTAAAAACCACGGAGTTCGCTATTTTAATGAGCTAACCAATATGGCACAATTAACCGAAGAAGTTGGTGAAGTAGCGCGTATTATTGCTCGTAGATACGGAGAACAAAGTGAAAAAGAAAGCGATAAACAAAAAGATTTAGGTGAAGAGTTAGCTGACGTGGTATTTGTGGTGTTGTGTTTGGCTAACCAAACCGGAGTAAACCTACAAGAAGCTTTTGATAAGAAGTTAGATTTAAAAACCAAACGCGATCACGATCGTCATCATAATAACGAAAAACTAAAATAATGTCATTAGTAGATAAATTTCAACAAAAAGTATTTTGGGCTAATGTTTTTAGAGTAGCATTACCATTTTTTATTATTGTTACCATTTTTTCATTTTTATTTACCGCTTGGGATGAAGTTACTTCAGGTAACTTTGAAGCAATCAATCAAAAATTGTTTTCAGAAGGAAAATGGATGCGTTTTTGGTTAAGTAAAATAGTAATCAGTTTAGGATACGGAATGTACGTAACCAATAAAAATATGAAGTAATTTTGGATTTATTTTTACAAAAGAATAAACTTATTTCAGGTAAGCATATTACTATTTCAGGCTCTAAAAGTGAAAGCAATAGATTATTGATTTTACAGAAATTATTCCCTGAAATAACCATTGAAAATTTATCTGATTCTGATGATACTGTACACTTGCAACATGCTTTAACTACGGATGAGGAAGAGGTAGATATTGGTCATGCAGGAACCGCAATGCGCTTTTTAACCGCATTTTTTGCTTCACAAAAGGGTAAAACTAAAGTTTTACGCGGTTCTGAACGTATGCACAATCGCCCAATCGGAATTTTAGTTGATGCACTTCGTGATGTAGGAGCCGATATTCAGTATGTAGAAAAAGAGGGGTATCCACCATTAAAAATCACTGGTAAAGAGCTTGCCCAGAGTAAAGTGTCAATCAACGGAAATGTGAGTAGTCAGTACATTTCTGCATTAATGTTGATAGCTGCCAGTTTACCTAAAGGATTAGAAATTCATTTAGAAGGAAAAATAACCTCCGTTCCGTATATAAAAATGACATTGAGTTTACTCAATCAAATAGGAATTAAGGCAAATTTTGAAGGAAACACCATTTTAATTCAGCCTAAAAAAGAAATTAAGAAACAAACTTTGGTAGTAGAGGCTGATTGGAGTTCAGCTTCCTATTGGTATTCGTTAATAGCTTTAAGTGAAGTTGGTTCAAAGGTAACTTTATCCGCTTACAATAAAGAAAGTTTACAGGGAGATAGTTGTTTGGCAGAAATTTATCAACGCTTTGGAGTTCAAACAACGTTTGATAAGAATTCGATCACTTTAGAAAAAGAAGATATTTCTTTTGATGAAAAAACAATTACTGCCGATTTAAAAAACGCTCCGGATATTGCGCAAACAATTGCAGTTACTGCTTTTGGTTTAGGTTTTGCGTGTGATTTAACGGGTTTACATACCTTAAAAATTAAAGAAACGGATAGGTTAGAAGCATTACGTGAAGAGCTAACCAAATTGGGAGCTGATATTACTGTTACCAATGATAGTTTACATTTAAAAACATGTAAAGAAATTAAAGAGAACATTGCAATTAAAACCTATAACGATCATCGAATGGCCATGGCATTTGCACCGTTGGCTTTAAAAGTTTCCATTACTATACTTGAGGCAGATGTAGTAACTAAATCATACAGAAGTTTTTGGCAAAATTTAGACAGCGTTGGCATAATATCTGAGGAAATAAAATAAACACCGATTTGCTTGACAAGCCCTGTTTGGATATCGTATATTTGCCCCCTGTTAATAAATATTACAAATGCAACCGTAAGGTTCATTTAACCTAAAGTACAAGTACTAAATGAAATTATCTGAATTTGACTTTGATTTGCCAAAAGAATTATTGGCAGAATACCCATCAGAACATAGAGATGAAGCACGCTTAATGGTGTTAAATCGTAAAGAGCAAACTATTGAACATAAGTTGTTTAAAGATTTAATAGATTATTTTGATGAAGGAGATGTAATGATGTTGAATAACACTAAGGTTTTTCCTGCTCGTATGTACGGTAATAAAGAAAAAACCGGAGCAAGAATTGAAGTGTTTTTATTACGTGAGTTGAATTCAGAACACAGATTGTGGGATGTCTTGGTAGATCCTGCTCGTAAGATTCGTATTGGTAATAAATTATTCTTTGGTGATGATGAAAGTTTAGTTGCAGAAGTTATTGATAATACTACTTCTCGTGGTAGAACTTTACGTTTCTTATTTGATGGTTCTTATGAAGAATTCAGAAAAAAACTAATTGAATTAGGAGAAACACCGTTACCTAAATACATTAAGCGTGAAGTTGAACCTGAAGATGAAGAGCGTTACCAAACCATTTTTGCTAAAAATGAAGGAGCCGTAGCAGCACCAACAGCTGGGTTACACTTTTCTAAGCACTTAATGAAACGTTTAGAGATTAAAGGTGTTGATTTTGCTGAAATGACATTACACGTAGGTTTAGGTACGTTTAACCCAGTTGAAGTTGAAGATTTATCTAAGCATAAAATGGATTCTGAGCAAATTGTAATACCAGAATCAGCATGCAAAACAGTAAATAGTGCAATAGAAAACAAACGTAAAATTTGTGCAGTAGGTACAACTGTAATGCGTACTGTAGAATCATCTGTTTCCGCAAATGGTAGATTAAATGAATTTGAAGGATGGACTAATAAATTTATTTTTCCTCCATATGATTTTAGTATTGCAAATTGTATGGTTACTAATTTTCATACACCAAAATCTACTTTATTAATGATGGTATCTGCATTTGCAGGTCATGATTTTATGATGAAAGCTTACAAAGAAGCAATTAAAGAAAAATATAAGTTTTATTCGTACGGAGATGCGATGTTAATTTTATAAAATTTTACCTAATAGTAAGTTACAAGCCTCACAGTTGTAGTTACTGTGAGGTTTTTTCATATTTTTATATAGATGAAGCCCAAGAAAAAAGACATACGTGCATTAACCAAAGAGCAATTACGTGATTTTTTTGTAGAAAATGGCGATAAAGCTTTCCGTGGAAATCAAGTGTATGAATGGTTATGGCATAAAGCAGCACATTCTTTTGACGATATGACCAATCTTTCAAAGAAAACTCGTGAAATGTTAGACGAGAACTTTGTAATAAATCATATTGAGGTAGATGCTATGCAAAAAAGTAACGATGGAACTATTAAAAATGCCATCAAATTACATGATGGATTGATAGTGGAGTCGGTATTAATTCCTACTGAAACTCGTACTACGGCTTGTGTTTCAAGTCAAGTAGGTTGTAGTTTAGATTGTAAATTTTGTGCTACAGCGCGTTTGAAGCGTATGCGTAATCTAAATCCGGATGAAATTTATGATCAGGTGGTTGCTATTGATAAACAAAGTAGACTGTACCACAACCACAAACTTTCCAATATTGTATTTATGGGTATGGGTGAACCTTTAATGAATTACAATAATGTAATAAAAGCCATTGATAAAATTACCTCACCAGAAGGGTTAGGAATGTCGCCTAAGCGTATTGTAGTTTCAACATCTGGAGTACCTAAAATAATCAAGAAAATGGCAGATGATGAGGTAAAATTCAATTTAGCGGTTTCATTACATTCAGCTATTGATGAGGTTCGTACTTCAATCATGCCTTTTAATGCTACTTTTCCGTTAACAGATTTAAAAGAAGCTCTGGAATATTGGTACGCTAAAACCAAACGAAAAGTAACCTATGAATATGTGGTTTGGCAAGGAATAAACGATAGAGAAGAAGATATTGATGCCTTGGTACAATTCTGTAAATATATTCCTTCAAAAGTAAACTTAATTGAGTACAATCCAATTGATGATGGTGAGTTTCAACAAGCCTCAGAAAGAGCGTTAAACAATTATATATCTAACCTAGAAATGAACGATATTGTGGTAAATGTGCGTCGCTCAAGAGGAAAGGATATTGATGCGGCTTGTGGACAATTAGCAAATAAATCATAAGTTTAAAAAAGGAATCAAATCTTATACAATCTTTCTTTTTAAAATCTTTCATTCAAAATATATTTTCTACTTTTGATGTCTGAATGAAAGCAGTAGAGCAAATAAAACTTCCAATTGCTAAAGAAATAGAACTCTTTGAGTCTAAGTTTAAAGATTCAATGTTGTCTAAGGTTCCATTATTAAACCGAATTACCTATTACATAGTCCGTAGAAAAGGAAAACAAATGCGACCAATGTTTGTGTTTTTGGTTGCAAAAATGGTATCCAATGGTGGTTTTGATGAGCGAACCTATCGAGGAGCTTCTATTGTTGAGTTAATTCACACCGCTACTTTGGTACATGATGATGTAGTGGATGATAGTAATCGTCGTCGTGGATTTTTTTCTATCAATGCCCTTTGGAAAAATAAAATTGCAGTTTTAGTCGGTGATTTTCTACTTTCTAAAGGATTATTACTTTCTATTGATAATGAAGATTTTGATCTGTTGAAACTCATTTCAATCGCTGTGCGAGAGATGAGTGAAGGAGAATTACTACAAATTGAAAAAGCCAGAAAGCTTGATATTACAGAAGATGTATATTTTGAAATCATTCGTCAGAAAACAGCAACATTAATTGCGGCATGTTGTGGAATTGGAGCAGCATCTGTAGGAGCAAATAATGAAACTGTACAAAAAATGAGAAAGTTTGGAGAATACATTGGTATAGCATTCCAAATTAAAGATGATTTATTTGATTATACAGACGATAAAATTGGTAAACCAACAGGAATTGACATTAAAGAACAAAAAATGACACTTCCACTCATTTATACATTGAACAATTGTTCTCCAAAAGACAAAAGTTGGTTAATCAATTCTATAAAAAAACACAACACCAATAAAAAACGTGTAAAAGAAGTGATTGCTTTTGTAAAAGAAAATGGCGGATTGGAATATACTACCGCTAAAATGCACGATTACAAAAACAAAGCGTTGGCCATTCTTAATAATTATCCAGATTCTGAATATAAAACTTCGCTACTCCAAATGATTGATTATGTGGTTGAACGTAAAATTTAAAATTTTTGTAATTTTTTTTAGTGTATTGATGATCTCCTGTAACACTAAAAAGAAGTATGAAGATTATAATGAGAATGATTTTTATGAAGTACAAGGAGTGGTCACAAAAGTTTATTCAACCTCTTCTGTATTTGATGATTCATACAATAAACTAATGGACTATGTATATTGTGTTAACGATTCTTTGATTTTATCAGGAAAGGAAAAAGAATTTTTTAAAGCATGGAAATTTGGTCAACCTATAATAGTCTTAGTTCATAAAACTAATCCAGAAATTAGTTTTTATGCTAGGAATGGTTTTCTTAATAAAATTACAAAAACTCAAGAAGAAAGTTTATATAAAGTATTGTTAATTGAGGCTGAAAAACAGAAGATTAGTTTTTAAATTAGTATCTTTGTACCAAATATGAAAGCAAATTTCGCTAAAATATCATCGTTACTATTAGCCTTTTTGGTATTGTTGTCTACGTTTTCATTAACGATAGAAAAGCATTTTTGTGGCGATTTTTTAGTGGATGTTTCCTATTTTGGAGAAGCTCAAGGTTGTGATATGACCAAAGGAACGACAGACTGCGAATCTTCTACTACCCTAAAAAAGAAAAAATGTTGTAAAGATGAAATTCAGCAGGTGGATGGTCAAGATGATTTACAAACAGCATCAGCTGAAAAATTTGATTTAGAAAAGCAACAGTTTTTAATAGCTTTTGTATTTTCATATAACGATTTGTTTAAGAATTTAGAAAAACAAATTGTACCTCATAAAGATTACTCACCACCCAATTTAGTCACCGATATACAGGTACTTCACGAAGTATTTATCATATGATTTCATGTTCTAGTATTGTCATTTCCGTATAAACGGGAATCTCATAATTCTTAGATGTGATTAATTTTTGATTCCTGCCTTTGCAGGAATGACAAAGATGATCAAAGTAAAATTTTAATGATAAAACAATAATGAAAAAATATATTTTATTCAGTGTATTTACGCTGATGGTTGTGCCATTATTCGCACAACAAACTTTCCGTGGTATGATCATGGATAAAAACAATTCAAAAGACAATTTAGGAGTTTTTGGAGCCAATGTGTATTGGTTAAATACTTCGGTAGGTACAACAACCAATGAAAAAGGATGGTTTGAAATTCCGTATAAACCAGAATATAAAAAACTTGTGGTAAGTTTTGTTGGATATAAAACCGATACTATAGAAGTTAACAGTTTAAAGCCACTTCATCATTTTATTACCGAAGAAAATACGTTAGATGAGGTTTCGGTTACAACAAAGAAAAAAGCAACAGCAAAATCATATTTACAAACACAGAATGTATTTATAGTTAATAGTGATGAATTGTTAAAAGCAGCTTGTTGTAATTTAGCGGAAAGCTTTGAAACAAATCCGTCAATTGACGTGAATTTTTCTGATGCGTTAACAGGAACCAAGCAAATTCAAATGTTAGGTTTGAATAGTCCGTATTTAATGATTTCGCAAGAAAATATTCCAATGGTTCGAGGAGCCTCACAGGTATACGGACTTACATTTACTCCAGGAACTTGGATTGAAAGTATTCAAATTACCAAAGGAGCAGGAAGTGTAGTAAATGGATATGAAAGTATTTCTGGACAAATAAACGCAGAATTAGTAAAACCGTTAACCGATAACAAATTCTTTGTAAATGGCTACGGAAATTTAAACGGAAGATTAGAATTGAATACGCATTTTAATCAGAAGTTAAATGATAAATGGCAAACTGGTTTGTATGTACATGGAAATTATCGTGGAGAAAAGTTTGATAAAAACAACGATACGTTCTTAGATGCTCCGTTAGCAGAACAGATAAACGTAATGAATCGCTGGCAGTATGCAAATAACGAAATGGGGTGGGTTAGCTTTTTAAATGTTCGCTTTATGAATGATGAAAAGCAAACGGGTCAAATTAATTTTGATCCGGCTACCGATAAAAAAACAACTAATGCTTGGGGTAGTGAAATCAAAACACAACGTTTTGACGCTTCTGCTAAGGTTGGATATGTTTTCCCGGAGTTACCTTTTCAAAGTATGGGGTTACAGTTGGCGTATAGCAATCACGACCAAGAATCGTATTTTGGGTTAAGAGATTATAACATTGAACACCAAAGTGTGTATTCAAACTTTATATTTAACTCAATTATTGGTGATACGCGACATAAATTTAAAACAGGACTAAGTTTTACGCATGATAATTATGATGAGCTAGTAGATATTAACTCATACCAACGTACTGAAAATTCAGTAGGTAGTTTTTTTGAATATGCATACGACAACGCAGAAAACTTTAGCTTAACAGCAGGGTTACGTTTAGATTATCATAATTTATTAGGAACTTTCGTTACTCCGCGTTTACATTTACGTTATGTTCCATGGGAAAAAGGAGTGTTACGTGCTTCAGTAGGACGAGGAAAAAGAAGTGCAAATATCTTTGCAGAAAATCAGCAATTATTTGCTTCTTCAAGAACTATAAATATCAATTCTTCAGGAGGAAATATTTACGGCTTAACACCAGAAACTGCGTGGAATTATGGAGTTTCATACTTGCAAGGATTCAACTTATTTAACAAAAAAGGAGATATTACTTTTGATTTTTACCAAACCAATTTTATAAATCAGGTAGTAGTTGATTGGGAATCCCGAGGAGTCGGGACTCAGGAAATCTCTTTTTATGATTTAGATGGAAATAGCATTGCAAATAGTTTTCAGGTTGAAGTTAATTATGAACCATTTCATCAATTTGATGTAAGAGCAGCATATAAGTTTTTTGACGTTTCTACCGATTATGTTTCGGGTAACTTATCAAAACCCATTCAGCCAAAGCATCGATTTTTTGCAAATGCTTCGTATGAAACAAGTAAAAAAGATAATGGAGGACAATGGAAGTTTGATACAACCTATAATTTTATAGGAGAACAACGTTTACCCAATACAAATGGATTATTAGCTGCATATTCTAAACCATATAGTATGGTGAATGCACAAGTAACCAAAGTGTTTTCAAACAAGTTTGAAGTATATGTAGGAGGGGAGAATATTACCAATTACAAACAAAAAAATCCTATTTTAGGAGCAGATGATCCTTTTGGAGTAAATTTTGATAGTACAATTATATATGCTCCAATTTTTGGCAGCAGTTATTACGCAGGGTTTAGATTTAAAATAAAATAAGTAATCTGTCATTTCGCACTTGATGCGGAATCTCATAATTAATAAACAAGATTCCTGTTAAAGTTTATCTTGAGTGATAGTTGAAAGTCAGGAATGATAAAAAACAATAGAAAAAATGAAAAAATTATTGACCATTGCTGTTATGTTACTGATGGTAGTTTCAGTACAAGCACAAAAAAAGAATAAAAATGCTAAAATAACCGTTGAAGTTGACGGCGTTTGCATGATGTGTAAAAAGCGTATTGAAAAAGCTGCTTTAAATACCAAAGGGGTAAAGTTTGCAAATTGGGATGTAGAATCTCATCAGTTAACTTTAATTATGGATGAACGTAAAACAAGTAAAAAAATGATTTGCGAAAACATAGCTAAAGTAGGGCACGATACTAAAGAAATAAAAGCAACTCAAGAAAATTATGATAATTTACACGGATGTTGTAAATATAGGGATGAAGAAATACAAGAAGAGCATTAAAAAAGAGTTCTAACCACAAAGAATAGATGATATGAAACATACCTACCAAATTACTGGTATGACTTGTCAGAATTGTAAGACCGCTGTTACAGAAAAATTACTAGCTGTTGACGGTGTTACTGAAGTTTTAGTAAACCTAGAACAAGGAGAAGCAGATATAACCATGCAGAATCATGTAGATACTAGCATTTTGCAAAAAGCGTTGCCTAGTAAATATTCAATAAGCTTGCAAAAAGAAAGTGGTGAACCTGATAAAGAATTTACATTTGTAGATGAGCAAAAAAGTAAAATAGAACAGTTAAAACCCTTGTTTTTAATATTATTTTATATTTCAGTTGCAGGAATTTTATTAAACTATAAAAATTGGAGTTGGCAATCCTTCATGCTCGATTTCATGGGGCTATTTTTTATAGTTTTTAGTTTTTTTAAAATGTTAGATTTAAAGGGGTTTCCAGATTCGTTTAGAATGTATGATCCATTAGCAAAGAAAATTCCTATTTACGCTAAAATGTATCCTTTTATTGAAACTATTCTAGGATTAATGTTTTTGATGAGGTTTAATGTACAAATAGCTCTCATCATTACTATAGTTGTACTTGGAGTCACCACTTACGGAGTAACAAAAACACTCGTAGATAAAAAATCAATTCGATGTGCTTGTTTAGGAACAGCTTTAAATTTACCTATGACAGAAGCAACTTTTATAGAAAATTTAATTATGTTGATAATGGCTGTGTTAATGTTGATTTAATTTTAACGGAGATAAACAAAAAAACTCCCAAATATTATTTGGGAGTTTTTTCTTTTTATAATAGAAAATTAAGAAGATTTAATGTTTAACTAACTAGGTTGTTTTAGCAGATGAAAAATAGTAACTTCAAAAGTTAGTATATTATAATTTTAGTTCCATTTGTATGTTACATCTTTCATAAGGAGTTGAATGTCCTACTATTTTTTTAAATCCTAATTTATTATATAAAGCAATGGCAGGTTTTAATATGGTATTACTCTCTAAATACAAGGATTTAGCACCTAAAAATTTAGCTTTTTCAATGATTGATTTTCCTAATAAATAACCAATTCCTTTGCCTCTTGCTTTAGGAGATACGGCCATTTTAGCAAGTTCATAATCGTAATCTATATCATTCATCTTAATTAAAGCACATACGCCTAATATCTCATTATTTTCTACAGCTACTAGTATTTTTCCTCCATTATTTAATATATATTCTTGAGGATTATCTAATGCTTTTCTATCTGCTTCTTCAATTTTAAAGTAAGTTTTAATCCATTCTTCATTAAGTTGTTTAAACGCTGAATGATGTTCTGGTAAATATTCAAGAATTTTAATGTTAGCAGATTCTCTTTTTTTCTTTTCTTCTAAAACCCGTTCATAAAGAGATTTTTGACCCAATAAGTATTCAAATTCTTGAATAGCAAACCAAAGATTGTTTTTTGTTTTACTTAATATGTTTTTAATGGTTTGTTCAACATCTGAATATTGCTCTTGAATTTGTGTGGATACTTTAATTCCTTTTTGAGTTAATGAAATGTTGTTTTTTCGTCCATCATATTCATCCTTTTTTTCTTCAACCAAACCCGCTTTAGACATTTCTTTAACTATTTTAATAACGGAAGGATGAGAGTGACCAATTTCATTGGCTATTATAGTAATAGGCTTTGCTTCTTTGTGGTTTGATAAATAATAAAACACAGGAAACCATTTAGGTTTCAGATCTACATTGTAAAGTTGATAGATTTGCTGAGCATCTTCCGTAACTAAATTACTTAAAGCTCTTAATCTACTACCTAAGGCCATTTCGCCAATTTCATCATAATCCATAATTAATGTTTTAATTTACGTAACCAGTTACAAATATATTGAATTTTGATTAAAAATAAAAAAGCAACCTTACTTAAAGTTGCTTTTTTAATGTATGATTCAGTTTATTATTTAATAAAACCTACTCCCACTGTGTGATTGGTTTTAGCATCTATTAAAATAAAAGCACCGTTAGCTTTGTTATTTTTATAACTGTCAACAAACAAAGGTTTACTCACTTTTAAGCTAATCTCGCCAATTTCGTTTAAAGCTAATTCTTTTGGGTTTTCTTCTTTTCCAGAAAAATCGGTGTGAATTAACGATGTTAAACTGGTAATTTTTGCTTGTGCATCATTAATACCGTGTTTAATGTAGTATTTATTGGAAGCTTGTAATGGCGTTTTATCCATCCAGCAAATGGTAGCTTTTAATTGTTTGGTAATATGAGGTTGCTCTCCGTTTTTAACAATCATATCTCCACGGCTAATATTTACATCATCTTCTAAAGTAAGGGTAATTGAACTTCCACTTTTAGCGGTTGAAAATTCACTGTCAAAAAACTCAATGGTTTTTACTTTTGATGTAGTTTCAGAAGGTAAAATTATAACATCATCGCCAACACTTAAATCGCCACCGTATAATTTACCAGCGTAACCTCTGTAATCGTGATATTCTTCAGTTTTAGGTCGAATTACTATTTGTACAGGAAAACGAGCTTGTGCATTTTCTTGATCATTTACTTCAATGTTTTCTAGATAATCTAACAAGCTTTTTCCGTTATACCAATTAATATTATTTGAGTTGATTACTACATTATCTCCGTGCAATGCAGAAATTGGTACAAAATGAATATTCTGATTTTGATAGTCGCTTTTTTCAGCTAAAGCAAGAATCTCGTTTTTAATACTGTTGAACTTTTCTTCTGAATAATCAACTAAATCCATTTTATTAACGGCTACTACAATGTTTTTTACACGTAAAAGGTTGTTAATAAAAAAATGGCGATAGGTTTGCTCTACCACTCCGTTTCTAGCATCAATTAAAATAATGGATGCTTGAGAGGTTGAAGCACCAGTAACCATGTTACGCGTATATTCTACGTGACCAGGTGTATCTGCAATAATAAAACTGGTGTTATTGGTTGAAAAATAAATATGAGCAACATCAATAGTTATTCCTTGTTCGCGTTCGGCAACTAAACCATCCGTGGCTAAAGAAAAATCTAAATAATCAAAACCACGTTGCTTACTTTTATTTTCTATTTCTTGTAATTTATCTTCCGTTAATGATTTGGTATCGTATAAAATTCTACCAATTAATGTACTTTTTCCGTCATCTACACTTCCTGCGGTTGCTATTTTTAGTACGTTCATATTTTTATGCTGTGAGCCGTAAGCTAATTGCTATAGGCTATTTTTAATTCTTAATTTGTCTTTAAGCACATAGCTTAAAGTGAAATTTTCAAAAGAAAATTTTAAAAATACCCTTGTTGTTTACGTTTTTCCATGGCTGCTTCTGAGCGTTTATCATCAATCCTTGCACCTCTTTCTGAAATTGTTGATGCTTTAATTTCATTAACTACAGCATTGATATCTGTTGCATCAGAAAGTACTGCAGCGGTACAACTCATATCACCTACTGTCCTAAAACGTACTATACGCTCTTCAACTTTCTCATCTTCTTCACGATACACCACTTCATCATTAGCAGACCAAATTAAACCGTCTCTTACAAAAGTTTCTCTTTTATGGGCAAAGTAAATAGATGGAATTTCAATTTTTTCTTTTTGAATGTACGACCAAACATCTAACTCTGTCCAGTTAGAAATTGGAAATACACGAACATTTTGACCTAAATCAATACGTCCGTTTAACATGTCGAATAGCTCAGGACGTTGATTTTTTTCATCCCATTGCCCAAAATCATCTCTTACAGAAAAAATACGCTCTTTTGCTCTAGCTTTTTCTTCATCTCTACGGGCACCTCCAATACAAGCGTCAAAGCCGAATTCTTCAATAGCATCTAATAATGTTTCTGTTTGTAACATGTTTCTGCTGGCATATTTGCCAGTTTCTTCTTTTACTTTACCGGCATCAATATTGTCTTGAACATTTCTAACGATAAGTTCAACGCCTAGTTCTTTGACTAAACGATCTCTAAAATCAATAGTTTCAGGGAAATTATGACCAGTATCAATGTGCATTAACGGAAAAGGTACTTTAGCTGGGTAAAATGCTTTTTGTGCTAGTCTTACTAACGTAATACTGTCTTTTCCTCCAGAAAATAATAACACTGGTTTTTCAAATTGTGCTACTACTTCTCTTAAAATATATATTGCTTCACTTTCTAAGGTTCCTACTCTCAATATATTATTGTTCATAATATTCTTTTTAAATGTGCAAACCACATTCTCTGTTGTTTTCTACTTTTGTGGGGTCAAAATATTTAAATTCGTTTGGTAAATTATTGTCTGTTAGATAAGTATCTAAGTCTTCATCTGACCAATGATAAAAAGGACTTACTTTTATAATACCGTCTTTACTTTTCGAAACGATATCAATACTATCTCTAAAAGCTGTTTGACCTTTACGTAAGTTAGTAAACCAAACATCTGGTTGGTGTTCTGCCATAGCTCTATTAAAGGGCTCCAATTTTACTTGCTCTGTAAATAAAGCATGGTTAGGATCTTCTATGGTTGGTAAACCTAAGGTTATATTTCTATGGGCTACGGTTTGTTTTGGTACATATAGTTGCACATTTAACTGAAGTTGATGAATTACTTCTTCTGCATGACGATAGGTTTGTGGTGTATTATAACCAGTATCACACCAAATAACCTTAATGTTCTCATCTTGTTTTGTTACTAAATTAAGAATAGCAGCTTCATAAGGTCTAAAATTAGTAGTAACTACTGGTTTTTTAGCTATTGATAATGCCCATGTAACAATTTCTTCAGGTGTTTTTTGTTGTAATTCTTTATTGATGTGTTCTAAATTCATTTTACCTCTTTTTATAAGATTCCAATCCCTTTTATGAAAGGGAATATAAGATTGTTTTAGATAGTAATTTTATGTCTCTAAATAACACGATATTTATTATTCCTGTTATTGTTTAAGATATTGTAATAGTATGTATGATTTCTAGTATTTTCCTATTTACCTATTTGACTATGTTTCGTTAAGGGAGATTCAAAGTAAAAATCTTCTTTATATTTTGTCAGCTATTTGGTTTAATATCACTATTAAATATACTTTTTAAAGAATTTTTTGAATCGGTCAAATATACATATAATATGAAAGTAGTAGGAGAATGTGTGGGGATGAAAGTAGGCTTAGAATAATTTTTTTATCACTTTTATAAAATCTACAATTATGAAGTATATTTTTTGAATAATTTAAAAAAAATGAGACTGAATTTTCACTCAGTCTCATTAATAATTTTATGTAAAAAGGTTTTTACATCATCCCAGGCATTCCACCACCCATTGGAGGCATTCCTGCAGCAGGATTTTCTTCTTTAATATCTACCAAAGCACACTCGGTAGTTAAGATCATACCAGCTACAGAAGCTGCATTTTCTAAAGCAACACGCGTTACTTTTTTAGGATCTATAATACCCGCTTTTAACATATCTACATACTCTTCAGATTTTGCATCATAACCAAAATCTTTTTTACCTTCTAACACTTTATTAATAACAACAGAACCTTCACCACCTGCATTTTCAACAATGGTACGTAATGGAGATTCAACAGCTTTATTTACAATTTGAATACCTGTAGCTTCATCATTATTAAGAGCTTTAACGCTTTCTAATACTTTTTTAGCACGTACTAAAGCAACACCACCTCCAGCAACAATACCTTCTTCAACAGCGGCACGCGTTGCGTGTAATGCATCATCTACACGGTCTTTTTTCTCTTTCATTTCAACTTCCGAAGCCGCACCCACATATAACACAGCAACACCACCTGCTAATTTAGCTAAACGCTCTTGTAGTTTTTCACGATCGTAATCAGAAGTTGTAGACTCAATTTGCGATTTGATTTGGTTTACACGAGCTTTGATTAATGCAGCATCACCAGAACCGTTTACCACTGTTGTGTTGTCTTTATCAATAGTTACTGTTTCAGCAGTTCCTAATAAATCTAACGTTGCGTTTTCTAAAGAGAAACCTCTTTCTTCAGAAATTACTGTACCACCAGTTAAAATAGCGATGTCTTCTAACATTGCTTTTCTACGATCACCAAAACCAGGAGCTTTTACCGCAGCAATCTTTAATCCACCACGTAATTTATTAACAACTAATGTAGCTAATGCTTGTCCGTCAACATCTTCAGCAATAATTAATAAAGGTCTTCCTGATTGTGCAACTGGCTCTAAAATTGGAAGAATTTCTTGTAAGTTAGAAATCTTTTTATCGAAAAGTAAAATATATGGATTTTCTAACTCAGCAATCATTTTATCAGCATCAGTAACAAAGTATGGAGATAAGTATCCACGGTCGAATTGCATACCTTCCACAACATCTACATATGTATCCGTTCCTTTTGCTTCTTCAACAGTAATAACACCTTCTTTACCTACTTTACCAAAAGCGGTAGCAATTAAATCACCAATAACCTGATCGTTATTTGCAGAGATAGAAGCAACTTGTTGGATTTTTTCAGATGAATTACCAACTTCTTTGGCTTGTTTTTCTAAATCGGCAGTAATAGCCTCAACAGCTTTGTCAATTCCACGTTTTAAATCCATAGGATTTGCTCCCGCAGCAACGTTTTTTAATCCTTCTTTAACAATTGCTTGTGCTAACACGGTAGCAGTAGTAGTACCGTCACCAGCAATATCATTGGTTTTAGAAGCTACTTCTTTTACCATTTGAGCTCCCATGTTTTCAAGAGCATCTTCTAATTCTACTTCTTTAGCTACTGAAACTCCATCTTTAGTAACATGAGGTGCTCCGAAAGTTTTAGAAATAATTACATTACGTCCTTTAGGACCTAAAGTTACTTTTACTGCATTTGCTAATGCGTCTACACCACGTTTTAATCCGTCACGTGCTTCTACATCAAATTTTATGTCTTTTGCCATTTTTTCTTGTTTTTGTCATTCCTGCGTAGGCAGGAATCTTGTTAATGTTAGTTTTGAATAAAGAGATTCCGCATCAAGTGCGGAATGACAGGTAGATAATTAAATGATAGCCATAATATCAGCTTCACGCATCATTAAATAATCTTTTCCTTCAAATTTTAATTCTGTTCCTGAGTATTTTCCGTATAAAACAGTATCACCAACTTTAACTGTTAAAGGCTCATCTTTTTTTCCATTTCCGATAGCCACTACGGTTCCTTTTTGAGGTTTTTCTTTGGCGTTGTCAGGTATAATAATTCCTGAAGCGGTAGTAGTTTCTGCTGCAGCTGGTTCTACAAGAACTCTATCTGCTAAAGGTTTAATGTTTAATCCCATTTATGTATAAATTTTGATTAATCTATTTAATTTTTACGATATGATTTTTGACAGAAATTATGCCAATACAAAAAAACTGACAATTTTTCGTCGCTCGAATTTACGACTAAAAATTGAGGCAATAAAAAATGCCAACGTGTCATTCGTTGGCATTTTTTTATGTTGTTAGTACAAAGATATTATTGTACAGAATCTTTAGTTGTAGTATCTGGAGTTACTGTTTGTGCAGGGGCAGTAGCTTCAACACCTTCTAAGGTTTCCTCTAATTGAGGAGCATTTGCACCATTGCCTCTGTCAATAGCAAAGTTTGATAATAAAATTAAGGCAAACATAGCAATTGCTAAGGTCCATGTTGTTTTATCTAAAAAGTTATTGGTGTTTTGTACACCACCAATACTTTGCCCACCTGCACCAAATGTTGAAGATAGACCTCCTCCTTTAGGGTTTTGCACCATAACAATTAAAATCAATGCTGCAGCAACGATTAAAATCAATATTAAAATAGGTAAATACATAAGATTTATATTTTTTGTAAAATTTGTATTCTTTTTATTTGGTCTGCAAAGAAACCACTTTTTTCTGGATATTTCAAACTTAAAATTTCATAAGCTTTGATAGCGCTATCGTATTTTTTTTGTTCAAGGTATACTTTTGCCAAAGTTTCAGTCATTAACAAGGGTTGAGACTCGTTTTCTGCTGGCTTTGAATGCAATGTTGTATTCTTTTTTATAGGAGATATTTTAGGATTACTTTCTATAAAACGATTAATGATTTCTTCTTTAATAGATTTTTGTTTGGTAAAAGCGTTGTCTTGTGTTTGAGTCCTAATAATGGGTGTATGGGTAGATAGCTGCAACCATTGTTGAAAAGAATGTGTTTCATGTTTGGTAAAAGGTATAGGCTTACCAATATGTAATTGTTCTTTAACCGTTTCTATATTTGAATTTTGGTGTGTTGTTGCTGTATTTGTAGGTTTTGATTTTGTAACTTTATTAAATGCGAAAGAGGTAATATAATCAAATAAGATAGTTCTATCTGTAGTATAAGCAGCGGTTACTTTTAATTCGTTATTATATTTAAAACTCTCTTGATTTTTTAAGGCTTTCAAATACAAGGCACGTGCAGGTTGAAAATACGGATGTGCATCTACTATCTTTTTCAATTCTTTGGATAGTGATGCTTCAATGTTGTTAGAATTTGAAATAATATTTAAAAAATCTGACTTTACCATTTTGCTACTGAAGCATTAAAAATATCTTGATTAATTCTTTCTAAAATTTCATTTAAGGCACTCTCTAAAACACCACCAGTTAATTGTTCGGTTGCTCCATAATCAAAATAAAAAGAAAAACGCTTTTCAAAATCATCTTCTTCTTTTAATCTATTCATAAAACGCACATTTACTGTAATTGTTAAACGGTTCTGTGCAGCTGTTTGATTTGCAGTAGCACTCATTGGAGTAATTCTGTAGTCTACAATTTCACCTTCAAAATGTAAGTCGCCTCCAGTGTTTACTAGTGTTAAGTTTGTTTGTCGGGTAAAGAGATCTCTTAAATCTTGCGTGAATCGTTGACTTAAAACAGGTTCTACTAAAGGTGCTTGGTTAGGGAAAAAATCTATTTGAATAGTTTTAGCGTCTCCAGTATTACCTCCAGTAAAAGAGTAAGCACCACATGCAACAAAAGCTACAATTGCTACTAATGATAAAAAAAGATTGATAAGTTTTTGCATAAGGTAAAAATAACAAAATTGTTACAACTCGTATTGTTTGATTTTTCGGTATAAAGTACGTTCAGAAATGCCTAATTCTTTAGCAGCTAACTTGCGTTTACCATTATTTTTTTCTAATGATTTTTTTATCATTTCAATTTCTTTTTCTTGCAAGGATAAGCTTTCATCTTCTTCGATAGTTTCAGCAAAATCAAAATTATTTTGAGGGTCATTTTTAGATATTTGCACTACTTCAATATCTTGCTCAAAATCTTCATCTTGATCATTGTAAATACGCTGAATTAAACCTCTATTTTCTTCTTTTACTTCTTTGATATTACCACTTTGCATCAAGTCTAAGGTCAACTTTTTTAGGTCGTTAATATCATTACGCATATCAAACAGAATTTTGTACATAATATCGCGCTCAGTAGCAAAGTCGTTATGAGAATTGTTGTTGCCAACTACAGCTGGTAAGTTTGAAGAATAATTGGGTAAATAATGGGTTAAAATTTCTGGTGATATAATCCTGTTTTCTTCCATGATGGAAACTTGTTCGGCAATATTTTTTAACTGACGAATGTTTCCCGGAAAACGAAAATTTTGCAGCATTCTTGCAGCATTATCATTTAAGCGAATAGCCGGAATTCTGTTTTTTTGAGCAAAATCTGCAGCAAATTTTCTAAATAATAGATGAATATCCTCACCACGTTCACGAAGTGGAGGCAGAGAAATTTCAATAGTACTTAATCGATAGTATAAATCTTCTCTAAATTTCCCTTTAGATATAGCTTGTTGCATGTTAACATTAGTCGCAGCAACAATTCTTACATTGGTCTTTTGAACTTGTGAAGAACCAACTTTTATAAACTCACCATTTTCCAAAACGCGTAATAAACGCACTTGTGTGGTTAAAGGAAGTTCTCCAACTTCATCTAAAAAAATGGTTCCACCGTCTGCTACTTCAAAATATCCTTTACGGGTAGCTGTAGCTCCGGTAAAAGCACCTTTTTCATGACCAAAGAGTTCGCTGTCAATAGTTCCTTCAGGAATGGCACCACAGTTTACAGCAATATATTTAGCGTGTTTACGATGTGATAATTGATGAATGATTCTGGGAATATTTTCTTTTCCCACACCACTTTCACCAGTTACTAAAACCGATATGTCTGTAGGTGCAACACGAACCGCTTTTTCAATAGCACGATCGAGCTGTATATCATTACCAATTATACCAAATCGTTGTTTTACTGCTTGTAAACTTTCCATTTTCTTCTTCTAGAATAGAGAAAAAAGAACAGAGAAATATCGTATCTCTCATTTCTTTTTTCAAAAATTAGTTGTTATCTGAATACCCTACTGCTATTCCTTTTAAGGTAGTAGAAGTACAATCTTCAATTTTAACGTTTACAAAATCACCCATTTTATAGTTTTCTTTTGGAAAGACAACTACGGTGTTTTGTGTGTTACGTCCTTTCCATTCATTAGGGTTCTTTTTAGAAGTCCCTTCAATTAAAACTTCCTGAATTTTACCTACATTTTCTTGTGTTCTATATAAACTGTGTTCTTGTTGTAGGTCAATGATTTCTTGTAAACGACGTTTTTTTATTTCTAAGGGCACATCATCTTCCATTTTTTTAGCGGCTAATGTTCCTGGTCTTTCAGAATAAGCAAACATAAATCCGAAGCTATATTTTACATGCTCCATGAGATCAAGAGTGTCTTTATGGTCTTGTTCGGTTTCTCCACAGAAACCAGCAATCATATCTTGACTTAACGCCATTTCAGGAATGATCTTGTAAATGTTATCCACTAGCTCCATATACTCTTCACGTGTATGTTGACGGTTCATGGCTTTTAACATGGCGTTACTACCACTTTGTACCGGTAAATGAATATATTTACAAATGTTTTTGTGTTTTGCCATAACATGAATCACATCCAAGGTCATATCCTGCGGATTCGATGTTGAAAAGCGGAAACGCATTTTAGGGAACTCAACAGCACACATATCTAACAACTGAGCAAAATCTACCGCTGTAGCTTTTGCCATTTCAGAGGCTTTATCAAAATCCTTTTTTAATCCGCCACCATACCATAAATATGAATCTACGTTTTGCCCTAACAAAGTAATTTCTTTAAAGTTCTTTTCTTGCATAGAACGAATTTCTTGAATAATACTTTGTGGATCACGACTACGCTCACGACCACGTGTAAACGGGACAACACAGAACGTACACATATTATCACAACCACGAGTAATAGATACAAATGCTGAAACACCATTTGAATTTAAACGAACAGGAGAAACATCTGCATAGGTTTCTTCTTTTGATAAAATTACATTTACGGCATCTCTACCGGCATCAACTTCTTCAATTAAATTAGGTAAATCACGATAAGCATCAGGTCCTACTACTAAATCAACAATTTTTTCTTCTTCTAAAAACTTCGCTTTCAAACGTTCAGCCATACAACCTAATACACCCACTTTCATTGTTGGGTTTACTTTTTTTACAGCATTGTATTTTTGCAGTCGGTTACGAACGGTAGTTTCTGCCTTTTCACGGATAGAACAAGTGTTAACGAGTACTAAATCTGCTTCATTAATATCAGAAGTAGTATTAAAACCTTGTTCAGCTAAAATTGAGGCAACAATTTCACTATCGTTCATATTCATTTGGCAACCATAACTTTCAATAAAAAGTTTTTTAGTGTTACCTTGCTTTTGCTCTGTTAATAAAGGCTTGCCTTGTTTTTTTTCGTCAATTACTTTTTCAATCTGTTCCATAAATCGTAAATCGTGCTAAATAGGGCGCAAAGATACAACCAAAAATGTTATTTTGTGACAAATTGTCATAAATTTAACAGGCAAAATGTGGTTTAAATTCGCGTTAATTCTTTTAAAAAGAGTTTCAATAAAAAAAAACTCTCTACTTTTGCAGATTAAAAGCATCATTATATATGGTGTAAAAAAGATAATTTAGAAAAGATACATGGCAAAGAATTTAGTGATTGTTGAGTCACCGGCTAAAGCAAAAACAATAGAAAAATTTCTAGGAAAAGATTTTCAGGTTGAATCAAGTTTCGGACACATTGCAGATTTACCTTCAAAAGAATTAGGGGTTGATGTAGATGGAAACTTTGAGCCAAAATATATTGTTTCTTCAGATAAAAAATCGGTTGTAAAAAAACTAAAAGATTTAGCAAAAAAAGCAGAAACTGTTTGGTTAGCTTCCGATGAGGATCGTGAGGGAGAAGCTATTGCGTGGCACTTAGCAGAACAATTAAAATTGAAAGATGAAAATACGAAACGTATTGTTTTTAACTCAATTACTAAAAACGCCATTTTAAAAGCAATTGAAAATCCACGTTCTATAAATTACGATTTAGTAGATGCGCAACAAGCGCGAAGAGTTTTAGATAGAATTGTTGGGTATGAGCTTTCTCCGGTTTTATGGAGAAAAGTAAAAGCAGGTTTATCTGCAGGTAGAGTGCAATCGGTAGCTGTTAGATTAATCGTAGAGCGTGAACGAGAAATAGAAAATTTTACACCTGTAGCTTCATATCGTATAGATGCAGAATTTGAAAATACAGATGGGAAAAAATTCAAAGCAAAACTTCCAAAGAATTTTGACACAAAAGAAGAAGCTGAAGCATTTCTAAATTCATGTTTGTCTGCCGATTTTAAAGTTGCAGATTTACAAAAAAAGCCTGCAAAAAAATCGCCAGCAGCACCTTTTACTACATCAACGTTACAACAAGAAGCTTCACGTAAGTTAGGTTTTCCGGTTGCTAAAACTATGATGGTAGCACAACGTTTGTATGAAGCAGGACTCATAACTTACATGAGAACAGATAGTGTTAATTTATCTGGAGAAGCAATTGATGCGGCTAAAGAAGAAATTGTAAAGTCCTACGGAAAAGAATATAGTAAGCCAAGAAACTTCAACACTAAAGCTAAAGGAGCACAAGAAGCTCACGAAGCTATTCGTCCTACCAATATGGAGCAACATGAGGTTTCAGTAGATTTTGATCAAAACAGATTGTATAGTTTGATTTGGAAGCGTACGTTAGCTTCTCAAATGAGTGATGCAAAATTAGAGAGAACTAATGTAAAAATTAGTAATAACAAAAACGATAAACAATTTACAGCCAACGGAGAAGTTATCACTTTTGAAGGTTTTTTAAAAGTATATTTAGAAGGGACAGATGATGAAGATGTTGAACAAGATGGAATGTTGCCTGCTATGAAGATCAATGAAACCTTAATTAATGATTATATAACGGCTACAGAAAGATATACGCGTCCGCCTGCAAGATATACAGAAGCTTCTTTAGTTAAGCGTTTAGAAGAACTAGGTATTGGTCGTCCATCAACTTATGCTCCCACAATTTCTACAGTACAAAGGAGAGGTTATGTTGAAAGAGGAACAGCTGATGGAGTTGAGAGAGATTACTCACAATTGGTTTTAAAAGAAAATTCAGTTTCTGAAAAAATATTGACGGAAAAAGTTGGAGCAGACAAAGGAAAATTAATGCCTACAGATATAGGTAATATTGTAAATGATTTTTTAGTAGAGAATTTTTCAAAAGTTTTAGACTACGGATTTACCGCAAAAGTAGAAAGTGATTTTGATCATATAGCCGATGGAAAAGAGAATTGGACATCTGTAATTAAAGATTTTTATAAAGATTTTCATCCAACGGTTAAAGATGTTGAACAAAATGCTGAAAGAGCAAGCGGGCAACGTTTGCTAGGTGAGGATCCAGAAACTGGTAAAAACGTATACGTGCGCTTAGGGCGTTATGGGGCAATGATTCAAATAGGAGAGGCTTCTGATGAAGAAAAACCAAAGTTTGCTAGTTTACAAGCAGATCAAAATATGTCTACTATTACTTTTGAAGAAGCAATGGATCTGTTTAAACTGCCAAAAACTATTGGTACATATGAAGGAGAAGAAGTTGTTGTTTCAAATGGTAGATATGGTCCTTTTGTAAAGTTTGGAAAAATGTATGTTTCTTTAGATAAAGGAGAAAATCCAATGTCAGTAGATACAGATAGAGCAATTGAGTTAATTGAAGCAAAACGGAAAGCTGATGCTCCCATTGGTTATTATGAAGAATTACCTATTCAAAAAGGAGTTGGTCGTTTTGGTCCTTTTATAAAGTGGAATAGTATTTTTATTAACGTTAACAAAAAATATGATTTTGATAACTTGTCACAGTCAGATTTAGAAGAGTTAATTGAAGATAAAAAGAAGAAAGAACGCGAAAAAGTTATCCATAATTGGGAAGATGTTGGTGTAAGAGTAGAAAAAGCACGTTGGGGACGTTTCAATATAATCAAGGGAAAAGTTAAGGTAGAGCTACCTAAAACCACTGAAATTGAAAAACTTTCAAAAGAAGAAGCTGTAAAAATGATTGAAGAAAAAACACCAAAGAAAAAATCGACTAGAAAATCCACTAAAAAGAAATAAATTTTTATATTGCGTTCATTCATAATCCCCAATAATGAATCAAGATTTTTTATCACCAATAGACGAACGAGTGTATGCAAATACTGTTTTGCAGCCCGATAACTGTTTAGGAAAAACGGTTAGGTTGCACTCGTCTCAAAATGGCTTTCCAGATTTAGAAGGAGTTGCCATAGCTATATTGGGTGTAAAAGAAGGGAGAAGAGCGGTAGATAATGAAGGTTGTGGAGAAGGTTTTGCAGTCATTAGAAAAAAACTTTATGAGTTGTTTCCTGGAAATTGGTCTTTACCTATTGCCGATTTAGGAAACATAGAAAAAGGAAATCGGGTAGAAGATACTTATTTTGCAGTTACAGAAACAGTAACATCACTTTTAAAAGAAAATATAATACCTATACTTATTGGGGGAAGTCAAGACTTAACATATGCAAACTATAGAGCATATGACGTATTAGAGCAAACCGTAAACCTAGTTGCTGTTGATAGTCGTTTTGACATAGGTATGTTAGATGATGAATTGAATTCAAGATCATTTTTGAGTAAGATCATCATGCAAAAACCAAATAACTTATTTAACTATAGCAATATAGGCTATCAAACCTATTTTAATGCACAAGAAGAAATAGAGCTTTTAAATAAGCTGTATTTTGATGCATACAGGTTAGGAGAAGTTAAAAACTTAGAATTAGTAGAGCCTATTATGCGGGATGCAGACATTGTAAGTATAGATGTAGGTTGCATTCGACAAAGTGAGGCTCCAGCCAATAACAATGCTTCACCTAATGGTTTTTATGGAGAAGAAGTTTGTGCTGTAGCACGTTATGCAGGAATAAGTGATAAAGTAACTTCTTTTGGTATATACGAGTATAATAATAGACTAGATACAAACCACCAAACAGCAAATTTAATTGCTCAAACTATTTGGTATTTTATTGAAGGAGTAAATCAAAGAGCAAAAGATTATCCCTATTCAACCAAAGAAAGCTATCAAAAGTTTAGTGTAATGTTAGAAGATGATGATCCAATTAATTTTTATAAGAGTGATAAAAGCGGACGATGGTGGATGGAAATTAATTTAATAACAGATAATAAATACAAAAGACATGCGTTAATACCATGTGCATATCAAGATTATAAAAAAGCAACGGAACAAAAAATTCCAGATAGATGGTATAAAGCATTGCAAAAGCTAACGTAAAAAAATTATATTTGCACCTCGTACTTTATTATTTAGTTCCTTAATTTAAAAGGAATTAAAATAAAAGTTACGAACTTTTAAGAAAAAAAATATGAAGAAAGTAGCATTACTTACATTATTGGTAACAATCATTTATAGCTGTGGTTCAAATGGCGATAGAGGAGAGTTAGTAGGCGTAAAATCAAAAAGAAAATGGTTTGCAGAAAAACCATATGGTACGGTTTTTATCAAAGGAGGTTCGTTTACGATGGGTAAACAAGATGAAGATCCGTTAGGAGCAATGAATGCGCCTACAAGAACAGTAACTGTTCAGCCTTTTTATATGGATGAAACAGAGGTTACTAACAGCGAATATAAATCTTTTGTACAATGGGTTCGTGACTCAATAACTAGAACAAAACTAGCTTATCAAGCAGAATTTGCTGTAGGAGTAGGAGATCCTGCAACAGCAGGAAGCGATAAGCCACAAGGTATTCAATTATATGCTTTTGCATCTACAGATACTATAAATGAGTCTGCTTATGAAAAGTATATGAGAGAAAATTATTATGAGTTAGGTGAAGGAATGGACTCTTTAAAACCTTTAAATTGGGAAGAAGAGATTATTTGGGATAGAGAAGAATATCCAGATGCAGATTATGTAGAGGTAATGGACTCTTTGTATATTAAAAAAGATGAAGCTTTAAATGGAGTAAGAACTTTTAATACGAAGCTTTTAAATTATAGATATTACTGGTTTGATAATGAAGAAGCAGCACGTACAGGAAAAAACCGTAAAGATTTCTTAAGAAATGAAGTGTTAAACGTATATCCAGACACAACGGTTTGGATTAAAGATTTTAACTATTCTTATAATGATCCAATGCATCAAGAATATTTTGCACATCAAGCATATGATGAGTATCCAGTTGTAGGAGTTAGTTGGCAACAAGCCAAAGCTTTCTGTCACTGGAGAACAAAAAAGAAAAATGCATATCAAAGAACTAGAAAAAATTTAGGTTTAGTACCAGCATTTAGACTGCCAACAGAAGCTGAATGGGAATATGCCGCTCGTGGAGGTTTAGATTATGCTAAATATCCGTGGGGAGGTCCAAGTACTACGAGTGATAGAGGATGTTTCTTAGCAAACTTTAAACCTGTTAGAGGAGATTATGCAGCAGATGGAGCATTGTACACAGTTGAAGCAATGTCCTACAACCCTAACGGATTTGGATTGTACAATATGGCTGGTAATGTATCAGAATGGACAAATACAGCCTACAATCAAATGTCTTATTATATGGGTTCAACAATGAACCCGAATGTTGAAAACAAAGAAAACCAACGTAAAATTGTACGTGGCGGTTCTTGGAAAGATGTAGCTTACTTCTTAGAAGTTGGTTCTCGTGACTGGGAATATGCAGATACAGCAAGAAGCTACATAGGCTTTAGAACAGTGCAAGATTACTTAGGAACAAAAAAGAATTAATAAAGAATATCATAAATAAATAATTATAAATCCCTTAAATTAAAAATTAAAAATTATGGCACAATCAAAAGCAACTAAGAAAATGTTTAACATGGCTTATGGATTTGGAGCAGCAATTGTAATTGCTGGAGCGTTGTTTAAAATTATGCACTTTCCAGGAGCTAACCTTATGTTAATTGTAGGTATGTCTGTAGAAGCATTAGTATTTGCATTATCAGCATTTGAACCAGTAGAAGATGAACTTGACTGGACTAAAGTTTATCCAGAATTAGCAGATGGAACTTCATCAGGAAAAGGTAAAAAAGTAAAAGAGGCTACACCAGAAGAGGCTCAATCTTTATTATCACAAAAATTAGATAATATTTTACAAGAAGCTAAATTAGATGCGCAATTAGTATCTCGTTTAGGAGATAGTATTAAAAATTTCCAAGGAGCTGTTGAGCCATTAGCATCAGCTTCTCAATCAATTTCAGCAACAAATAGCTATAATGAGCAAATGTCTAAAGCAGCATCTCAAATGGCTTCATTAAACAGTTTATATCAAACTCAAGTAGAAAGTGCTTCTAAACAAGCAGAATTAAATACTGCAATGGTAGAAAATTCTCAACGTTTACAAGAACAAATGCAATCTTTAGCAACAAACTTATCTTCATTAAATGGAGTATATGGTGGAATGCTTACTGCAATGGGTACAAAATAATTAGTCAATTTATTAATCGTTAAAACTAATTAGAAAGTATGGCAGGAGGTAAACAGTCACCAAGGCAGAAGATGATTAACTTAATGTACCTTGTATTCCTTGCAATGATGGCAATGAATATGGGTAAAGAAGTTTTATCTGCATTTGGTTTAATGAATGAAAAATTAACAGATGCTAATCAAAGAGCAACTGAGCAAAATGCTAAATCATATGAAAGCTTAGCGTTAAAAGCGGCAGAACAAGCTAAACAATACGGTGAAGCAAAAGAAAAAACAGATGCTTTAAAAGTAAAAGCTGATGAATTATATGCTTATCTTGATGATTTAAAATCAAAAATGACAGCTGATGTTGAAGATAAGACAGACTATGAGCTTATGGATAAATCTGCATTTTTAGATTCTTACTTTTTTGAAAGTGGTACTATTAGTGCCAAAGGAAAAGAGTTTGTTTCTAAAGTAGATGAGTTTAGAAAATCAGCATTAGAAGTTTTAGGAGATACAGATTTAGCAAGTGTTGTAGAGTCTCGTTTTGATACAGACCCTGTAAAAAATAGAGAAGGTCTTCAAATAAATTGGTTAAATTATAACTATGAAGGATTTCCTTTAATTGCTTCATTAACCAAATTAACTCAAATCCAAGCAGATGTAAAGACCACAGAATCTGATGCTCTATCTACCTTGTTAAGAGGTGAGTTAGAAAGTGCAGTGTCTATGACAAACTATGATGCTATGGTAGTTTTTGAGAAAAATGCATACTATCCAGGTGAAAAATTATCTGGTAAAATTGTATTAGGTAAAAATGACCCTAACTTAACTGCAGAAAAAGTTATTATTAATGGTGAAGAATGGCCAAAAGATAAGATTAAGGCAGGACAAGTTATTTTAGACGGCGCAGCAGGTGGAGTAGGTGATAAGAAAATAGAAGGTACTTTTACCTTTATGGAAAAAGGAGAACCAGTTGACATTCCAATTAAAGGAGGATATTCAGTTATTCCTAAACCTAATGAAGCAGTTATTTCTGCAGATAAAATGAACGTAGTTTATCGTGGTTTATCTAACCCAATTACTATCTCTATGCCAGGGGTGTCTTCAAACAAAGTAAGTGCTTCAGCAAAAGGATTACGAAGAGTTAAAGGAGATAGTTATATGATGGCTCCAGGGTCAGGTAATGAAGTTACTATCAATGTAACAGGTACTTTACCAGGAGGATCAAAAGTTACATCAAGAAAGAAATTTAGAATTAAAGATATTCCACCTGCAGTAGGTATGATTAGAGGTCAATATGGTACAGTGCCAATGCCAAAATCTAGTGCAGCAAATACACGTATTGCTGCTGGTTTACCGGATTTCTTATTCGATTTAAAATTAAATGTATCTAGCTTTAAAATTAAAGTACCTGGTCAAGTAGCAATACCATGTTCAGGAACTACTTTAAATGCAAGAGCAAAACAAGCTTTACAAAAAGCTAGAAGAGGAGATGATGTTACTATTTTTGATATTAAAGCATCAGTATCTGGCTCTTCTTATAAAATTAAAAAGGTATTACCTGTTGTAATTAATATTACAAATTAATAGTTAATTAAAAAATAAGAGTATGAATTGGAAGCGTTTTTATGTGGTTTTAATAGCTTTTGCAACAACCGGATTGGTACATGCACAGGCCAACCTTTTAAATGCTAAAAAGGTAGATAATATTGGTAAAAAAACTCAAGAAGAAATTGATTCTGACGGAGACAAACCATTACCATATGGCTATATTAGTGACAGAGATGTTTTATGGTCTAAAGTGGTATGGGAGTATGTAGATTTAAATCAAAAAATCAATTTACCATACTACTATCCAATTGATACTACCAATGCATTAAATAGCCGTCGTTCCTTATACGATACCTTGCTAAGAGGTATTAAAAAAGGAGAAATAACAGAGGTTTATCAAGACTCTTACTTTACAACCAAAATTGGTTTTGAAGAAGTTAAGTCTATGACTGTAAATACTCGTGAAATTGATGGAGGAGAAGAACAAGGTGGGTATACAGATACATATATGGTTCAAGCTCAAGATATCAAAGGATTCATGTTTAAGGGTATTTGGTATTTTGATAAACGTCAGGGTGAGTTAAAGTACCGTATGCTTGCCATTGCACCTATGGGGCCAGATGTTCAAGTAATGGGAGTTGCAGAGATTGATGATTCTGACAGTGTGTATGAATTGTTTTGGGTATTCTTCCCAGATGCTCGTGAAACGTTACACAGTTCAAAGGTGTTCAATCCTAAAAACTCAGCACACCCAATTTCATATGACAACTTGTTAAATGCACGTCGTTTTAACTCAACTATTATTAAAGAAGAAAACCTTTACGGTGACCGTAAAATTGAAGATTATGTTCGCGGAAATTCATTATTCCAATTGTTAGAAGCAGACAGAATCAAAGAAGGTATACGTAACCGTGAAATGGATATGTGGAACTACTAATTTTCATATATAAATAACACTAAAGCGCTCTGATTTCAGAGCGCTTTTTTTATGATTATTGTGTACTTTTGCTACATGAATGTTGATTATATAATTGTTGGTTTAGGGCTTGCAGGTTTAGCTTTTGCTGAAGAGTTGTTAGAAAATAATAAGAGTTTTATTGTTTTTGAAGATGCATCTCAAACGTCCTCTTTGGTGGCAGGTGGAATGTATAACCCAGTAATTTTAAAACGATTTACACCTGTTTGGAACGGACATCAACAATTAGAATTAGCATTACCTTTTTATCAAAAATTAGAAGAGAAATTTACTGCACAATTTGATACTAAATTTGCTACAAAAAAGATATTTTCTTCCGTGGGCGATGAAAATAATTGGTTTATAGCTTCAGATAAACCTATGCTATCTCATTATATGATCCCCACAGTAAAAAAAGATAAAATTAAGGGAGTTATTGGTGATTTTGGCTATGGAGAATTAAAAGGAACGGGTAGAGTTGATACTGATAAATTATTAAGAGTCTACAGAAATTCTTTAGAAAAAAACCATCAGTTAAGAAAAGAAGCTTTTAACTATGATGATTTAGTAATTACGGATGATTTTCTCAATTATAAAGATATAAAAGCTAAAAAAATAGTTTTCAGTGAAGGTTTCGGACTTAAAAAAAATCCGTTTTTTAATTTTCTTCCTCTCAACGGAACAAAAGGAGAATTAATAACCATTCACGCTCCTGAATTAGATATCGATTTTTTACTCAAATCAACCGTGTTTATTCTCCCTTTAGGAAATCATTATTATAGAGTAGGTGCTACTTTTAATTGGACGGATAAAACTTCTATTCCAACTGAAGAAGGAAAAAATGAGCTAGTTGAAAAACTTAAAAAAGTACTATCGGTACCTTATACAATTGTCAATCAGTCAGCAGGAATTAGACCTACTGTAAAAGATCGCAGACCTTTGGTTGGTGTGCATCCGAATCACTCGCAATTATATGTGTTAAATGGATTAGGTACAAGAGGCGTGATGATTGCTCCCACAGTAGCTAAAAATCTGTATGGGTTTACTGAAAACAATGAAGATTTAGATCCAGAAATAGATATCAAACGTTTTGAATAAAAAAAAGGTAAGTTTTTTAACTTACCTTTTTTGTTTTCTCAGCATATTTTTTGTCATAGCTCACAAAAATATTGATCCAAATAATTCTGGATAAACGTAAAGTAATAGGTCCCAGAATTAAAGAAACCACTATGATAGCAATAAAGCTATGTAAAATATTCAATCCTATAAATACTTTAGCTATAATAAAAATAGCCACAAATAAAGCTACAGCCAAAGCATAATTAACATACATGGCACCAAAGAAAAATGAAGGTTCCATCATGTATTTTAAATCGCAATGAGAGCAATTTTCTTCAATTACAGCAACTTTTTTAGGGTTGTACGATAGTTTGTGTTTAAAAAACTCGCCTTCATGACAACGCGGGCATTTATTATTGAAAATACTGTAAAGTTTAGTTCCTTTTTTAAACATACTTTTTTAAGTAATTATATACGGTTAAAACTGTGTTTTGTAAGTTTGTGCAAATTTCAAGCAAATTATAACAATTGCCTGTAACAACAGTTACAAAATACAATAATTATTTACAGTAATTTATGCTAAACGTACACAATTTAACGGTATCATTTATGGGAACAGATTTGTTCTCAGGCATCACATTTAAATTAAATAAAGGTGATAGAATAGGATTGATAGGAAAGAATGGAGCAGGAAAATCAACTTTATTAAAAGTGTTGGCTAAAGATATTGAGCCAAGTGGCGGTACGTTGGCTTTTGATAAGGAAATAAAAATTGGTTTTTTACGTCAGGATATAGATTTTATTCAAGGAAGAACCATTTTAGAGGAAGCGTATCAAGCGTTTGAAGAAATTAAAGAAATCGAGTTTCAACTTGATGAAATCAACCATCAATTAGCAGAAAGAACCGATTATGAAAGCGAAGGTTATAATCAATTAATTCATGATTTAAGCGATTTAACACACAGGTATGAGTTGTTAGGTGGTTATAATTATAAAGGAGATACAGAGAAAATTTTACAAGGATTAGGATTTCAGAGAGAAGATTTTGATAAGCTTACCGATACGTTTTCCGGTGGATGGAGAATGCGTATAGAATTAGCTAAGTTGCTATTACAAAACAATGATATTTTATTGCTAGATGAGCCTACCAACCACTTAGATATTGAATCGATTATTTGGTTAGAAAACTTTTTAAAGAATTATGCAGGAGCAATTGTATTGGTGTCGCATGATAAAATGTTTTTAGATAATGTAACTAACCGAACGATAGAAATTTCTTTAGGACAGATTTACGATTATAAAAAACCGTATTCTCAGTTTTTAGAATTGCGTGCTGAAATCAAAGAAAAGCAGTTGCAAACACAAAAAAATCAGCAAAAAGAAATTGAGCACACCGAAAAACTAATTGAAAAGTTCAGAGCAAAGGCGAGTAAAGCATCCATGGCGCAATCGTTGATCAAAAAGCTAGAAAAAGTTGAGCGTATTGAAGTAGATCAAGATGACAATGCGGTAATGAATGTACGTTTTGAAGTATCAAAAGAACCGGGTAAAATTGTAGTGGAAGCTGAAAATGCTAGTAAAAGTTACGGAGATAAACACGTATTAGAAAACGTGAATATGATGATTGAGCGTAACGCTAAAGTGGCTTTTGTGGGGCAAAACGGACAAGGAAAATCTACGTTAGCAAAAATGATGGTGGGTGAAATTCCGTATGAAGGAGAGTTAAAACTTGGGCATAATGTTGAAGTAGGTTATTTTGCGCAAAATCAGTCAGAATATTTACCACCAGAAAAAACAGTTTTAGAAATTATGGAAGACGCTGCTAACGATGCTAATAGAGCAAAAGTTAGAGATATGTTGGGTGCGTTTTTGTTTAGTGGAGATACAGTTGATAAAAAAGCAAAAGTACTGTCGGGTGGAGAGCGAAACCGTTTAGCGTTGTGTAAATTACTATTGTCGCCATTCAATGTGTTGATAATGGATGAGCCTACCAATCACTTAGATATTGCTTCTAAAAATGTGTTGAAACAAGCCTTACAAAACTTTAATGGAACCTTAATTGTGGTGTCTCACGACCGTGATTTTTTACAAGGATTGGTAAATAAGGTGTATGGTTTCAAAGACAAAGAAATTAAAGAATATTTGGGCGGAATAGACTTTTTCTTAGAACAACACAAAATGGAAAGTTTACGTGAAGCAGAAATGCGTACCGTGGTGAAAGAAGAAAATAACACCAGTAAAAAAGAAGCTTACAAACTTTCTAAGGAACAAGAAAAAGAGCTTAAAAAACTAAAAAACAGGTCTTCTAAAATTGAAACTCAAATTGCAGATTTAGAAGCAGAAATTGAACAAATTGATTTAGAATTAGCCCAGAATTATGAGGAAGTTTCTTCGCAACCTAACTTTTTTGACAACTATAAAGCTAAAAAAGCAAAACTAGACGATTTAATGGTAGAATGGGAAGAGGTAGAAGAATTGATTGCTGGGTTTTAGAATTTAGTTACAATTATTTTAAAAGGGGAAATAATAGTTATTTATTCCATTTTAAATTTAGATCTTTTATTCCAATTTTTTTTAACCATTTGTTTAATTCAATTTTAAGTTCATCGGTGTTTTTTATAAAAGCCCCATAATTTATCCCTAAACGACTTACATATGGTGAATTTTTTTTTATGCCTAATTCGTCTAATTCTTTTGAATCCAGAATTCTAGAAATATTGATTAAAACAAAGTAGGCCTCCGTTAGAGTCTTAGTGTTTGAAAAGGTAATTTCATCAGAGAAAATATTTCTTAACTTATTTGAAATTTCATTTGGTAGTAAAGGGTTGTGCAAATAATCAGAAATATTAAGTTGATTTACAATTTCTTCTGTTAGATATACAGGAAATTCTATAATATCATTTTGTTTTAGAATAGAAATTTCCTTGCCTTTTTTCTTCTTAGATAATGAAAATATATTTCCGGTGGTGATATAAGTTTCAGAAGAATGTTCTTTAGTTGAGTGTATAAATGATATTAAAAACTCAAATTCCTGAAAATCTTTGATTAATTTTAATACTAAATCAAGTTGTTTTTTTCGAACTTCTCTGAAATAAAAAAGTTTGTAAACTTTAAGGGATATATAGAGAGCTATAACTGAAAATAAAAAGGAAATTATTTTTATAAAATCTAAAATGTAATCCAAATATTCACTCATATTCTAAATTATTACCAATTCTTCAAGAGGTTTATCATTTTTAATGAAAGATACAATAAGACTAAAAGAAGTCTAGCACTTACAGCTAAGTACGCCTTTTTTTATTAAAAAGGCAAATAGTATTTTTGCGTATCAATTTGTCATTCCTGCGAAGGCAGGAATCTATCTATACCTATGAATTTTTTCAACCAAAACATACAAACTCAAAACCAACAAATACTTCTTCCTGTTTTACAGGAAAAAGAAGTAGAACTATGGATTAAAAGAGAAGATAAAATCCATGAGTTTGTATCGGGCAATAAATTCAGAAAACTCAAATACAACATTCAAGAAGCTAAACAGCAACAAAAAGACACCTTACTAACTTTTGGGGGTGCATATTCTAATCATATTGTAGCTACTGCGGTTGCTGGTAAATTATCAGGATTAAAAACTATCGGGATTATCCGTGGTGATGAATTAGCTAAAAATATAGACAAAGTCCTTCAAGAAAATACAACCTTACTCGAAGCATACAAAAACGGTATGCAATTTGAATTTGTAACTCGTGAGCAGTACAGAAACAAAAATGATGCTGATTTTTTACAACGTCTGAATGAGAAATATGGTTATTTCTACTTGGTTCCTGAAGGTGGAACAAATGCATTGGCGGTGAAAGGTTGTGAAGAAATTCTCATAGAAGAAGATGAGAAATTCGATTATATTTGTGTGGCTGTGGGTACTGGCGGTACCATTGCAGGATTGATAAATGCGGCGAAAGAACATCAGAAAATAATAGGATTTCCGGCGTTGAAAGGTGATTTTTTATCCGAAGAAATTAAAAAATTAACCTCAAAAACTCATAATTGGGAGCTGCAAAATAATTATCATTTTGGTGGTTACGGAAAATATACTGAGGAGTTGATTCGTTTTATAAATCAGTTTTCAGCTCAAACTAAAATTCCGCTCGACCCTGTGTATACAGGGAAAATGGTTTTTGGAATTGTAGATTTAATAAAAAAGGATATTTTTGAAGCAGGAAGTAAAATTTTGATAATTCATACCGGTGGTTTACAAGGAATTGATGGATTTAATCAAAAATTACAAAAAAACAATTTACATATAGATAAAGTATGATGAAGTTGCGCGTGTTTTTAATGGTTAGTGTAGGAGTGTTGCTAGTTAGTTGTGGGACTAACAAAAAAGTAGTACATACCAAACCAAAACCAATTATAATTAATGAAGAAGTAGTTATTAACGAGGAAAAACCAGAAGTTCCGCAGTTAGAGCAAATCTCTCGTCCGTTAAAAACCAATGCAAATCATACAGAGGCCTATATTGCAAAGTTTGCTCCTATAGCAGTTAAAGAAATGCACAAGTATAAAATTCCGGCTAGTATAACGTTAGCACAAGGAGTTTTAGAATCGGGTAGTGGTCGTAGTCCGCTATCAATTCGTTCTAACAATCACTTCGGAATTAAATGCCATAAAGGTTGGCAAGGAAAAAGTGTAACACATGACGACGATGAAATTGGTGAGTGTTTTAGAAAATATAAATATCCGGAAACATCGTATGAAGATCACTCAAGATTTTTAGTGACCAGAAGACGCTATGCACGTTTATTTAACTTAAAACACACCGATTATAAAGGTTGGGCGTACGGACTAAAAAGAGCTGGTTATGCCACCGATAAAAAATATCCTGCTAAATTGATTAGTATCATTCACAAATATCAATTGCAAAAGTACGATCGAATAAAACCACATCAAATAGATAAAGGAGGGTTAGCTATTATAACTACTCCTGTGGAAGCAAGCTATCACTTGGTTAGGAAAGGAGATACATTGTACTCTATTGCCAAAAGATACAATACTACTGTCCAAAATCTGAAGAAACTAAACAGTTTACGAAACAATACGTTGAGTATTGGTCAGCAATTAATCATTAACTAATGCCTATTATAAAGTCAGTAAACGGTAAACATCCGCAAATTCCTGAAGATTGTTATGTAGCAGAAAATGCCACTATTGTAGGTGATGTTACTATGGGAAAAGAATGTAGTGTTTGGTTTAATGCGGTTATTCGAGGCGATGTTCATTTTATAAAAATGGGCAATAAGGTGAATGTGCAAGACGGTGCGGTGATCCATGCAACGTATCAAAAATCGCCAACTACCATTGGTAACAATGTTTCCATTGGCCATAATGCCATAGTTCACGGATGTACGATTCACGATAATGTGTTGGTAGGTATGGGAAGTATCATTATGGATGATTGTGTGGTGGAGAGCAACTCAATTATCGCGGCTGGAGCGGTGGTTACTAAAAACACCCACATTGAAAGTGGAAGTATTTATGCTGGTGTTCCTGCAAAAAAAGTAAAAGATATTTCACAAGAATTAATTTCAGGAGAAATTGACAGGATTGCTAACAATTATGTAAAATATTCAAGTTGGTTTCAAGAATAAAAAGAGCTTAATTTTAAGCTCTTTTTTTAAAATATTAATTCGAATACATAAGATATGATAAGTAGTGTTAAAGCAATCATATTTTTATAGTTTTTGTTTTTTACCGGTATGTAAAACCTTGTAAAAGGTGTTGTTTTCTATTAATAAACCTTCTGATTTTTTATTAGGCCAACTTTTTAAATAATCATTAGGATGTTTTACATCAATTGCAAATACTTTTCCGTTGAAATATTTCTTAACTTCAGATTGAATTGTATGTCCAACGACCACAGCTGTCGCATTGAATTTTTTAATCCCTTTTTCAACTTTTTCTTGAGATAGATCGTCTTTAAAATACCCTCTGTACCAGCAGATCCCTTTTTTAGTGGAAAGAATTAGTTGATCTATATTTTTTTCGGGTTTAGGATAATAAGTTTTATAATAATTATCTCTGTTAATTTGGTTTAAATCGTTTAAGGTAATATTTAATTCTGCAATTTCTGGATGTATTCCACCATGTGTAAAAAGTACTCCATTAATTAGTTCTATGGTATTTTTAGTAGACATCCATTTGCCTAAAAAAGAGTTTTGATCATATAAATTGAATTGTTGTTTGCCTAAAATTGAAGCAACAGCATAATATTTTTGTTCAGCAGATTTATATTGCCCTTGGAGGTTTTTTAATTCATGGTTTCCTAAAATAAAATGAACATTTCCTCCATGTTTTATAGCTTCTTGTTCTAATTTGTAAATAAACCAAAGTACTTGAGTAGTAGAAAAACCTCTATCAACAAAATCACCAACCAAAACCAAATGGCCTTTGTTAAAAATCCAGTTTAGTTGTTTGTCTATTACTTTGTTACTAATTAAAAAATCACGAAAAGTTTTATAACTGCTTTCGATATCAGAAATGGCTAAAATTTTATTTCCGTCGTTATAAATAGCTTTTGGAATTTCAAAATTGTACTTGATAGGGAATTGAAAGTTGGATGAATCCAGAGGGAAATAGCAGTTTCCAGTAATAACATCGTTAACTAAATGTCTTTTTTGATCTGTATAAAATCCGTCTGTTTTATTTCCTTTTACATAATTTACTGTTACAATGCTGTCATTTTCATAAAAAATGTAAGGGCCTTCATGAGAAAGATCATATCGCTTTTCGTTTTGTCCATAATTTAAACTTCCGTTTAAATAGACTAATATGCAAACACCTATTGTTAGTAAAATGAGAATGGTTGCAAAAATGTGTTTTAAATACCGTAAGATTCTTTTTTTCATCGATAGTGATTGTTAAAATTTGAGTAACAAACGTATGATGAGCTTATTTGTTAAAAAATTAATAGGGATGAACTGTTATGTATATAAGAGATAAGAAAGATTAAATGTGTTAAGTTTCGTTTGTCACAGTTTTTATATAATTCAACATCATTTTTATGTAGTTTAACAACTTCTTTTTTATAACGGATAAGAGAATGTAATTTTACCGTATGATTTTATCAATAAACAATAAACAAAAGCTTTTTGCGAAGTATTTTATAGGAATTTCAATTATAATTCCAATATTAATTATAGGATATGAAGTTATTATTCTAGGAAAAGATTCAGTAATTCTTTTGGCTAACTACCCGTCCATTTTTAGCATTCTGGTTTTAATATATTACTCTTTACTGTTTTTAGCTGGATTTGCTTGGATCTTATCACAGCTCAAACAGGTTTTAAATCTTAAAAACGAAAAAGTCAAAAACGAGTTACAACATTTAAAAACCCAAGTAAGTCCTCATTTTTTCTTTAATATGCTGAACAATTTATATGGATTGATAGAAAAAGATACTTCAAAAGCTAAAAAGTTAGTGTTAGAACTTTCTGAAATGATGCGTTATAGTATTTACAAATCACAACATGATTATGTAACGTTAAAAGAAGAAATTCAATTCATACAAAACTATCTTAATTTACATAAGATGAGATATCATAAAGAGGTGGATATTAATTTTAGTATTGAGGTTGATAATGAAGATCTAAAAATTATGCCATTACTTTTTATTAATTTAGTAGAAAATGCATTTAAACATGGAGTTGAAAACCTTACTAAGGATGCTTATGTTTACATAAAATTGATATCAAAAGAAGGAAAAATATATTTTGAAGTTGAAAATAATTTCGACGAAGAATTATCACAAGAAGAAGGAGTTGGTTTACAAAACTTATTTAGAAGGTTAGAGTTGACATATCCTAGTAAATATAGTTTGTCAAGTACTAGTATAGGTGATGTTTTTAATACTAAATTAAACTTAACTATTTTATGATAAAATATATCATAGTTGATGATGAAACAGTAGCGCATGATATTATAAAAGAATATTGTGATATGCTACCAAATCTTAAATTTTTAAAAAACTGCTTTAATGCGATTGAAGCTATAGATTTTTTAAATAACAATACTGTAGATCTAATTTTTTTAGACTTAAATATGCCTAAACTAAAGGGCTTTGATTTTTTAAAAACATTAAAAAATCCTCCTAAGGTAATAGTAACAACAGCTTATGCAGAACACGCTATAGAAGGTTATGAGCTTAATATTGTAGATTATCTTTTAAAACCATTTAGTTTCGAACGTTTTTTAAAAGCGGTAAATAAAATTAATGAGAAAGAAAAAAAACAAATAAAGCAAGTAAAAAACGTAGACATTGACAGCTTATTTATAAAGAGCGAAAAAAAAATTATTCAAGTTAAAGTTGATGATATATTATTTGTAGAGGCATTGGGTAATTATTGTAAAATTGTTACTGAAGAAAGCGAGTTCAGCATTAGAGAAAAAATATCAGAATTTAAAAAGATACTACCTGATGATTTTTTTATACAAGTACATAAGTCATTTATTATAGCTAAAAAACATGTGAATGAAATAGAGGGTAATAGAATAAAAATTAATGATTATATAATTCCAATAGGTAAAACATTTAAAATGAATTTGAATGATTGGTTAAAATAAAAAACTCGATTCCGTTTTACCGAAACCGAGTTTTCAATCAACCAAAATAAATAAGTAATCCCCAAAACCTATTACCAGGTATAATTTTTCTTTTTCGCTTGTTTTTTAATAGCTTGAATCATCACACTTTCTAACTGATCTTTTGTAGAGTTTTCACGTTGTTTGTTAGCAACATAATCACGACGCTTTTTGTTTAACTCTTGAATTTTTTGCTGAATTTCTTTTCGTTCATTACTTTTCTCAGTAACATATTTTTTAATTTCTTCGGTAGATTTGTTTCGTAGCTCTTTAGGTAATTGTTTCTTTTTTAGTTTACTGTATTTAAAATCTTTATCTTTTTCAGCATCTACCAAATCCCAAGAAGAATTATTATATAAACGAGAACTTTTAGTAACTGCTCTTTTTACCACTACCACTTCGTCTAATGATTCTGCGTTAAGATCTTCTTTTGCTTGACTTTGGTATTTTGAATAACCTACATCACCATAATAAATGTATGTTTTGTTCAGTTTTTTATTTAAAATAATAATCTCATCATCATACGGAGTTACAATATGCACCACTTTCTTATTATGATTAATGGTCATATAATCACCATCACCACGTCTTGCACCATCTTGCCACATACCGCTAATTCCATTGTTGTAATCACCACAAAAAATAGTATTTACTACCACATCTTTTTCTTTGGCATTCACTACAGCATCTACATAATTGATTTTACCCTGAGTAAAAGGTTCATTTCCGGCAATAAATATCATTTTTAAATCATCTTCATTTTTACCCCATTCCAATTCATCTAAAGAAGTCTGGATTACCGTGCCACAGAACTCACTTCCGCCATTGGTAGTTAATGAAAACAAACGTTCCGAAATTTCATCTAAATCGCTACTAAAACGTAAAACTCTTCTGATGTATCCGTTTCTAGATGATAATCCATCATTTCCATATTCATACAGAGCAATTTGCAGGTTTGGTTTACTGTTTCCGCATTTAGCATATGATAGTTCATTAACGATTTCCCATAATTGTGCTTTTGCTTGATTGATGAGACCGTCCATGCTATTGCTAGTATCCAATAACAAGGCAACTTTAATTGTTTGTTGCTTTTTTAAAGGTTGAGCAGTTTCCTTTTCAGAAGTTTTGGTTGTAAAGGCAGTTAATCCTATAAATAAAAAGGAAAAAATGGTGATTTTAATAAGTTTCATAATTCTTGTTTTTTTGTGATACAAAGTTTCAGTTTGGTGAGTTTCACGATTTAAAACTAAGCTGAACATTCTTCTTAAAAAAAGCAGAATGAGTGAACAGTACTTTTTAATGAGTTAAGAAATAGATTGATTTAGTAAAACCCGTTTTTAAGTGTGTGAATTGGCTATTAATGCCAAAACTCTATTTTTTTGGTAGCTTTTTTGTGTGTATGTTTACATCACAATCGTATTTATGAGGTATTTCACTTACATATTTTATGTTTTCTTGTTACTGTGTAACTTTTCCGGGTTTTCACAGCAAGAACCTATGAATGCTGTCTCAAAGCAATTTGAGGTAAAGGTAAAAGTGATTGATGATCAAACCAATCAACCTATAAAGAATGCTCGAGTGCAGGTAAACGGCTTTGTTACAAATTTATCGAATACGCAAGGAGTATATCTTGTAAAAGCACGAGTAAATGACCAATTAATTGTTGAACATCCCGATTTTGAAACGGTTTATTATACCATAAAATCAGATGAGGATATTAAAATTTCGGTAGAAGGTTTTTCAAACAGCGATTTTAGCTCTAGAAAAAGTAATTACGATTTATATAATCAGCGTATAGATTCTGCAAATTTCTATAAGAAAAAAGACATTGAAAAAAGTATATCTTTTGTTGAAAAAGCACTTAAAACTAATAATTCTAGAAGCCGAAATGCAAACACTTATAAAACCTTAGCAGATATTTATTTTTATTGGAAACAGTACGATTTAGCCATCAGCAACTACAAAATTTCTTTACAAATAGATGATAATATTGAAGCGAAAATACAATTGGCTAACGCTCAATTTTTAGCAAATAAAAATGATGATAGTGAATCAACATATAATGAATTGTTAGGTGAAAGGTTGAGCGATTATCAGCAAATTGTTGTGAATGAAGGTTTAGGAGATGTTTTTTTTGCAGAGCAAGAGTTTACTAAAGCAGAAAACAGTTATAAGAAAGCATTAAGTATTGCTAAAAACAATTTGGTTACACCAAAAATTACTGACTTAAACTCGAAATTGGCAGATGTGTATGCTAAAAAAGGAAATCTTCAAAAAGCAGATAATCTGTATCAGAATTCCTTAAAACTAGCATCGAAAGAAAATAAAAAACGAGCAATCAAAGAGAAGACTAAAGTAGCGGATTATTACAACCAATCTAATCGTTACGATGATGAAATAAAGCTGCGTCAACAAACCCTAGAAGAGGCTGAGGAAATTGCCGAAGAAGAAGCTTCTGAAGTGATAAACGATACTATCAATTCTCAAAAAATAAATTATAAAATTGGGAATGCGTATGTGCTAAAACAAGATTATGATGAGGCAATTCCGTTTTTGAAAAAAAGTATTGAAGAAGCTGATAAAAAAGAGGATTTAGAAGTTAAAAAAGATGCAACGCGTAGGCTTTCTGAGGTATATGCAACGGTTGGAGATTATGATAAAGCTTTAAAAAGTTACCAAGAATATGTAACCGTAGTAGATTCGTTGTATGTTAGAAAAGAACAGGAAATTCAACAAGCAAAAAGGTTTAGTAAAAAGATTGCCGATAACCAAAACCGCATCGCAAGTTTAGAAAAAGACAAAGAATTGAATCAGAGTAAAATAAGTTTAGCGTACAAAGATCAGCAATTAACAAGAGAAAGTAACAAGCGTCAACGATTGATCATTTACTCATTAATTACCGGCTTTTTATTGATGAGTTTGCTGGCGTATTTTATGTACAGAACCAACAAACAACAAAAGTTAGCTAACAATTTATTAGCGCTAAAATCGATGCGCTCGCAAATGAATCCGCATTTTATTTTTAACGCACTGAATTCGGTAAATAGTTTTATTGCTGTAAATGATGAGCGAAATGCGAACAGATATTTATCGGAATTCTCAGTGTTAATGCGTTCAGTTTTAGAAAATTCTGATGAAGATTTTATTCCGCTAACCAAAGAAATTGAGTTGTTAGAATTGTATGTGAAGTTAGAACATAATCGTTTTAAAGACAAATTTGATTATTCAATAACCATTAATAAAAATATTGATTTAGAGCAATTCTCAATTCCGCCAATGTTGTTGCAACCATACATAGAAAACGCTATTTGGCATGGGTTACGCTACAAAAAAGAGAAAGGATTTTTACAAATATCCATCGATAAAAAAAATGAGGATAGTATTTTAATATCAATTCAGGATAACGGAATTGGAAGAAAAAAATCTCAAGAACTAAAGACAGAAAATCAGTTAAAACAAAAATCAAAAGGAATGAGCACTATTAAAAAGAGAGTTGCTATTTTGAACGATATGTATAAAGATCGGGTTTCTGTGGAAGTTTCTGATGTTTTGAAAAGTGGAGAAGGAACAAAAGTTGAATTACTATTGAAAAAGAAATAAAAATGAACATAAAAGCAATTTTAGTTGAGGATGAAGAAATAAGTAGAGATATTTTACGCAATTACTTGTCAAAATATTGTCCTAATGTTGAGCTTTTAGGAGAGGCAAGTAATATTGACGAGGCTTATAGTTTGATTCAAAAAAATGAGTTGGATTTGGTGTTTTTAGATGTAGAAATGCCTTTTGGAAATGCATTTGATTTATTAGAAAAAGTTGAAAACAGAACCTTTGAAACGGTGTTTGTAACCGCGTACGATCATTATGCTATAGATGCGTTGAACAGTCACGCATCATATTATTTGTTAAAGCCTATTTCTATTGATGAGTTGATCAAAGCAGTTGAACATGTAACTTCTATTAAAAGGAAAGAAAAAGAGTTGCAAGATCAGGTGCTAAAACCAAAAACAAATTCGGTTAACGGAAAAATAACCATTCCTCAACAAGACGGATTTGAAGTGGTCAACGTCAACGATATTGTTTTTTGTAAGGCAGATGATAATTACACCGAAATCCATTTCAACAATTCTAAAAAAATAGTAAGTAAAACCTTAAAATATTTTGAAGAAATTTTAGAAGAATATTCATTTGCACGTATTCATAAATCATATTTGGTAAACGTCAACGAAATTGTAAAATATAAAAAAGGAAAGGGCGGAAGTGTAGTGGTTTCTAACGGAAAGGAAATTTTAGTTTCCGCATCTAAAAAAGGAGATTTATTAACGTATTTCAAATAAAAAACTCGATTTCGTTTTACCGAAACCGAGTTTTCCCAATCAAAACTAATCAATCAATTAAACTAATTATTCTTTTTCTTCAGGTTGCATTTTTCTCTTCCCTCTCATACCTTTTTTAAATCTTTTACTCATAGCATGCTTTCTTTTAGCTTGCATTTTTTCAAACTTTTGGTATTGCTCCTCATTTAAAATGCGTTTCATGTCGGCTTTGTAAGCAATTTGTTTGTCTAACATTTTGTTTTTTAATTCAAAACGTTGGTCCGCAGTAAGTTCTTTTTTATTTTCTTTAAACTCCTTACGCTTGTTAAACATTTGCTCACGCTCTTGCATTCTTTGAGCAATTAAAGGCTTTATTTGCGATTGCTGACTCGGAGTTAAATCTAAATTCAAAGTCATTTTTTTTACAGCTAATTCAGTTTGTTGTTCAACTGATAATCTTTCCATATTTTTTCTGTCTCTTTTTTGGGCTTGAGAAGCAAACGTTACTCCAAAAACCAATGCTATTAATGTTATTACTTTTCTCATTATTTTTTTATTAAGATTTTCAGCTATTTGACATTTCATAATCAAAAAGGTTTAAATTTGGAAAACACTTTAACATTTTTTTAAAACTCTATGAAACGTCTAATCAAATCCCTACTCATTATCATTGCGCTATTTATTGTTGCTTTTGTAGTATTTTTTTTATGGGGATCTTCTCCAACCATGAAAGAGAAAGAGTATGCTAAATTAATAACTCATAATTACGAATCGGAAGTAACAAATGATAGTATATATAGTATTGTAACCTATAATATTGGATATTTAAGTGGAATGACAAACAACCGTGCTATCGCTAAACCGAAAGAATTGTTTGATGGAAACATGAAAAAGGTTATTTCTGAAGTAAAAAAAGTAAATCCTGATATTATTGCTTTTCAGGAAATAGATTATAATTCGGCACGTTCTTATGAAATTAATCAAGAAGAAGAAATTGCCAAATTAGGATACAATTATGTAGCTAATGGTGTGAATTGGGATGAGCGTTATGTACCCTTTCCGTATTGGCCACCAAGTATGCACTTCGGAAAAATGATTTCAGGACAATCTATAGTAAGTAAATATCCGTTAAAAGATTATGAGCGTATTGTTTTAGAGCGAGTAGCTGATAGTCCGTATTACAGAGATGCTTTTTATTTAGAAAGATTAGCACAAGTAGTAAAAGTAACTTTAGACGGAAGGGAAGTTGTATTGATAAACGTACATTTAGAAGCTTTTGACAAGCCAACGCGAGTAAAACAATTTCATTTTGTTTTGGATTTGTTTAAGAAATATAAAGATGATTACCCAACAATTCTATTAGGAGATTTTAATTCAAAAGCAAGAGATAAAGAAGCTGTTATTCAAGAAATGTTTGCTTTAGAAGATGTTGGTAATGCTGGGTTTAATGCTGAAAACCCTGATAATACTTTTGATACAAAAGATTTATTTCAACGAATAGATTATATTTTTTATACTAAAAACACTATTGAATATGTTAGTGGGAAAGTGCTGAATGAATTTGGTCAAGCATCTGACCATTTACCAGTAGAGATGAGCTTTAAACTAAAATAATAACAAAAAACCCGAACAGATGTTCGGGTTTTAATGTGGTGCCTCCAGCCCCGAAGCTTCGGGGGAACCAGGAATTATTTTTTCGATAGAATATCATCTAGAATAGAAGTATTGACAATGATTTTTTCTATTAATTTTTTACTTTTCATTCTTTTAATAAACTTTTCTAAATAAAGAGCATTTTCTTTACTTTGACAAGGATATGTTAAAACAAGAGTCCAATCATTAGCAGCTTTAGTATAGTTATATTTAAAATAATGAGTGATGTGTTGTTGTAATCTATTTTCAGGATTTATGCTCTCACCAATATAGTATTTGTCAATACTTTGGCTATGAATTATGTATAGATAGTGCATAGAAACAAAACTAAACAAAAAACCCGAACAACTGTTCGGGTTTTAATGTGGTGCCTCCAGGAATCGAACCAGGGACACAAGGATTTTCAGTCCTTTGCTCTACCAACTGAGCTAAGGCACCAGTTGCATTACAAAAGCGCTTTAGATAATTAAACTCGTAACTTTCGCTACGAGCTTAATTTGTGGTGCCTCCAGGAATCGAACCAGGGACACAAGGATTTTCAGTCCTTTGCTCTACCAACTGAGCTAAGGCACCAGTCAGCTACTTTTGTTTAGCGGATGCAAATATACAATCGTTTTTTAATTTAACAAAGCAATAACTTTAAAAAAATGTATTGTAACTTTGAGGCTTTTATGGGGCTTACTATGAATTTAATAATAGACGTAGGTAATACAAGAGCTAAAGTTGCTGTTTTTGAGGCTGATACTATTCAAGAACTTGTTGTGTTCAACAAATCAAGAATCATTTCAGAAATAAAAAAGATTACCACTAAATTTTCAATTTCTTCAGCAATTATATCATCTGTTGCTAAATTATCAACAGTAAAATTGCAACGATTACATCAATTATTAAAGTTGGTGGAATTAAATCATGAAACCAAAGTTCCGTTTAAAAACTTATACGCTACCCCAAAAACTTTGGGTGTTGACAGAATTGCATTAGCATCAGCTGCTATTCATCATTTTCCTGATACAAATGTGTTAGTGATTGATGCAGGTACTTGTATAACCTTTGATTTTATCACTAAAAAAGGAGAATATTTAGGAGGAGCCATATCACCTGGAATGAATATGAGGTATAAAGCCTTGAATAACTATACAGCTAAACTTCCGTTGTTAAAAGCTATGGTGTCAAATAGTTTTATAGGAAACAATACACAAAATTCAATTCATTCAGGAGTTGTTAATGGAGTTTGTAATGAAATAGATGGTGTTATTAACCAATATAAAAAGAAATTTAACACTTTAACAGTAGTTTTAACAGGAGGAGATACAAATTTCTTGGCTAAACAATTAAAAAATGGCATATTTGCCAATCCAAATTTTGTTTTGGAGGGATTACAAACAATTTTGAACTATAATACAGCGAATGATTAAGAGACTTCTTGTAGCAATACTAGTAATAACTTCTGTAAGCTTATCAGCACAAAGAAACAATTCGTCACCATATTCTTTCTTCGGAATAGGAGAAAATTTTAGACCCAAAACGGTAGAGCAAGCTTCAATGGGAGGAATTGGAGTTGCAATGCCTGATAGCTATCATCTTAATTTTACAAATCCGGCAGCAATTGCAGATTTGCGTTATGCAACTTATGGATTAGGAGGAATGGTTAATTTTTTAACTTTAAAACAAGCTAATGCATCCCAATCGGGTAATTCAACAAGTTTAAATTACATAGCTTTAGGATTTCCAATTGGAGATAAAGCTGGTTTTGGGGCAGGACTACAACCATTAACATCGGTTGGATATTCATTAATTAATGAAATTACAGATGTCGATGGAAATATTCTGGAAGTTACAAGAAATTCTGGTAAAGGAGGTACAAGTAGGTTGTATGCGAATTACGGAATGTATTTATTTGAAGGGTTTTCTTTAGGTGTAGAAGCAGCTTTTGTTTTTGGAAATGTTGATAAAAATATTTTAAATCAAAGAAACCAAGTAGCTTTAGCAACAAAATATCAAGAAGAAGCTACTGTTAGAGGAGGAGAGTTTAAGGCAGGAATTCAATACAAAACAAAATTAAAAGACAATTTACAATTAAGTACTGGGTTAGCAATTAAGTTTTCTAATAAATTAACTCAAAAAGGAACACAGCGTTTATATTCACTTTCTTTTTCTGGTGCTGGATCAGAAATTCCTAGAGATACTTTATATAATAGATCTTTTACAGACAAAGTTACAAGTCCTGTACAAACTATTGCTGGGTTTGGTGTAGGAAAAGAAAATAAATGGTATGTGGGAGTTAATTCAGAATTTCAAAAAGCATTAGAACAAACAAATCTTGATCAAGGATATGCTTATGAAAATGCAATGAGAACTTCTATAGGAGGTTATTATATACCTAAAATGAATTCAATATCTAGTTACTGGAATAGAGTTACTTATAGGGCTGGTTTGCGCTTTGAACGAACAGGTCTACTGGTTAATACTGGACAGGCAACCAATAATAATTTTGAATCAATAAAAGATTTTGGCATAAATGTTGGTTTAGGATTACCGTTGCCAAAGCAACTGTCAAATTTAAACCTAGGTTTTGAATATGGTCAAAAAGGAACAACTAACAATAATTTAATAAAAGAAAATTATTTCAATGTTAGATTAAGTTTATCTTTGAACGCGATAGACTGGTTTAAGAAAAGAGAAATAGATTAACGAAAACTGATAAATGATGAAAAAACTTACGTATTTACTAGCAAGTTTATTTTTGTTTGTAGCTGTTACTAACGTTAACGCACAAGCGAGTCAAGAATGTACATTAAAGTATAATCTCTTCAAAGGAGATGTATCAACCAAAAAATATAATGAGGCAAAACCAAAGTTAGAATGGTTAATGTCTAATTGTCCTACTTTATCGGTAAATATTTATAAGTACGGAGCAAAAGCCGCAGAAAAAACTAAAGATTATGCCTTAGTTAAAAAAGTATATGAAACTAGGCTTGCTAATTTTCCAGATAAAGATGCAGCTAAAGCTCATAGTGATTATGCAGAATACTTAATTGATAATAGTTTAGCTACGGATGATGAGATATTTGCTATTCTAGAAAAAGCATATAAAGATTCTCCAAAGGACATGAGTGTAAAGAACATTTACAGATATTTCCAAGGAGTAACAGATAGATTTAAAGATTCTGATCCACAGAGAGTATTTAATGCTTATGATGATGTAATGGAATCTGTAGGTGAGAAGTTAGACGATTACTCTAAAAAAATTGGAGAATTACAACCAAAAGAAGAAGCAGGTACTTTAGATGCTAAAGAGAAAAAGAGATTAAGAGCTTATACTATTAACTCTAAAGCATTAGGTCAAATTGAAGGTGGGTTAGACAATATCATTTCTGAAATTGCAACTTGCGAAAGGTTAATTCCTATCTATTCAAGAGATTTCGATGCTAACAAAACAGACGGAACTTGGTTACGTAGAGCAGTATCAAGAATGTATAATAAGGGGTGTCAAACAGATCCATTATTTGAAAAATTAGCAACAGCTTATGCTGATGTAACTCAATCTGCAGATGCTTATAACTTCTTAGCAGGAGTATTAGACAAAAATGGAGATTCTAGTGGAGCTACTCAAATGAGAAACAAGGCTTTTAACTTAGAAACAGATCCATACAAAAAAGCAAAATTAAAATTAATCTCTGCTCAAGAAGCAAGAGATAGAGGAAGATTTGGTAAGGCAAGAAGCTTAGCTTATGAAGCACTAAAATACAATCCAAACATGGGTAAAGCATATTTGTTAATTGCTGGTATGTATGCTAAAAGTGCAAACTCTTGTGGAGGAGATGAATTTGAAAAGCGTATGGTTTATGTTGCCGCATTAAATATGGCTTATAAAGCACAAAAAGTAGATCCAAGTTCAAATGCCGGAAGATACATTTCTAGCTATAAAGGAAATGTTCCATCAAAAAAATTAGTATTCACTAAAGGAGTTTCTTCTGGAAGTTCATACAGAATTGGATGTTGGATTGGTGAAACGGTTCGTGTACCATAGTAAATATTGATGAAAATATTTACAAGAAATATAAAAAAAAACATTGCTGCCATTAACTTGGTAGCAATGTTTTTTTCTTGTACTAATGATGCTAAACAGGTACGTGATTTTTTAGCAGATAAAAACAAACCCATCGGCATTGCTAAAAATGCATACCATGTGTATAAAGATTCTGGAAAAATTACCTCTAAAATGATAACACCACTCTTATATGATTTCTCCAACCGGAAAGAACACCCATATAATGAGTTTCCTAAAGGGATAAAAATTGTTACCATTAGCACAGATGGAAAAGATTCTACTACCATTACAGGTAATTATGCTCTTTCCTATAGTAAAACTTCTATTTCAGAAATTTCTGATAATGTGGTGATTACAAATCATACAGATAATGTTAAATTAGAAACAAATCAGTTATTTTGGGATGAAAAAGAAGCTTATTTTTTTACTGAAGATGGTTTTAGATTAACAACCCTTAGAGATACAATAAATGGTTTTGGCTTTGAATCTAATCAAGATTTAACTAAATGGATAGCTAAAGATATTACAGGGAATATTCAAGCTAACCAAAATGAATTATAATGAACAAACTTTGGAAGATCTTACAATATGGCTATTTAGTAGTTGGAGTCATATTTTTGGTTGAAGGAATTTTACAGTGGAATAAAAACAAACAACAAGCATTATTTATGTTTGGTTTTGCTATATTTATCACATTAATTTTCTTCTTTAAAAGAAATTTTAGAAGAAAAATAGAAAAGCGAAATCAACAACGTTAATGAACTACGAATTGCTCATTATTTTCGTTTCCATTTTATTTTCTGCCTTTTTCTCGGGTATGGAAATTGCATTTGTTTCTGCCAATAAATTGCACATAGAACTTGAGAAGAAAAGAGAAGGTTTTTTGCCTAAAATCCTCTCAAAAATTACCGAAAAATCATCAAAATTTATTACTACAATGTTGGTAGGTAATAACATTGCCTTGGTAATTTATAGTTACTTTATGGGTAAGTTATTAATGAATTGGTTTCATTCCTTTTTACCTACTTCATATAGTTTTATTAACTACCTTTTGCAAGATTTACAGTTACTAACACAAACCTTAATTTCTACCATATTAATTTTAGTAACAGCAGAATTCTTACCGAAGGCTATTTTTAGAATTTATGCTAACGAGGCTTTAAAAATATTTGCACTACCGGCATACATATTCTTTGTTTTATTCTACTTTATTACAGGTTTTATCACTAAAATTTCAGACTTTTTTTTACGTGTTTTATTCAAAGCTAAAGAAGATGAGGTGCAAGTAGAATTTAGTAAAGAAGAATTAGGAAATTATATTTCTGAACAACTAGAAACAGGAAATGATGATGATGAAATGGATTCAGAAATTCAGATTTTTCAGAATGCACTTGAGTTTAACAAGGTAAAAGCACGTGAAATTATGGTGCCAAGAACCGAAATTTTAGCAGTTGAGGTTCATGAAACGGTTACCAATCTTAAAAATTTATTTATAGAAAGTGGTTTTTCAAAAATATTGGTGTACAAAAGTTCGTTAGATGATATTTTAGGGTATGTAAATGCCTTTGAACTTTTTAAAAGACCAAAATCTATTAAGTCTATTTTACTGCCAGTAGAAATAGTTCCAGAATCTATGATGATCAATGATGTATTGAATGTACTAATGAAAAAAAGAAAAAGCATAGCAGTAGTTGTAGATGAGTATGGCGGTACATCAGGAATTATTACGGTTGAAGATATTGTAGAAGAATTGTTTGGAGAAATTGAAGATGAACACGATAGTCAAGAATTGTTAGAAGAAAAGATTAATGACAGAGAGTTTAACTTTTCCGCACGTTTAGAAGTTGATTATTTAAATGAAGAATACGGATTGAATATACCTAAAGAAGATGCTTACGAAACTTTAGGAGGATTTATTATCAACCATACAGAAAGTATTCCTGAGCAAGATGAAATTGTTGAAATTGAAAAATTTCATATAAAAATTACTCAATCTAGTTCCACTAAAATAGATTCTATTTACTTCAAAGTTTTAGATAAAGAAGATTAAACTTTTCTTATAAATACTTCTAAAACAAGCTGTAAAACAGGTAAAAAAACATTGCATTATTAAATGTGAAATTGTATTTTCGCACACTGTTAATAAAATAAATCATATATGGCAATTTTATCGAAAATTAGAGAACGTTCATTGTTCTTAATTCTTGTAATAGGTTTAGCATTGTTTGCATTTGTATTAGATCCATCATCTTTATCAGATTTTTTCAATGCAAGTAAAGTAAATGAAGTAGGTGAAGTAAACGGAGAAGCTATTACGCGTCAAGAGTTTGCAGAAGCTTTAGAAAATTATAAAGCTCAAACAGGTAACAGAGTATCTGAAATGCAAGCTGCAAAAGCTGTTTGGAATAACTTATTAAGACAAAAAATATACGAAAATCAATTAACTGAAGCAGGTATTACTGTTGGTGAAGCAGATATTATGAATGCTTTATACGAAGCACCATCTGTACAAGGAGATCCAAGATTTCAAACTTCAGGTATTTTTGATAAAGACAAGTTAAAAGAACATTTGGCAACCATTAAAGCTGATAGAACTGCTGAATGGAGTGCGTGGCAAAACTACATGGCTTCGTTAAAAAATAACTTACAAAAAACAGCTTATGACAATTTAGTTGCGGCTGGCTTAGGAGCTTCTTTAAAAGAAGGAGAAGCACAATATTTAACAGAAAACACCAAAGTAAACAGCAAATTTGTTTATGTGCCTTTTTCATCTGTGTCAGATAGTTTAGTTACTGTTGGGAAAAGTGAAGTTGAAGGGTATATTAATAATCATTCAGATGAATTTGAAGTTGAAGCATCAAGAGATATTAAATATGTAAAGTTTGATATTGTTCCAACAGAAGCAGATGAAGAAGCTATTAAAACTGAAGTAGCTAAGTTGTTAAATGATAGAGAAGAATACAATGCAGTTGCCAAAGGAAATATTACAGTAAAAGGTTTAAAATCTACTACAGATTATAAAACTTTCTTAGATGAAAATAAATCAGATGTTTCTTTAAATGAAAATTTACAGTTTAAAGTTCAAGTTCCTCAAACAATTGCTGAAGATATTTTTAATGGAGAAGAAGGGGATGTTTTTGGGCCATACAAAGACAACGGTTTCTTCAAAATTTCTAAAATTACAGAAATAGCTAGGGTGCCAGACTCTGTAAAAGCAAGCCATATTTTAATTCCATTTATAGGATCTCGTTCTGCAGACGCTGAGATAACTCAAACTGAAGAACAAGCTAAGAAAACTGCAGATAGCTTATTAGCTGTAGTTAAAAACTCACCTTCTAAATTTGCTGATTTAGCAAAAGAGCTGTCTTCTGATAAAGGTTCTGCAGAAAAAGGAGGAGATTTAGGATGGTTTACTTACAATAGAATGGTTCCTGAATTCAGAGATTTCTCTTTTGAAAATAATAAAGGAGATATGGGAGTAGTAAAAAGTGTTTTTGGTTTCCATATCATTAATATAGAAGACCAAAAGAATTTCCAAAATGCAGTTAAATTAGCAACCTTTGGTCGTAAAATTGAAGCTTCAGAAGCTACAGAGAATGCTATTTTCCAAGATGCTGAAACCTTTGCTTTAGAAGTTTCTAAAGGAACTAATTTTGACGAATTAGTTAAAGAAAAAAATGTGTCTTCTTTACCAGCGGTAGGTTTAAAAGCATTAGATGAAAATGTTCCAGGATTAGGTAATGAAAGACAAATTATTACTTGGGCTTTTGACAAAGATGCAGAAGTTGGAGATTATAAGCGTTTTGATGTAAATGGAGGTTACGTAGTGGCAACATTAACTGGTAAAACTGAAAAAGGTTTAATGCCGGTTGATAAAGCTGTAGCAACAGTGCGTCCTATTTTAGTTAATGAAAAGAAAGCTGAAATCATTAAAAATAAATTAAATGGTTCTACTTTAGATGAAATAGCAAAAGCAACCAATCAAACTGTTAGAACTGCAGAAGGAGTTAATTTACAATCACCAACTATTACTGGTGTAGGTTTTGAACCAAAAGTAGTTGGAGCGATGTTAAATGCTAAAGAAAATGAAGTTTTCAATAAAGTGGTTGGAGACAGAGGTGTATTTGCATTCATGGTTACTGGAAAAGAATTACCAACAGAATTACCAAACTATGATTCTTATAGAAAGCGTATTGCTAACCAAAGAAAAAATCAATCGTTTAAAATGTATGAAGCAATAAAAAAAGCTTCTAATATTGAAGATAATATGAGTTCTTTCTACGGAATTCAATAAGAGTTTCTACATAAATTTTTAAAAAACCGAACGAATGTTCGGTTTTTTTTTGTTTCAAGAATAGTGAAGATTAATTTTAGTATAAATTTTATCAATACCATTTTTAATTATATATGGTTAAAAATTATAATTTTGTAAAATCAACACTATTTTTTTGTAGATATGCTATTTTGTTGCTGTCTATTTTATGATATATTCATTTAAATTTTGATGAAAGCAGTTTTTATACATGGAAAACAATATAAAAAAGAACTACTTCTTTCGCATAAAGAAGTAGAAAAACTGCAATCATTCTTACAATCAAGTACACATAATGATGTACTCATACTAAATACTAATTTAGGAGTAGAAATTTATTATTCATGCTCTTTAGATTGTTCAAGTATTATTGTTAATTCTTTTTTAATGTTTTTTTCAAAAACTAATAAATGTAAAGAAGATTTTAAAATAGTTTCCATAAATTCTAATGAAGACTTGGTAAACCGAGCTACCTATATATTTAAAAAACTGGTAACAATGCCCATGATTTTTACCAGCTACTCCAAAAGTACATATAATCAGTTAACTCATCTTTGTGTTAATAATACAAAGCTTGTAAATCAATTATTGGTATTATGGCAAGAGGTTTTATTTCTTGAAGCTCAAAATGAAGAACCATCGTTAAAAAGCAGGAAGTTTTTAGAAAATATACAAAATGTATATGTAGATAACTACTGCAAAAAACCAATGCAAGAGTTGATAAAAATAGCAATGTGTAAATTAAGATATAATTAAAAAAGAAAAGCGACTCATTTAAGTCGCTTTTTAGTTTGTTTTAAGGAGGTTTTTTAGCTATTTAAAGGTTTTCCGTCCCATGCAGCTTTAGCAGCTTCTTTAACTGCTTCTGAATAGGTTGGGTGACCATGACAAATGCGAGCAATATCTTCTGCAGATGCTCTATACTCCATAGCAACAGCCATTTCCATAATTAAATCAGCAACACGAGCACCAACCATATGAACACCTAATATTTCATCTGTATTTTTATCAGCTAATACTTTTACAAAACCGTCAATATCGCCACTAGCTCTAGAGCGTCCTAAAGCACGCATCGGGAACTTTCCAACTTTATAATTTGTATTGGCATCTTTTAATTCTTGTTCTGTTTTACCCACAGCTGCTACTTCTGGCCATGTGTAAACAATTCCAGGAATTAAATTATAGTCAATATGTGGCTTTTCACCTGCTAAATATTCAGCAACCACCACACCTTCTTCTTCTGCTTTGTGCGCTAACATAGCACCACGAACCACATCTCCAATTGCGTAAATATTAGAAACATTTGTTTGTAAATGATCGTTAACATCAACCATTCCTCTTTCAGTTACTTTAACTCCTGCTTTATCAAGAGCTAACCCATCTGTATATGGACGACGACCTACCGATACTAAACAGTAGTCCCCAGTAAAGGTTACTTCTTCACCTTTTTTATTTTTAGCTATTACAACAACTTCATCCCCTTTTCTTTCTACAGAAGTTACTCCGTGACTAACGTTAAACTTCATCCCTTGTTTCTTTAATACTTTTTGAAGTTCTTTAGAAACATCAGCATCCATTGTTGGTGTAATGCTTGGGGCATATTCAATAACTGTCACTTCAGCACCTAAACGCTTGTAAACCGAACCTAATTCTAATCCGATAACACCACCACCAATTACTAATAAATGTTTTGGTACTTCTTTTAATTTTAACGCTTCAGTAGATGTAATTACACGCTCTTTATCAATAGAAATAAAAGGCAATGTTGATGGTTTTGAACCGGTAGCAATAATAATATTTGTTCCTTCAATTACTTCTGATGAACCATCGTTTTTAGTAATTTTTACATGTGTTGCATCTTCAAAAGAACCTAAACCTTCAAAAACATCAATATCATTTTTATCCATTAAAAACTTGATTCCTCCAGTAGTTTGCTCAACAACTTTCGCTTTGCGATCAACCATTTTTCTAAAGTCAAAACTTGGGTTTTCAACCGAAATTCCGTGTTCTTCAAAATGGTGTACAGCATCGTAGTAATGATGAGAGCTATCTAATAAAGCTTTTGAAGGAATACACCCAACGTTTAAACAAGTACCTCCTAATGTTGAATATTTTTCAATAATTGCAACTTTTTTACCTAATTGAGAAGCTCTAATCGCAGCAATATAACCACCAGGACCAGAACCTATAACGATAATATCGTATTTCATGTTTTTGATTTGAATTATACTATACAAAAATACAATTATTTACCTTAAAAAAACAATCAAGATTATTTACTACTTTTGATAAACTAACAAAGAAAATTATGAGCAAATTTGAAAAAGCAGCATTAACGGCTGTAGTTTTATTATTAGCTGTACAATTTATTCAGCCAGAAAAAAACCAAGGAGATTATCAGTTAAAATCTTTTTTAGCAGAAACTCAGCCTTCCAATACAGTAAAAACCATGTTGTTTAATGCTTGTTTTGATTGTCATTCTAACAACACACAATACCCATGGTATTTTCAAATAACACCTTTAAATTTTAGAATAGCTCATCATATTGAAGAAGGAAAGGAGCATTTGAATTTTTCAGAGTGGAGTTCTTATAACAAAGATCAAAAAGATCATGCTTTAGAAGAAATTATTGAGGTGATGGAGAAAAAAGAAATGCCTTTAAAAACCTATGTTTGGTTGCATAATGAAGGGAAATTAACAGATGCGCAATCTCAAATGATTATTGATTGGGCTAAAGAAGCAAAATCAAAATAACATATTGAAAGCGGTTTTAATAATTGGTTATGTTTGGCTTGAAAAAACAACTGGAGCAGGCAATAGAATGTTTCAACTTATTGAGTTGTTTTTAAAAGAAAATTATAGCATTACTTTTGCATCACCTGCACAAAAAACTGAAAACTCTGTAGATTTAACATCGTTGAATATTAATGAAGTTGCTATTGAATTGAATGCATCTTCTTTTGATGATTTTATCAAGAATCTGAATCCTGATTTGGTATTGTTTGACCGATTTATGATGGAAGAGCAATTCGGTTGGCGCGTTGCTGAAAATTGCCCAAATGCACTCCGAATTTTAGATACTGAAGATTTACATTCGTTAAGAAAAACGCGTCATGAAAAACTTAAAAAACATGAGCAGTTTTCTACTGATGATTTGTTGACCTCTGATCTGGCAAAAAGAGAAATAGCCTCCATTTTACGATGCGATTTGAGTTTGATCATTTCTTCTTTTGAAATGGATGTATTGAAAAATCTATTTAAGATTGAAGAAGATCTATTGTTACATCTCCCTTTCTTATTAGATAAAATTGATAAAGAAAAAATTGAAAGTTGGTTATCGTTTGAGCAACGTGAGCATTTTGTGTTTGTAGGAAACTTTTTTCACCAACCCAATGTAGATGCAGTTTTACAGTTAAAAAAACTCTGGAAATCTATTCGGAAACAACTCCCAAAAGTTGAAGTTCATATTTACGGAGCATATGCTTCGCAACAAATACATCAATTACACAAACCAGAAGAAGGATTTATTATTAAAGGTTTTGCTGAAGATGCTCTTGAAGTTGTGAAAAAAGCACGTGTAGTTTTAGCTCCCATCCGATTTGGAGCAGGAATTAAAGGTAAACTTACTGAAGCTATGGTTTGTGGAACACCAAGTGTAACTACTTCAATAGGTGCAGAAGGAATGCGTGCAGATTTACCTTGGAATGGTTTTGTGGAAAATGATTGGAATAATTTTGTTGACAAAGCAGTTGAGTTGCATTCCGATAAAACTATTTGGGAACAATCTCAAAAAAACGGAATTGAGATCATCAACCAACTATACGATAAAATAGAATTAGGTAAAGCTTTTATTGAAAGAATTGAATCAACACAACAAAACCTAACTGAGCACAGAAAGCAAAACTTCCTCGGCAATTTGTTACAACATCAAACGCTACAATCCACAAAATATATGAGTAAGTGGATTGAAGAAAAGAATAAAGATTAGTTTTTAGGAGGTTGATAATCCAACGGAAGCATATTAGCAAAGGATTCAAATCCCCAATATCCTTCGTTGAATACTGCATTAGGGTTCGCTAAAATTCCAGAAGGATCAATTTCAGATTTTCCTTCTAGCAAAACAATATTTGATGTTTGTACACCAGTTGCTTTTTTCTGCTTGCCAAACATTCCCGTTAAATAATTAGCTTCTTCAGGCTCTTTTGTGTACACAACCATTAAATAATCTTTAAAATTTAAATAATGAGAATTTTCTACTGAAGAAAACATATCCTCATAAGGAACATTACTTTTGTATAAAAAGTCTTGATATTTTGGTAGTTTGCTTTTTTGAAAAGTTACTATAGCACTATCTATAGGAGTTTTAGGAAGCGGTATATTTTTAGAAAGATCTATTTGACCACTATGTAGTTGGATTAATTCACGTGCTAATTTTATTTTTTCATCCGAAGGTCTATTAGGATTCATAACACGTTTAAATTTGTTTACAACAAATCCTTCTTGTTTTAAATTTTGATTAAGTAAACTACGTAAAAAATGCATTTGAGAACCATTATATGCTTCTAATCTATTATTTTTCCATTTTTTTCTGATTGACTTTCGTAGATTTTCATAACGTGCATAACCACTAAAAAAAAGCTGATTTTGTTGTAATGTAAAATCTATTAAATCATACGTGATCAAATATCCCAATCCTGTATGCTTTATTTTTAAAGGTCTTTTAGTTGATGCAGAGAGAGTGTTTGTTTTGGTATTATAATTAAAATGAATGTCTTTTTCGTTTAAAATTATACATTCTGATGCTAGCTTGGTTCTTCCCAAAAAAGCTTGTTTAAATCGGGCTAAGTTATGTTTCCAGTTGTCATCATATGTTGTCTTTTCTATTACAACTTCATTTAAAATATTGGTTTCTGGAAGTAATTTTATAGTTATAAATTCAATTTTATTATCTGTATTTATTGGAATTCGCTGGGTTTTGAATCCCAAATACGAAATAACTAAATCATAGTTTCCATTCTTAATTTTTAGTTCAAATTCTCCTTTTTCATTTGAAATAGTTCCAATGGTAGTATTATTTAAAAAGACCGATGCACCTTCTAATACTTCATTTTTGTTAGAAATAATTTTTCCTTTTACGATAGTTTGAGCAATTAGCTCTCCAAAAGAAAATAGCAATAGGGGAATTAATAAGTAGATTTTCATTTTCAATTTATTTCTGTTAAAAATAGTCACAAAAATTATATTGAAAGAATTTTAAGAGTTAATTAGTGTTAAAGCTAATATTTGAAATAATTTATTGAAAAATAAAACATTACAAGCCACAAAATATATGAGTAAGTGGATTGAAGAAAAGAATAAATAATTACGAATTATGAATTTGAAATTGTAAACTCATAATTCGTAATTTATAATTAGTTCATAAGTCCAGCTCTTTTTAGCAAAGCTTCTGGTTTTGGTTCTCTGCCTCTAAAGCGTTTGTACAATTCCATTGGCTCTTCAGTACCACCTTTAGAAAGTACATTTTCTTTGAATTTAGCAGCTACTTCTTTGTCAAAAATTCCTTTTTCTTGGAAATATTCAAAAGCATCAGCGTCTAAAACTTCTGCCCATTTATAAGAATAATAACCCGATGAATATCCGCCTTGGAAGATATGAGAAAAAGCTGTACTCATACAATTTTCTACTACATCAGGATATAATTGGGTGTCTCTAAAAGCTTTATTTTCAAACGTTTTTACATTTTTAATATCTGTGGGATTCCCACCGTGCCATGACATGTCGAGTAAGCCAAAACTTAACTGACGTAACGTTTGCATTCCTTCATGGAAATTGGCTGATTCTTTGATTTTTTCTATGAATTCTAAAGGAATGGTTTCGCCTGTTTCAAAATGTTTCGCAAATAACTCTAATGCTTCTTTTTCATAACACCAATTCTCTAAAACTTGACTTGGTAATTCCACAAAATCCCAATATACAGACGTTCCTGATAAACTTTTATAGGTTGTGTTTGCTAACATACCGTGAAGTGCATGACCAAATTCATGGAATAGGGTAGTAACTTCGTTAAATGTTAATAAAGAAGGTTTGGTTGCTGTTGGTTTGGTAAAGTTGCATACAATTGAAACTTGTGGACGCTCATTTACACCATTTGTAATGTGTTGCGACTTATAAGAAGTCATCCACGCTCCGTTTCGTTTTCCAGGTCTTGGATGAAAATCAGCGTAAAAATGAGAAATGAAGTTTCCTTTCGAATCAACTACTTTATATGTTTTAACATCTTCATGATATTTATCAATGTCAAAAATTTCTTCAAAATGTAAATCATATAATTTACCAGCAATATCAAAAACTCCATCAATTACATTTTCTAGCTTAAAATATGGTTTTAATGCTTCCTGATCTAAATTGAAAAGTTCTTTTTTTAATTTTTCAGCATAATACGCTCCGTCCCATTTTTGTAACTGATCAATATTATCAAGCTTTTTAGCGTAGTTTTCTAAATTTTTAAACTCGCGTTCAGCAGCTGGTTTTGCCTTGGCTAATAAATCTTCTAAGAAGGATAATACCTTTTTAGGAGTTTCTGCCATACGCTCTTCTAATACAAAATCAGCATGCGACTTATATCCTAATAATTGTGCTCTTTTGTAACGAAGATTAACAATATCTAAAACAATTTGTTCGTTGTTAAATTCATTTTGTTGAAACCCTTTTTTACCAAAAGCTAACGCCAATTTTTTACGCAACTCTCTATTGGTTGCATAGGTCATAAAAGGAATATAACTCGGATAATCTAATGTGATAACCCATCCTTCTTTGCCTTTTTGTTTTGCTATTTCTTTAGCAGCTTCTTTTTCATTTTCTGGTAAACCATCAACATCTTTTTCATCAGTTAAATGCATTTTAAAGTTGTTAGTTTCTGCTAATACGTGCTCACCAAACTGTAATGATAATTTTGCTAATTCTGTATCAATTTTACGTAATTCAGCTTTTTTATCATCAGGTAAATTAGCTCCGTTTCTTGAAAAGCTTTTGTAGTTTTTTTCTAACAACATGGTTTGCTCCGGAGTCAAATCTAAGTTTTCTCTTTGTTGGTAAACCGATTTTACTCTAGCAAACAAAGCTTCATTTAGCATCATATCATTTTTAAATTCACTTAACCAAGGAGAAATTTCTTTAGCAATTGTTTGAATTTCTTTATTGGTTTCAGCAGAATTTAAATTGAAGAAAATACTGGTGATTCTATCTAATTTTTCACCTGAAGCATCTAATGCAGCAATGGTGTTTTCAAAAGTAGCTTCTTCAGTACTTGAAGTGATAGCATCAATATCTGCTTTTGCTAATGCAATAGCTTCTTTGATTGCCGGTTTATAATGTTCCTCTTTAATTTTTGAAAAAGGAGGAGTGTTAAAATCTTGTAATAATGGATTCATTTTTCAATTTTTTAGTTTGAAAATTCTTATTTGTCACATCGAGTGAATTTGTGAAGTATGAACAAATTTGTATCGAGATGTTTCATTGGATAAATTCTCGATACGATTTTTATTTCTGTAAATAAAAATCACTCGAACTGACAATGATTTATTTTTTTACTCTTTCTGAAGCTTTTTCTACTTTCAGTTTTAAACCTTCTTTATAGGCCACAATTTTATCAAGTACACATTTATCAGAAGCGCCGATAATTTGTGCGGCTAAAATTCCTGCATTTTTTGCTCCGTCTAAAGCTACTGTTGCTACCGGAACGCCTCCTGGCATTTGCAAAATAGACAAAACAGAATCCCAACCATCAATAGAATTTCTACTTTTTACAGGTACACCAATTACTGGTAACGGACTCATACTTGCTACCATTCCCGGTAAATGAGCAGCGCCTCCGGCACCTGCAATAATTACTTGAACGCCTCTATTATGTGCATTGGTTGCATAGTCAAATAATTTTTCTGGAGTTCGGTGAGCAGAAACAATATCTACTTCAATTTTGATATCAAAACTTTCTAAAACATCAATTGCTTCTTGCATGATTGGAAGATCTGAATCACTTCCCATTATAATTCCTACCATAGTTTATTTTGATTTATCATTACGAGGGATTTACAACGAAGCAATCTGTATTTTATTGAGAGATTACTCCGCTATTGCTCGTAATGACGAGTTGTTGGTTTATGTCATTCCTGCGAAGGCAGGAATCTATATTTATGATAAGATTCCGCATCAAGTGCGGAATGACAGATTTCTTTATTTTGCTATTACTCGTACTGTTTCTTTAACTTTTTGTGCTATTTCTCTAGCGGTATTTACATCTTCATGAACAATGGTTACATGTCCCATTTTACGGAAAGGTTTGGTAAGTTTTTTTCCATAGATATGTGGTGTAACGCCGTCAATTTCTAAAATACTTTCAATGTTTTCATACACAACATCTCCTGTATAACCTTCTTCTCCCACCAAATTTACCATAATTCCGGCAACTTTACTTTCAGTTTTTCCTAACGGAAGATTCAAAATACTGCGCAAATGTTGTTCAAATTGATTGGTATAACTCGCCTCAATACTATAATGACCAGAGTTATGAGTTCTTGGAGCTACTTCATTTACCAAGATTTTATCTTCTTTGGTTTGAAACATTTCCACTGCTAATAAGCCTACAAAATTAAAAGCATCTGCAACTTTTAATGCAATCTCTTGTGCTTTTTCAGCGACTTTTTGATCAATTCTAGCAGGACAAATTACATATTCTACCTGATTTGCTTCTGGGTGAAACTCCATTTCAACCACTGGGTAGATTTTGGTTTGTCCGTTTTTATTTCTAGCAACAATTACCGCTAACTCATTTTTAAACGGAATGAGTTTTTCGGTAATACATTCACCTTTAGGTAAGTTACTCAGATCGTCTAAAGTTCTAACAATTTTAACTCCAGTTCCGTCATATCCAAATCTAGCTGATTTCCAAACAAAGGGAAGCTCTATGGCTTCATTATTAAAGGAATGTTTTAATTCTTCTAACGATGTAAATCGAGAAAAATCGGCAGTAGGGATGTTATTATCTACATAAAAAAGCTTTTGAGAAGCTTTATTCTGTATAGTTTTAATGTTTTTTGGTTTAGGATAGATAGCTAATCCTTCGCTTTCTAATTTTTCAAGCGCTTCAATATTTACATTTTCAATTTCAATGGTAAGAAGATCTACTTTTTTTCCGAAGTTATAAACGGTATCAAAATCTAACAAATCACCTTGATGAAATTCGTTACAAATTTGTGCGCAAGGTGCGTCTTTTGAAGCGTCTAAAATAACCGTGTAAATATCAAATTTTTGAGTTTCGGTAAGTAGCATTCTTCCTAATTGTCCGCCACCGAGAACGCCCAATTTAAAATTTGAAGAAAAATAATTTTTCACGTTGTGTAGTTTGTGTTGTTAGCACAAAAATAACAATCTTATTGGGTTGTTGAAATGATTTTATCGAGTAATTTGAAGAGAGCTTGGACTGGTTTGTGTAACGTTGTACTCAAGAGCAAAACAACCGTCGCCTTCTTGAGGTTTACCTCCTTGTAAATAATTATATTGTTGACCGCTACATACGCATTCAATAATTAAACCATCAAAGTCCATAGCAGTTGTACAGTCTTTTTCAGGACATTGTAAATCAAATGCTTTAAAAGATGAATTGCCACGAATAATTAATATATTTCTACCGCTAATATTAGTTTTTGTATACCCGTTAGGTACTTGTAAATCAATAAACTCCGGATTGCTCAAATTTATGGTTTCATTTACAGAAATACCCGGAAAGCAATCGTTAATAACACGTTCACTACCGCAACTGAATATTGTTAAACAACAAATAATTAAAAAAACTTTTTTCATTTAAATTAGATCTTCTGTTTTAACACAACGTAACGAATTTACAAATATTTTGTACATTTGTTACAGATCTCATTCCGAAAGGGTATGAGATTTTTTAAATTTTAGAGATTATGAGTAATATATCATATTATACCGAAGAAGGATTAAAAAAACTAAAGGATGAATTGGCTCACTTAGAACAAGTAGAGCGTCCTAGAGTGTCACAAGAAATTGCTGATGCACGAGATAAAGGAGATTTGAGTGAGAATGCAGAATACCATGCAGCAAAAGAAGAGCAATCGTTGTTAGAAACAAAAATTGCCAAATTAAAAAATGTGGTAGCTAACGCAAGAATTATTGATGAAAGCCAGTTAGATACCTCAAAAATTTTAATTCATTCCATCGTTAAGTTAAAAAATACTACCAACGGAATGGAGTTTACGTACACTTTAGTTGCTGATAGTGAGAGTGATGTGCGTAACGGAAAATTATCTGTGAATTCACCAATTGGTAAAGGATTGTTAGGTAAAACGGTGGGTGATGTAGCTGAAATTCAGGTGCCAAATGGTATTATGAAGTTTGAAATTTTAGAGATTTCAAGATAAGATATAAATAAAAAATATGTAAAATTTATTCGGGTTTTGACATAGTCAAAACCCGAATTGTTTTTTATATTTACTACTGATTGTCATTCCTGCGTAGACAGGAATCTAATTATAAATATTACAAAACCATGGCAAGTATTTTTACCAAAATAATAAATGGCGAAATTCCGTCATATAAAGTAGCAGAGAATGATGATTTTTATGCGTTTTTAGATATTAATCCGAATGCTGCTGGACATACGTTGGTAATTCCGAAAAGAGAAGAAAACAAATTATTCGATTTAAGTAAGGAAGAATATGATGGATTAATGAGTTTTTCTTACAGAGTAGCAAAAGCTTTAGAAAAAGTAGTTGATTGTAAGCGAATAGGAATGAGCGTAATTGGTTTAGAGGTACCGCATGTGCATGTGCATTTAATTCCTATCAATACCATGGCAGATATGCGCTTTATTGATAAGGTAAAATTAACGAATGAGGAGTTTGTGGCTTTGGCAGAAAAAATTGCGAGTAATTTTAAATAAAAATATTATCATTACTAGGTAGACAGAAATATTTTTATATAGATGAGACTATGCAATATATTGAATAACTGTTAGATTGTATTTAGTATAATCTCAAACGTAGTTCCTTTACCTAGTTCAGATTTTTGAACGAAAATCTTTCCTTTGTGATAATCTTTAATAATTCTTTTTGAGAGAGATAAGCCTAGGCCCCAACCACGTTTTTTAGTAGTGAATCCGGGTTTGAATATTTGTTTAAACTGCGATTTAGGAATTCCTTTTCCTGTATCGGTAACGAGTATCTTTACTTTTTTATCACTTTCAAAAATGGAGACACTCACAGCGCCTTTTCCTTGCATCGCATCTATGGCATTTTTAATCAAATTTTCTATTACCCAACCATAAAGTTCTGTGTTTAAGTTGCTTTCTATCACTTCTTTTGATGTTGAAAATGAAAAAGAGATTTGTTTTGAACTTCTAGATTCTAAATAATCATACGCTTTTTTGGTAATTTCTACTATATTTTGAGGTTTGAGTTCGGGCAATGAGCCTATTTTTGAAAACCTATTGGCAATGGTACTCAATCGGTTAACGTCTTTTTCTATTTCATCCACATAATCTTCGCTAATATTTTCGGCACGTAAAATAGCTATCCAACCCAATAAAGAAGATAACGGAGTGCCAATTTGATGCGCTGTTTCTTTAGCCATTCCTGTCCAAAGTTTATTCTGCTCTGCAATTTTATTGGAATTAAAGAATAAGTACACAACCGTTAAAAATAATCCTAAAATTAATAGAAGAGCCAGCGGATAATAAGTGAGTTTGTATAACAGATCTGAGTTTCTATAATACACAAATTGCTTTTTATTTTTTAAATAATTGATAACAATAGGCTGATTTTGATGTTTCATCAGCTGTAGCTGATTTTGAAGATACTTTTTATCTGTAGATTTTACAGAATCTAGGTTATGTGATGAAATAATATTTTCTTTATCATCAGTTAAAATAAGAGGGATATCTTTAATGTTTTCAAAGACTTTTGTTTCTAGATTAAAACTGGCATTTAAATCGGTATTACTTTCAAATTCTTTAATAGCCGAAGCAAAAATTTCCATTTTAGCTCTTTCATCTTGTTTAAATTTTTGAAAGAAAATATAGGTGTTCCATAAAATTAAAGAAACAATAAAAAACGATACCAGTATGGTAATACGTTTTACCCAAAAAGTATTGCTTAAAAAACTCATTAGCCAAATATAAACTATTCTTTGCTATAACTTAATTTCTAAAAGCGCAGTATATTTACATAGAATAAAAACAAAAAATAAAATGTTATCAATCAATCCTAAAGATATTTCAATACCAAAGTTACATGCTTATTTGTTAGGAGCAGTAGCACCAAGACCTATAGCTTTTGCAAGCACTATAGATGTTGATGGAAATCCGAATTTATCTCCTTTTAGTTTTTTTAATGTTTTTGGAGCAAATCCGCCTATTTTGGTTTTTTCACCTGCAAGAAGCGTAAGAGATAATACCACAAAACATACGTTAGATAATGCAGAAGCGACTAGAGAAGTGGTAATTAATGCTGTAAATTATGATATCGTTCAGCAAATGTCATTAAGTAGTACGATGTACCCTAAAGGAGTAAATGAGTTTGAAAAAGCAGGATTAACCATGTTACCTTCGGATGTTGTAAAACCTTTTAGAGTGGCAGAATCACCTGTGCAAATGGAATGTAAAGTGATTGATGTAATACACACAGGAAAAGAAGGAGGAGCAGGTAATTTAATTGTTTGCGAAGTAGTAAAATTACATATTAATGAAAATGTTTTAGATGAAGAAGGGCATTTAGATCATTACAAGTTAGATTTAGTAGCCAGAGCAGGAGGTAATTTTTATTCACGTGCAAGAGAAGGTTTTTTTGAAATCCCTAAGCCATTAACTACGTTAGGTATTGGAGTAGATCAAATTCCTTTAGAAATAAGAAATAGTAAGATTTTAACAGGGAATAACTTAGGTGTGTTAGGGAATGTTGAAGTGTTGCCAATTAAAGAAACTGTTGATAACTTTGCAAAAGAACATCCGCAATTTGTTGGTATTTCAGAAGAAAAAAAACATACATTTGCACAAGAATTTTTAGAAAATAATGATGTAGAAAGTGCTTGGAAAGTGCTTTTAATTAAATAGATACGTAATGGAAGTAATTGGGAAAATTAAATTAATTAACGAAACACAAACCTTTGGAAGTAACGGTTTTAGAAAGCGTGATATGGTGGTAACTACCGATGAACAATATCCGCAAATGATTTTGATTGAATTTATTCAAGATAAATGTGATTTATTAAACAGTTTTCAAGTAGGACAAGATGTAAAGGTGTCTATTAACTTACGCGGTAGAGAGTGGATAAACCCACAAGGAGAAGCAAAATACTTTAATTCTATTCAAGGATGGAGAATTGAAAGTTTAGCTGCGGGAGCTCCAGGTAATGTTCCTCCAGCACAATCATTTGAGCCTGCACCAGATTTATCTGCTGACGAACCAGATGATTTACCTTTTTAAGAAATTTGAAGTTTTTTTAACATTCAAGATATAAAACAAAAAGAGCGCAATTTGCGCTCTTTTTGTTTTATTATGATTATTTACCTTTTACCTTATTCTTATAAGCAAAGTAAAAAGGCCAAAAAAAGAAATTTATTTCTTTTCTTTTTGAGGCATAGGTCCTCTTAAATGGATAATTAAACCATTTAAAAAGTTTCTTAAAAACTGATCTCCACATTCCATATACTTTGGATGATCTTCTTTTCTGAAAATTGCATTGATTTCAGATTTTGATACTTTAAAATCAACCAAAGCACAAATATCAATAATATCAGTATCACGTAGTTGATGTGCTACTCGTAGTTTTTTAAAAATATCGTTGTTTGTTAATCCCATTTTTATAATTTAATTTACCATACTAAAAATTGCCCATGCGTAAATTGCAAAACGCAAAAAACGGAATAGACCAAAAGTTATTACTCCTTTTAAAGGATATTTTATCATACCTGCTGTTAAGCAACTTATGGCAAAAGGTAAAGGCAAAAGTGCACCTACTAAAATTAAAAAACCACCCCATTTGCTGGTGTTTTTTAAGTGCATTGCCATTTTTACTTCTAAATATTGTTTTACAGCAGCAATTTTTAAGGAAGATCTGCCAATAAAATAAGCAGTTATTCCTCCTAAATATGAAAGAGTTGCTAAAATTGCCAAGTTAATAAGTGGTTCTGATGTTTTCTTAGACCATGCAATAAAAATTTCAGGAGGAATTAACCCTAAAATAGTTTCAGAAATAAAAAATGAAGTAAAAATCCCTATAGGAGAGAAAGTTTCTGTCATTTTATGCAAGCCGTCATTTATATTATAGACGTATTTATTTATCAGTATAAGTGCTATAATTACTAAAACTACAGGTAAAAAAGCCTTTTTTACACTTTCCAGAATAAACATATAAAAACCTGTACGCTTATAATAGTTATGTAAACGTTTGGCATGCGGCTTTTTATTTCCCTTTCTTTTTTTTTGTTTCGACATGGTTTCCTTCCTCAAATTTTAAGGTGCAAAAATACTACCAAAACAAAGTATAAACCAAGAAATTAACGTTTATATTTTGCTATTGCAGCTTCTGCACAACGCTCTCCATCCATAGCTGCTGAAATAATGCCACCTGCATAACCACCACCTTCACCACACGGAAAAAGACCTTCAATTTGTGGGTGTTCTAAATCTTCATTTCTTGGAATGTTAACCGGTGATGAGGTACGAGATTCCACCCCGATAATATTTGCTTCTTGTGTGTAATATCCATGCATTTTTCTACCAAAAGCAGCAAACCCTTTGCGTAATCTACTTCCAATTAATTTAGGTAATAATGAATGCATTGGAGCAGAGTTTAATCCTGGTTGATAGGAAGATTCATTTAAGGATAATGATAAGCGACCTTCAACAAAATCGGTAAGTCTTTGAGCTGGTGCAACCTGACTTTTTCCTCCAGCATTAAAAGCTAATTTTTCCAAATCCTTTTGAAACTCTAATCCTTTTAAAGCACCAAAATGTTCATATTTTGGTAAATCTTTATCCACATTTATTTCTACAACAATTCCAGAGTTTGCAAATTTGTTGTTTCTTCGAGAAGGAGACATTCCGTTAACCACTACTTCGCCATTGGCTGTTGCTGCCGGAACTATAAATCCACCAGGGCACATACAAAATGAATATACACCACGGTTGTTAACTTGATGCACTAAACTATAGGCAGCAGCAGGTAATAATTCATCACGTTGACCAGAACAACTATACTGAATTTGATCTATCAGTTCTTGAGGATGTTCTACACGAACTCCCATGGCAAAAGATTTAGCTTTGATTAAAATTTCTTTTTTGTGTAATAGTTCAAAAATATCTCTTGCTGAATGTCCTGTTGCTAAAATAACCGAGTTCACAGCCATTTCCTTTCCGTTTTGTAAGATGATGGCTTTAAGTTTATTATTGTTTATAACAAAATCAGTAACGCGTGTTTCAAAATGAACTTCACCACCGTATTTTAAAATAGTTTCACGAATATTTTGAATGATTTTTGGTAATTTATTAGTTCCAATATGTGGATGAGCGTCTACTAAAATTTGATCGGTTGCACCGTGGTATACTAAATTTTCAAAGATTCTGCGTACATCTCCTCTTTTCAAACTACGAGTATATAATTTTCCGTCAGAGTAAGTTCCTGCACCTCCTTCACCAAAACAATAATTAGAATCTTCGTTTACATCATGAAATTGGTTAATGGCACGTAAATCACGTCTACGATTCTGTACATTTTTCCCACGTTCTAATACAATAGGTTTGTAGCCTAATTCAATACAACGAAGCGCAGCATACATTCCTGCAGGACCAAACCCGATGATATGAATTTCCTTAGCATTCGATACATCTTTGTAATCAAAAACATAATCTGGAGCATCTGGTAAAGGTTCATTAATATACACCGCAACTTTATAGTTGAAAATGATCTCTTTTTTTCGAGCATCAATAGATTTTCTTAGTACTTTAATTCCTGAAATATCAGAAACAGCAATATTTAATTGCTGTGAAGCTTTTTTTTCTAAAATTGAAGCGATGCGTTCTTCAAATAAATTAATGCGGAGTTGAATCTCTTTTACCATGCTGCAAAATTAGTTAAAAACCCATTGAGTCTATTTGATTATTTTAGCAATATGATTTGGATAACAAATAAACTTGAATTTCCATCGTCTGAATTAGCAACCGAAGAGGGAATATTGGCCTTGGGAGGAGATCTATCTACAGAAAGATTAATTTTAGCTTACTCAAACGGAATTTTTCCGTGGTTTAATGAAGGGGAGCCCATTGTTTGGTATTCACCCTGGGAACGTATGGTGTTGTTTCCTAAGGAGTTGAAAATATCCAAATCGATGAGGCAATTGATGCGTAAAAATAAATTTACCATTACCGAAAATACTGCTTTTAAAGAGGTGATTTTTAACTGCAAACATATTGATAGAAAAGATCAACCTGGAACATGGATTACCAATGACATGGAACAAGCTTATATTAATTTGCACAAAAAAGGAATTGCAAAATCTGTAGAAGTGTGGTTTGAAGGTAAATTGGTAGGTGGTTTGTACGGAATTGATCTAAAAAATGGTGTTTTTTGTGGAGAAAGTATGTTTAGTAAACTAAGTAATACCTCAAAACTAGCATTTATACACTTAACTCAAAATTGCGGATACAAACTCATCGATTGCCAAGTGTACAACGAACATTTAGCAAGTTTAGGAGCCAAAGAAATACCCAGAAAAGAGTTTTTGGAATTTTTATAGAGATTTTTATATTACTAATAAAGTAAGAGCTGTGAAATTTGAATAAAACGTCTCTTTTTTTTAGTTTTCAAAAAAATAATTAATAAACATCCATCCCATTCGGCGAGAAAAAATAACCATTCATCTATACAAATAATTCATTTCGGCGATTTTGTTAGTTTAAATCTATTAATTCTTATAACTTTGTAATCACTTAAGAGACGTCTTAAGTTCTTTTTCATAGCAATTTTCCCACTCAATTCTTTTGAGTGGGTTTTTTATTTTATAAGAATTATTGTTTTAACACAGAAAATTCAATTGAACTATCCGTAAAAACACTATGTGTTTGTGTTTTAAAATCTTTTTCGTCTGCTTTGTAAATGTTGTCTACATAAGTTTGCGGATTCAAATCGATTAAAGGAAACCATGTGCTTTGTATTTGAATTTGTAGTTTATGACCTTTTTTAAACGTGTGAAAAACATCTTGAAGCTTAATATTTACATCTGTTTTTTTGTTGGGTGTAAATGGTTCCGGATTTGAAAAACTGTTTCTAAAACGACCGCGCATTACTTCACTACGAACCATTAAATGATAATTGCTCAGTTTTAAATGCGGTTGCATTTCTTTATTATCATTTTTTAAATCCGCAGGATGCACGTCAATTACTTTTACAATCCAATCGGCAGCAGTACCTGTAGTTGCTACTTTTAATTTTGCTAAAATATCACCAGCAAGCGTAAAATCTTCTGTTAGTACATCGGTTTCAAAAACCAATACATCGGGTCTTCTGGCAGCAAAACGCTGATCGTCGGTCATGTATTTTCTGGGTGTAAATACGGTTTTAATATCTTCGGAATAAGGAACAGGACGCTTAATGTCACTAATGAAATTAATTTTTGCTTCTGATTTTTTATTCGAAGTTAACTCTTGATTTTCTGACAAATAAAAAAATTGTTTTTGAGTGTTTTGAGGAGGCCAAACATCGTACGATTTCCATTCTTTTTTACCAGTGTCAAAAACATAGGCTTCTGGCAATCCACTGTTTTTAGAACCGTCTCCTTTTAAAAAGTGATTGAAGAATTTAGTTTCTACTTCTTTTTGGAATTTTAATGAGATGGAATCTCCAAAATAATAATTACCCACAGCATTTTTAACTTTGCTTCTAGACCAACCTCCGTGATCCCAAGGGCCAAAAACTATTGTGTTATAATTTTCTGGTTGATGTTTTTCAATGCCTTTGTAGGTTTCTAACGGACCATACAGATCTTCGGCATCAAACCAACCACCAACAACCATAGTAGCTACAGTTGAAGGAACTTTATTTAAATGTTGAATGATTCCTTTGCTTTGCCATACCGAATCGTAGTTAGGATGTTCCACAATTTCTTTCCAGAAAAAATCATCAATTCTATTTTTGTTTTCTGTGGTTTTTACATCCAATCTGTCATATTGAAAATATTCGTTTAAGTTTTTAAGCGGACCTTTATCTAAGAAAAATTGATATTGATCTTGCGTTTTCATATCAGGAAAAGAATACCAAGCAGAATCTGTTGGTTGATCTTTATAGGTTCCAAATAAAGAAATAGCTTTGAAATAGCTTAATAAAAAAGCTCCGTTGTGGTGGAAATCATCAAAAAAGAAATCGCCAATGCAAGCTTGTGGTGAAGCAGCTTTTAAAGCAGGATGCGCATCAATAGTAGAAACTGTTGTATAATGTCCGGGGTATGAAATTCCCCATGTACCCACATTACCGTTATTGTTTTCTACATTTTTAACTAACCAGTCAATCGTGTCATAGGTATCAGACACTTCATCGGTTTCTTTTTCTTTTTTATTTGGAATATAGGCACGCATATTATCATACACACCTTCACTCATCCAACGTCCACGAACATCTTGATACACAATAATATTCCCTTCTTTCATTAAGTTTAGGTTAGGTCCAATTTTTTTTCTGAATTCAGTCTCTCCATAAGGACTACAACTATAAGGAGTTCGTTGTAACAGAATTGGGAAGGTTTTACTTTTGTCTTTAGGAGAATAGATGGTGGTGTGTAGTTTTACACCGTCTCTCATAGTTATTTGTACTTCTTTTTTGGTGTAGTTATCTTGTACGAAAGTGTCTTTTACATCGACTTCTTTCTTACCTTTTTTACAGCTAATGATTAAAAAAACAGAGAGTAAAAAAAGTTTTGCGTAGTTTTTCATAATGGTTTGGTTTATAAACCGATAAATATATAAAACTATCTGAGTAAAACATCGTATTTTTGCAGCGTATGAGAATAAGAAGACTTTCAGATTGGTTACCGACTACAAACAAGGAGGTGAAGTTACGAGGATGGGATGAATTAGATGTAATTCTGTTCAGTGGAGATGCGTATGTAGATCATCCGGCTTTTGGGCCTGCGGTAATTGGTCGTATTTTAGAAAGTTATGGATTGCGTGTTGCTATTGTACCACAACCGAGTGTGCATGATAATTTACAAGATTTTACTAAGTTAGGTACACCTCGCTTGTTTTTTGGAGTTACTGCAGGATGTATGGATTCTATGGTGAGTAATTATACTGCCAGTAAACGCAGAAGAGACAAGGATGCTTATACACCTAACGGCGATAAAGGTTTTAGACCTGACTATGCCACTACTGTTTATACGAAGATTTTAAAAGAGAAATTTCCAGATGTTCCTGTTTTGGTTGGAGGAATTGAAGCTTCGCTTCGTCGAGTAACACATTACGATTATTGGTCGGATAAATTAATGCCTTCCATTTTAAAAGAATCTGGAGCAGATATGTTGGTTTACGGAATGGGAGAACAACCATTGCGTGAATTGGTAGAGTTATTGCAAAAAGGAGTTCCGTTTTCTAGCTTAAAAACGATAAAACAAACAGCAGTTTTACTGAATGAGGATGAAAATGTACCGAAGAATAAAAATTGGCAAGATGTTGAAATAGCTTCACATGAAACTTGTTTGAAAGATAAAAAGGCCTATGCGGCTAACTTTAAAGTTATTGAGCAAGAATCTAATAAATTATATGCTCGTAGAATTTTTCAAAAAGTAGGTGATAAAACCTTAATGATCAATCCTCCGTTTCCAACAATGACTGAGGAAGAAATTGATGCTTCTTTCGATTTGCCATACACACGCATGCCACATCCAAAGTACAACAAGCGTGGACCGATTCCTGCGTATGAAATGATTAAATTCTCGGTTAACGTACATAGAGGATGTTTTGGAGGATGTAGTTTTTGTACGATTTCTGCACACCAAGGAAAGTTTATTGCCAGTAGAAGTCAGGAATCTGTTTTAAAAGAAGTAGATGAATTGACTAAGATGGATGATTTTAAAGGATATCTTTCTGATATTGGTGGTCCATCGGCAAATATGTACAAAATGAAAGGGAAGGTGCAGTCTATTTGTGATAAATGTGTAGCACCAAGCTGTATTTCACCGGTAATTTGTAGTAATTTAGATACGTCTCATAAACCGTTAACAGATTTATATAAAGCAGTGGATGCGCATCCGAAGATAAAAAAATCATTTATTGGTAGTGGAATTCGTCATGATATGTTAGTGCCTGAGTTCAACAAAAATGCAGATCCGAAAGAAATAGATGCGTATACCGAAGAGGTTATGACCAAACACGTTTCTGGGCGATTAAAAGTAGCTCCTGAACATACGTCTGACCCTGTTTTGAAGTTAATGCGTAAACCTTCGTTTACCTATTTTCATAAGTTTAAAGAGCGTTTTGATAAGATCAATCGTAAAAATAAACTGAATTTACAGTTGATACCTTATTTTATTTCGAGTCACCCAGCTTGTGAACCAGAAGATATGGCAAATTTAGCTGCTGAAACGAAAGACATGGGTTTTCAACTAGAGCAGGTACAAGATTTTACACCAACACCTATGACGGTAGCTACGGTAATTTATTACAGTGGATACCATCCATATACGTTACAGCCAGTTAAAACGCCAAAAACGCGTCAAGAAAAGTTAGATCAACATAAATTTTTCTTTTGGTACAAAAAGGAAAACAGACAATGGATTAAAGATAAACTTACCAATGTTGGACGTACCGATTTACTGAAAAAGTTATTACCAAATGATGACTCTTGGCGTAAGAATAAACCAGGTAAAACAAAAAACACGTTTGATGACACGGTGACTTCAGTAAAAGAATCTAGAAGAAGAAATAAAGGATTTAAAAAGAAGAGAAGGAGGTAAGGTTTACCCACAAACCTTACAATCGTCTTTGTCTTGAATTTCGCCTACTAATTTTCCTTCGTCGTTTAAAACAAATCCGCAGCAATCCATAAAACCTTTAGCAATGAGTTTACGAGCACGTTGTATTTGCGACTTTGTAGTTGGTAAACTTTGATTTAGGTGTTTGGCTACTTCTTGCTGTTTTAATCCTTTAATATCTGCTAAAAATAGAGGATCTCGGTATTTTTTAGGTAAACTTTGTAAAATACCTCGTAAACAGTCTTTTTCGGTATGTGTGGTATTATCTAAAAGTTCAGGTTCGGCTTCAAAACCTGTCCATTCAAAAGTTTGATTGGTGTTTTTAAAATGGTCAAGAATTGAGTTTCTGGCTATGGTAAATAGCCACGATTTTAGTTTGGTAATATCTTTTAATGTATGAAGTTTGGTATGTACTTTAATAAAAACATTTTGCAACAGATCATCGGTTACCATAGGATCTTTTACTTTGCTTAAAATAAAGTGTTTTACATCATCTGCATATTTTGCCCAAACTTGTTGTGTTGTCATAAGAAAAAGTAAAAACAGAAATCACTCTTATAAATTTAAAGAATAATTTCTGTTGTGGTTAATAAATTAATTTAATTAACAGTTACAATTACTACAAGTACAGTTATCGCAAGTACAATTGCTACAATTTCCTGTTTTACAGCCTTCACAATTACATGTACATTCGTTTTTATTTTTCATAATATGTATGTTTTATGTTTGTTTATTAATAAGACATAAAACTTTAGAAAAAGATGCATTTTATCTCAAATAATTTATATGAATAGCAGATTAAGCTTCGTTTTCAATACGATTTCTTTTCATTTCAAAGGCTTCAGTAGCCTCTTTTATAATTTTTAAAGTATCGGAAGCTCTATTCATTACTTTATCTAACTCTTTGTCTAAATCTTTAGATTGAATATCAAATAATTGAACTTCAACTACACCAATTTTTTCAATTAAACTTTTTTGTGTGTTTTGGATATCTTCCATTTTTACCAAAACAGAATTCATAATTTTCAATTTTTTTTCTGTTTTTTCATCCATAATTATAGTTTTTATAGTGAACTATAATATAATAAAAAATAATTTAAACAAAATTAAGATTTTGATTTTCAGTATTATAAAGTGTGAATTAATTTACTTTTTGACCTCCAACATAGGTAGCTAACACCTTTGTAGTTGGAATTTCTTCTTCAGAAACGGTCATAATATCTTTATCTAGAATGATAAAATCGGCAAACTTACCTACTTCTATACTTCCTTTTTCGTCTTCTTCAAAATTGGCATATGCATTCCAAATAGTCATTCCTTTTAAGGTGTTTTCTCTTGATAACGCATTTTCAGTTTGATATCCGTTTTCAGGATATCCTTTTAAGTCTTTTCTAGCAGTGGCTGCATAAAATGTATACAACGGACTCACATGTTCAATAGGAAAATCGGTACCTAAGGCAACTTTTCCGTATTGTTTTAATAAATTGTTATATGCATAGGCACCTTTTATTCTTTCTGCTCCCACACGATCTTCCGCCCAATACATATCGGATGTTGCATGGGTTGGTTGTATAGATGGAAGTACATTTTTAAATAAATTGAAATCTTGTAGATCAACAATTTGAGCATGTTCAATACGCCAACGTCTGTTTTCTTTTCCCTTCAAAACTTCATTATACGTTTTTAACATGATGTAATTGGCAGAATCACCAATAGCATGCGTGTTCATTTGATAATTTGATTCAGCAATTCTTTTGGCAACATTTTGAAGATTTTCATATGAGTTGACCAAGGCTCCAAAATGTCCTTTTTTATCAGAATACTCAGCTTTTAATGCAGCACCTCGAGAGCCTAAAGCTCCATCGGCATATACTTTTACTGAGCGAACGTTTAACTTATCTGTTTTTATAATACCTTTATTTAAGTAGTAATCAAGGTTTTTTTGATTGTTTGATATCATTGCGTACACACGCATTTTTAAATCGCCTGTTTGTTGTAAACTGTCAATAAGTTCAATCACTTCTTTGTCTAAACCTGCGTCGTCTACAGTTGTTAAACCTAAATCAAAACAAATTTTTTGAGCATCTATCAATGCTTGAATTTGCTGTTTTTTAGTAGGTTGAGGAATTTTAATAAAACTCATTGCATTATCTATTAGCACACCGGTAAGCTCACCATCTTTTTTAATAAATTCTCCACCATCAATTTTAGAATCTTTGTTAATACCCGCTAAATCAATTGCTTTTTGGTTGACCAACATGGCATGACCATCAATTCTTGTAATAGCTATTGGTGTATTTGGAAACAATTCATCTAATTGATCTTTTGTTGGGAATTCCTTAACTTTCCAATCATTTTGATCCCAACCTCTACCCGTAATGTATAGTGTGTTTTTATCTTTTTTGAAATCTAGTAATCGCTCTAAAACTTCATCATAGCTTTGTGTGCCAACTAAATCTACTTTTTGCTGTTGTAACCCTAAACCATAAAAATGACAATGTGCATCTATAAATCCAGGATATACTGCGTTATTTTCAGCATCAATAATATTAGAAGATTTATATTTTTTTTTGATTTCTTCATTACTGGCTACAGCTATTATTTTTCCGTTTTTTACAGCAAAACTTTGTGCGGTTTCAAAGTCTTTGTTGACGGTGTAAACTTTAGCGTTTGTTACAATTAAATCGGATTTTTCTTTGCCACAGCTAATAAATATTAAGGTAAGTAAAGATGCTAAGGAGATTAACTTTTTCATGAGTGTTTATAAATTAAATATGCTATATATAATAATAAAAACTGAAGAGGAGCTCTAATAATTGCAAGCTTCTTTGATCCAATAGCTGGTTTTTCTCTAAATAAATCCCAAATATGTATAGGAAAGAAAATAAGCATAAGGAAAAACATTCCTGCTGCAGCTTTTTTTGAAGTATTAGTAAAAATTAAACCAATACCAATAGCTAATTCAAAAAAGCCAGCTATATAATTTATGATAAGTTTTGGTAGTGGTTTAGGAATAAACCTATTAAATATTTTAGGTTTAACAAAATGCATTATACCTGCAAAAACAAAAAACAGTCCAAAAACTAAACGTAAAAAAAGTATAAGTTTAGACATAAATTAAGGTTTTATAGGCTCTTTGGTATATAAATATTTATCCATTAAATAAATTAAACTAGCCATAGAAGCGCTTCCCATTTCTAATTCACGCTTGTTTACTTTATCAAATGTATCGGTTTCTGTATGGTGATAATCAAAATAACGTTGACTATCAGGTCTGTACCCAACTAAGGTAACATGGTCGTCTTTTAACGGTCCCACATCAGCACCACTTCCTCCTGTGGTTAAATCATGTAATCCGTAAGGTGCTAATAATTTATTCCAACTTTTTACCAGAAGTGTATTTTTTTCATTTGCATCTATAGAAAACCCTCTTGGAGTATGACCTCCAGAGTCACTTTCTAATCCGCCAATATGATTTTCATTATTAAGTTTAGCCAAACGAGCATATTCTTTAGCTCCGCGCAAACCATTTTCTTCATTCATGAAAAACACAATACGTAATGTGTTTTTAGGCTGAATATTATTCTTTTTAAAAAGATAAGCAACTTCTAAAGAATGTACAATTCCGGTACCATCATCATGTGCACCTTCACCTAAATCCCAAGAATCTAAATGACCGCCAACTACCATTATTTTATCAGGATTTTCACTTCCTTTTATTTCTCCAACCACATTGAAAGATGGAGCATCTGGCAATGTTTCACAACTTTGTTTGAAATAGAATTTTAAATTCGGATTTTCTTTTAAATCTTTACTAAGGTTCTCTGCGGCTCTAGAGCTGATAGCAGCAGCTGGGATGTATTCATTTTTAGGAATATCTCCATAGCCCATACTTCCGGTATGTGGATAGTCATCAATTCCGTTGGTCATTGAACGAACAATAACTCCTTTTGCTCCGTATTTACCACAGACTCTAGCACCAGAAAAACGCTGCCCAACACAACCTCCATAGGCTTCAAAAGTATTGATTAGAGTATTGTCAAAAGCACCGTTAAAAAACACGATTTTGTCTTTTAATTCGTTACCTCTTTTTTCTGCTTCTTCAACGCTTTTTACTTCTATTACTTCACTAGTAATACCTTTAGCTGGAGTAGCAATAGAAAAACCTAAAGCACAAACAGGAACGTCTTTTTTTACACCATTTACGGTGTAATTTGCTACTTCCTTTTCTCCTCTAACCCAATGAGGAACCATAACCGGTTGTAACCAAACTGAGTCAAGACCAACTTCTTTCATCAATTTTTCTCCCCAAACTACTGCTTTTTCAGCTTCTGGAGAACCGGATAAGCGTCCGCCAATATTTTGGGTTAAATCTCGAAGCCATTCATAGGATTTTCCTTGCGTGAGTGCGGTATTGAAAAAGTTTTTTATATGAGTGCTGTCAATTTTTTCTTCAGAAGATAAAGAGTTTGAATGAGTTGTAGCTTGCTCTTTCTTTTCTGCGCATGCTACCAAAATACCTAATGCAGAAATTAGGGTTATTAATTGTTTCATTATAGTAGTTAATTTATAACCCTAAATCTACAAAAAAAAGCGACTTAAAAAAGTGCGTCAAATTTCCAGACAATTCCACCAATCACTTGAATGCCCTGAACATTATAATTGGTGAATTTTTGATAGCTGTTATTGGTAATATTGTTAACTTTTAAGAAAGCTGAAAAAATAGGATTAAAATGATAACCTCCATTAACATTTACATCAATATAACTTTTTAAATCTACTGCGGTAGGTACATCATTGTCATATATAAATCCTTTTCTATTCCCAACAAAATAAATATTAGTAGTAGCATACCATTTATCTGTTTTATAATGACCAAAAACATCAGCTTTTATTTTTGGTAAATGCCATGCTTCTTCTTGATTTAATAAGCTATAAGTATTGAACTCACTATTTAATCCAACAGTAATTTGTTTGCTAAAGTCGTATGCTATTTCACCTGAAACAGTAACGGTTTTTACATTGTCATATACTGCACTGAAAGAGTTTCCGTAGTCATAACCACTAAAAGAATAACCTGTAAGTACATCACCAGTAGTATTTCCATTTGATTTGGAATTGTTAAGGACATACAAAGGTTTATTTTCTTCATTTTTATAACTTGCTTGCACATTATAATTAATGGTATTAGACAAAATACCTCTTAAACCTCCATATATATTATAGATTTCATCAGTTTGTAAAATGGTTTGAGTAGGAGAGATGTATGGATTTTCATTGGATAAACTTTTATACGAATTGTTGTGTAAATCACCCGACGCACCCACATATAAATTAGCAAGTTTACCAATTACCGGATAATTTATTTCTACATCCGGATAAATGAAAAATTGATTTAGACTATTTTCGGTATCCATACTAAAGAAAGCTTTAGCTCCCACTTTAATATCAAATTCATTGAACTTAAAATTGTAATATGGATGTGCTCCTAAGGTGATGAATTTATACTTAACTTCATTAAAATCATCATTTTCATAAGATCTAACAAATGTTCCGCCTAAATAATCTAAAGATCCTTTTAATTGTAAGTCTTCTAACTGTAAACCAAAACGACCTAAAGGAAAAGCAAAAGTACCCTCAATACCTGCATTGAACTCACTACTTTCAAAATCATCAGTAAAAAGACTCACAAAAGCATTGGCATCTTGGGTGTAAGAATCTTGAAATTCTGCACCTCCAAAAACTTTATAATGTTTGTAAGTTTGTTGTGCTTCAATAGAATTGATAGCAATTTCTGTAAACGGAATATTTTCTGGTATTCCGTACCAATTATACATGTCTCTTTCGGCTTTGAAGCCTAATTTCCAATCAAAGTAACGTTCTTCTTGTTTGAAAAGTAAATCCAGATCAACATTGTAAAAGCTGCTACTTAGCACAGTATTTTCAACAGGGTCATTGGTGTATAAAAAGTTTAATCCGATAGAATATTCACCATCAAAAGGGGTGTTGTTATGAATGTATGCTTCAAAAAAAGGCGTGGTGTTGTTTCCAAAACCTGCGGAAAGATAATTATCAAATAAGCGCTCTTGTTTACCTAAATTAATTCCTTTTAACGTCCCGCTTTGAGGGATAAAGGTAGAAGCTACTGGAACCGATATAATTTGATATTCTAACTCTTTTTTATCAACTTCTTTTGATAGATGTATAACCGGTTTACGTTTAATTTTAAAAGCATCGGTTACTTTAGGAGCGTACGATGTAACTACATTAACAACCTCGGTTTTTATAGTGTCATTTTTTTTGGTAATAGATGTTTCTTCTTGCGCAAAAGTAAACTTGCCAACAAACATCAATAATAAGATTACATATTTTTTCATCAATTTTACTTTTGTGTGTTTACTGATTCGTTTGTTTTGGCTTCGTTGTTTTTAATATTACTGAGTTCATTTTGAGCTTCTTCAACTAAATCTTTGAATTGCGTAAAGTTTTTAATAATATTTTCTAAAATATAAGTGGCTTGATAAGCGTCTTTTAAAGCATAATAATTTTTAGCCATAATGATGTAGCTTTTTACTCCCCAATATTTGTAGTTTGAGTAATTAGCAATTAAATTTTGTACTTCTTTATTAGAATCCTCATACGCTTTTGCTTCGTGTAAAAAATAAGCATTGTAATAAAGTGCTTCTGCTTTCAGCTCACCGGTTGCAGTTTCATTTACGATAGAATAGTATTCTTCAGCAGTTAAATAATCATGCGTTTTTATAGCAGAACGAGCAATAATGATTTTTGCATCTTCTTCAACTACTTGGTCTATTTTAGCGTTGGTTAAAACTTTTTCTGCATACTCCACAGCTTTTTCATAATTAGCTTGTTGGTAATAACCTTTCATCATGTTGCTTTGAGCAAAAATTATGTTTTGCGGATAATTAGCTTCTTTTTCTAAACGCTCTAATAAAAGCATAGCGTTAGTCCAATTGTTACTTTCTAAATAAATTTGAGAAAGCTTCGCTAAAGATTCTTCTGAAAATTCATTCTTACCTTGTTCAACGACATATGAATAATGCGGAATGGTTTTTTCTTTCTGATTTTTCTTAAAATATGATTGAGCCAAATAAAAATGTGCTTTTAAAGCGTGTAATCCATTAGGAAATTCATTTAAATATTTATTGAATCCATCTATAGCTAAATCTGTACTGCCGTCTAAAAATTTATTTTCTGCTGCTTCATAAGAAGCATTGTCAATATCGCTATTAGATACATTTACAAAATGAACATTTTTTACCCATGAAGCATATTCATCAACTTTACCAATATCCACATACACATTTCTGGCATTGGTAACTGCTTGTTTTGCTTCATTTGAATTAGGGTATTTAGCAACGACTTCTTTAAACTTATTTAAAGCTTGTGTATTTTTACCTCCGTTGTAATACAATAAACCTTGACGTAATAATACGTTTGGTACATAATTACTACTTGGATGATTTTGTAAAAGTTTATTATAAGTTTCATTTGCTTTCGACGTTTTGTTCATGGTTGTGTATGTAGAGGCCAATTGGAACAAAGCATCATCTTTTAAATTAGAAGTTTCATAATTATTGGCTAACGATTGCAAATCTTTAATTTTTGCTTGATTATTGCCAGCTAATCCATTGCTCATCGCTTTTTGATACAATGCGTAATCTGCACCTACACCTCCTTCATTAATTACTTTTTCATATGCGTTGATAGCCTGTGAATAGTTTTTTGTAGCGTAGTAAGAATCACCCAAACGATTTGAAGCATCATCATTTAAATCATTATCATCTAATTGCTGATCTAAAAACTTTTTGAAAAAGGTGGCAGCACTTTCATAATTTTTCAATTTAAAATATGAGTAAGCAATATTGTAATTCAGATTTTTAGCTTCTTCTATAGAATGGTTGTTAACTGATAAGAATTCATCGAGAGAATTTTGATATTCACCCAATAAATAATCCGTTTCAGCCATCCAATAACGAGCCTTGTTTTTAATAGTATCGTTTTCTGCTTTGGTGGCAATTAAAAAATGTGGATTTGCTTGTTCTAGCTTTTGCTGATTGAAGAGCTGTATACCTCTGTACAATGATATTTCATTAGCTAGCACATCATTTTCAGTATTTTGATTTGTTTGTAAGTAATCAATAGCTCCTTGATAATCTTGCTGGTATAAATATGACGTGATTAAAAGATCACTTATTTCTTGTTTTTTTGGAGACTCAGGATATTTTGCTAAATATTCTTTTAGTACTTGTGGTACACTTTTGTATGGGTTTCCTTCTTCGTAACTTAATTTAGCATAGTTAAAATCAGCATCCGCAGTTATTTGCGGATCAAAATCCATTTCACTTGCATTCTTAAAAGCATTTAAAGCTTCAGCTTTTTTTCCTGTTTTTAAATAGCATTCACCCAAATGGTAGTAAGCATTTTGAGAAACCATGTTTTGGCCACCTATAATTTTAGTAAAATAAGCAACCGCATTTTCATAATCTTCTTTCTTATAATAAGCATACCCTAAGTAGTAATAATCGGTATTATTCCAACGTCCTTTTTTACCTTTATATTCCAATAAATATGGAATAGCTTTCTCATACTGCCCCAAATTAAAGTAACTCTCACCAATCACTTTAGAAATATCAGAAATTTGTTTTTTCTCAGCTGTTGGCAATATTTTTTCTCCAATTAGGATGGCTTTTTCAAATTTTCCACCTTTAAAAGCAATATCTAGTAAGTAATAATTGGCTTTAGATTTGTAAGTAGCATCATCAGCTAATTGGGCTAAATTATCTTCGGCTTCACCAAAGTTTTCTTGTTTGTAAGAAATATATCCGTAGTAATAACGTGCATCATTACCATATCTTGGATCTCCTAATAAAGTAGCAAATTTTTCTTTGGCACTGGTTAAATAATTAGAAACTAATAGGGCATATCCCATTTTGTAGTTCAATTCATTTCTATCTTCAATACTCAATAAATTAGGATCTGCTTTTTGATACCATTTTAAAGCATGAGAGGCTTTTCTATTAGAAAAATAATAATTTCCCACATTCATAAAAGCCATTTCTTTTTTGCTGCTATACGGATTGTTTTTAACAAACGTCATTACTTTATCATCGGCATTGGTTTGATTGAGTTTTATAGCGCACATTGCCTCATAATAATCAGCATCTGTTTTTAAATTATTATGTTTTCCGCTGCTTTTTGACACTTCAGCAAACAATTTTTGAGCGCCTGCATAAGCTTTATTGTTATACAAAGTGATTGCATGATGAAATTTTGCATCGAAATTTGATTGAATTTCTGTTTGTTGTGCCCAGGAATTCAATAGCCAAAATCCACAAAGTAAAAGAGTTAGGGATTGTTGAATTGGTTTTAATTTCATAGTTGTCGTTATATAAAGTTGATAACGTTGTTTTTTTTAAATTGTTGGATAGTTTATTCAAAAATAAAAAATGTACGGAATAATCAATAATAAATGATAGATTTGTAGAAATCTACTTGTTTTTATGGAGGAACCAATTCTACATCTTGAGAATGCAGATATATATCAGCGCGATAATTTAGTACTTTCAAAAGTAAATTTTTCGTTGAATAAAGGTGATTTTTATTACTTAATAGGAAAAACAGGAAGCGGTAAAAGTAGCTTGCTTAAAACTTTGTATGGAGATATTCCGTTACAGCGTGGTTTGGGGAATATTGTTGGGTTTGATCTGAAGAAATTAAAAGAAAAAGATATTCCATTTTTAAGAAGAAATTTGGGAATTGTTTTTCAGGATTTTAAATTATTGAATGACAGAAATGTTTTTGAAAATTTAGATTTTGTATTGAAAGCTACAGGTTGGAAAGATAAAAATGAACGTAAAGAAAAAATTTACGAAGTTTTGGATAAGGTAGGTATGAAGGAAAAATACTATAAACAAACCTTTGAATTATCTGGAGGAGAGCAGCAAAGAGTAGCTATTGCTAGAGCGCTGTTGAATGATCCAGAATTGATTTTAGCCGATGAACCTACCGGAAATTTAGACCCGAGAACTTCATTAGAGGTTATGGAGCTATTGAATGAAATTCATCAAAGTGGCAAAACTATCTTTATGGCAACACATGATTATCAGTTAATTGTTAAGTTCAAGCAAAAAACAGTTAAGTGTGAAGATGGTAAACTATTTGAAGTTGTGCAACAGACTAGTGCATAATGCTTTCGGTATTAGTGCCAACATATAATTACAATGCTTATTTTTTAGTTGAAGAAATTCACAAGCAATTACTAGAAACCAACAATGTTTTTGAAATAATTTGTGTTGATGATGGTTCTCAATCTAGTTTAAATTCAGAAAATAATAAAATAAATAATCTTTCGAGTTCAAGATTCATAGAGCTAACTGAAAACATTGGAAGAAGTGCTATTAGAAATTTATTAATAAAAGAATCAAATTTTAATTGGCTTCTTTTTTTGGACGCTGATGGTTTTCCTGTTAGTGATAATTTTATCCAGGATTATATAGAAATTATAAAGAATAATCTTTTTAAACCTAAAGTATTTTGTGGAGGAAGAAAGCACAGAGATTTAAAAAATAGTTTACGAACTAGTTTTGGGATTAAAAGAGAAGAAGTTCTAGTTGAAAAGAGAAAAAAAGAACCGTATCGTTATTTTTTTACATCTAATTTTTTAGCAACAAGAGAGATTTTTAATGAGGTTAACTTCTATGAAAATTTAACTACATATGGTTATGAAGATTATTTTATAGGGAAGCAGTTAGAAAAACAAGGAATTAAAGTCGTTCATATTGATAATCCTGTCTTTCATGAACAAATTGAAGATAATGAGGCTTTTATTGAAAAAACGAAACAAGGTTTAGAAAATCTGATGTTTCTAAAAAAGAATTTTCCGGAAGATTTTAGACAAATGAAATTATTAAAGGTTTTTAATTTTTTTGAACAGACTTTTCTAATTCATTTTCTAAAAAATAAGCATATATATTTTGCTAAAAAAGCTGTTGAGACTTCTTTATTAATATATTTTGACCTATTTAGAATAAGTTATTTGGATTATTTACAAAGAAGAAAAAATAGATAGTAAAATTTGTTCTTCGTTCTCCCAAATCAATTCTGATTTGGCTCTTTTTAATGCATCAGAAAAATCTTTTTGAGTTATATTTTGGATCTGATAAGCAATGTCTTTAGGGGTTCTATTTGTTGTAATTTCACCAACTTTATAATCTAAAATGATTTGTTTCATTTCCGGTAAATTTGAAACTAGGATGGGTACTTCCGCTTGAATATAATCGAAAATTTTATTAGGTAAAGTAAAACGATAATTCAATCCCAAATCTTCTTCTAATGAAATGCCTAAAACAGCATTCGGTGTAATATTTTTTAGTTCTTCAGGATTAACCTTTCCGTAAAAAATAACCTTATTTTCTAATTTTTTAATTTGTACTATTTTCTTTAGCTGTTGAGTAATATCACCATCACCTACAATTAAGAAAAGAAAATCATCCAAGAACTTGATAGTATCAATCATTAACTCCAAACCGCGACCAATATTTACACTACCTTGGTATAGGATGATCTTTTTGTTAAAATTTAGATTTTTTTTGAGGGAGTTATTTTTTTGTTTTAAGGGTAGGTTTCTTACAACAATAAAATCACCATTATATAATTTTTTATAATATTCAGCGATACTTTCGCAAACAGTAATACCATTTTTAACTTCAGGTATCAAAAGGGTTTCTAACTTTTTCCAAAACCATTGTACTCTTTTTTTATGTGCTAACTCAGGGATTTCAGAAAATAGCTCATGACTGTCAAAAACCAATTTTTTGCCTTGTAATTTACTGATGATAAAATTGGGTAACAGAGTGTCTAAATCATTCGCTAATAAAATGTCTTTTTTTGAAAATAGCAGTAAGAAAAACAATCGGGTATTATATTCCGCATAAAACAAAAAACCTTTATTAAATAATAGATTTAAGCGTTTGGTTGTATAATTTCTGTTAACAGGTAAGCTTGTTGTTAGTTTTCTGCCTACTAATAGAATGTCAAAACCAGATTTGTGAAGAGTATCACAAACTTTGGCAACACGTTGATCTGTTGATAAGTCATTAGTAACAGAAACTATTATTTTTTTCAATGAAATTGATTTTGAGATAAAAATAAAAATAAAAACCCGCTCCAATTACTTGAAGCGGGAAAATTGCTATGAAAAACTATGAAAAAGAAACTAAAAGAATGTTTCTCTATAATTTGGACGATAGGTTTTCAAAAATCTTACATAGGATTTTAATTTTAACATTTTTTTATAATTATCACGTTATAAGTGTTTTAGCATCCATATATTGCAAGTAGGATGTTCTGAATTTCCTAAAGATTTTTCTAGCTTTTTAAACCCTAATTTTTCATACATAGAAACGGCTTTTGCAAAATGAGGTAAACTCTCTAAGTAGACTTCTTTATAGCCTAATTCTTTGGCAGAATCTAAGCTTTTTTGCATCAACTCTTTACCGATTCCTTTGTTTCTTATAGTGTTTGAAATATAAAATTTAACGAGTTCAACACAGTCATTATTTAAACCTTCTGTGGGGTAAATACCACAGCAACCTAATGCCTTACCATCAACCTCTGCTACCCATAAAACTGACTTCGGATTTTTAAATAAATCGTAGAGATAATCGGTAGTTGGATCTGTATAAACGGTACCTTGTTGAGGTGCATTGTGTTCCTCAAAAACACTTCTGATCATAGAGGCTAAAGCTTTGTTATCTTCTTCTTGAACTTTTCTATAAATTGCTTTCAACTTAATTGATTTTTATTACGAACTAAAATTAACTAAAAAAGCAACTTCATTTGAAGTTGCTTTTAAAATATATTGTTAAAAAAGAGTGTTAAAACTCTAAAGCTTTATTATTGTTTTTAACAGCTTCAGCAGAAGAAGTTAAAGCTTCTTTTTCTTCAGCACTTAAATTGATCTCAACAATTTTTTCAATTCCGTTTTTACCTAATACTACCGGTACACCAATACAAAGATCAGATAAACCATATTCACCATCTAATAAAGCTGAGCATGGGTAAATTTTCTTTTGGTCGCAAGCAATAGCTTGCACTAAACCTGAAACAGCAGCACCTGGTGCATACCAAGCAGAAGTACCTAATAAACCAGTTAACGTTGCTCCACCAACCTTAGTATCTTGTTTTACTTGTTCTAGTCTTTCTTCTGATAAGAATTCAGAAACAGGAACTGAGTTACGTGTAGCTAAACGAGTTAATGGTACCATTCCTTTGTCAGAGTGACCTCCAATTACCATTCCGTCAACATCAGAAATAGGAGCTTCTAAAGCTTCAGCTAAACGATATTTAAAACGAGCAGAGTCTAATGCACCACCCATACCAATAATACGGTGTTTAGGTAATCCTGTAGCTTTATGTACTAAATAGGTCATAGTATCCATTGGGTTAGAAACCACAATGATAATGGTGTTAGGAGAGTGCTCAATTAAACTTGAAACAACTGATTTTACAATACCTGCATTGATACCTAATAACTCATCACGAGACATACCTGGTTTACGAGCAATACCTGAAGTAATCACACAAATATCAGATCCAGCAGTTTTGCTATAATCTCCAGTAGTTCCTGTAATTTTAGTGTCAAAACCATTTAATGAAGCAGTTTGCATTAAATCCATAGCTTTACCTTCAGCAAAACCTTCTTTAATATCTACTAAAACAACTTCTGAAGCGAAATTTTTAATAGCAATGTACTCAGCACAACTTGCGCCTACAGCACCTGCTCCTACAACTGTTACTTTCATTTTATATATATTTTATTGAAAATTATTAATAAGATGCACAAAAATAGCGATTTGCCTATGGATATAAAAGAAAACCCATTGATATTTCAATGGGTTTTTATTAAAAATTATATTTAGTTTTTTTATCTAAAACTAAAGGCAATACCAGCATTTACAGCATTGTATTCTTGTAAAGTATAGTCAGCAAAAATTTTGAAAAAACCTAAGCTTAATCTTGCTCCTAAAGTGGTTCTAAAACCGCTTGCGTCAAAATCTAAGTTTAAAGGATCAATTAATTGTCTTGGTGTAGGGGATAAATTATAGTCAATAGTGTAAGTCCCTAGCATGTCTAAAGAAGAAGTACCTCCTGTATAACCGACACCTCCGTAAACATTTATAATAGGAAAGTTAAGTGAGGCAATTGCTTGAACTGTATATGCATTTAAATTAAAATCTACTTTACCATTTTGAATATCAATATTATCGCCTGGGTTGTCATCAACAATATTATAATCAATTCCCATAGTGGTATAGGTAGCTAATAAAGATACGTGTAAAGGAGTTTTGTCTAGTGGACCAAACCAGTCAGTAATCTCTTTTTTAAATCCAACACCAAATAAACTTCCTTTTACATCATCACTTCCTGATTTTGGAACAAATCTTAAAATAATATCTGATTTAAAAGGTAGTCCTAAACTTGCTTGTATAGCAGGAGTGGGAACAGCATTTAAAGGCAGGTCTTCTTTAATACCTCCAGGCATGTCAAAAGTTCCTTGATAAGTAATTCCATTCTCTTGAAACTCTACAGTAGCTAAAACGCCATCATTTTCTGAACCTGCTACCGTTGCAGAAGTGATATTACCGCCATTTAATTGGTTGACAGATGTCAAATTTGATAATGAAAACATTTCATCTTTTGATGGAATGAATGATCCGTTTAAATTTATAGAAATATCAAATCCAAATTTTTTATGCACTTTAGCTGTGTGATACCATCCATTATTCATTCCATAAATTAATCCCTTCATCGCAGGATTCATATAGGCTTTGGTTAATCTATTTGCATCTTGGGAGCTAGCAAATAAAATGCCTTCTGGTCCGTTTTGAGCATTTGTATTAATAGCAGTAACTATCAATAGTAAAAAAAGAAAAATATTTTTTTTCATAATTTGAGGATTGTTTATTAATGGCTAAAAATATAAAAATTATTATATCTGAGAACTTGTTCATGAAAACAAAAAAAACCTTAAGGAATTTGTCTTAAGGTTTTTTGTTTTTATAATGCATATAGCATTACGCATCAATATTTGCATATTTTGCATTCTTTTCAATAAACTCTCTACGAGGTGGAACTTCATCTCCCATCAACATTGAGAATACTCTATCTGCTTCAGTTAAATTATCAATAGTTACTTGACGTAATGTTCTGAACTCAGGATTCATGGTAGTGTCCCATAATTGTTCAGCATTCATCTCTCCAAGACCTTTATAACGCTGAATAGTAACCCCGCCACCCATTTTTTGAGCAATTAAGTCACGTTGGTTATCATCCCAAGCGTACTCACGCTTTTGTCCTTTTTTAACTAAGTATAAAGGTGGTGTAGCAATGTATACATACCCTTGCTCAACCATTTCACGCATGTAACGGAAGAAGAAAGTTAAAATTAAGGTAGCGATATGCGAACCATCAACATCGGCATCACACATGATCACTACTTTATGATAACGTAATTTTGTTAAGTTTAACTCACGAGGATCTTCTTCGGTACCAATCGAAACCCCTAATGCTGTAAACATGTTTTTGATTTCTTCGTTTTCAAAAACTTTGTGTTGCATTGCTTTTTCAACGTTTAAGATTTTACCTCTTAAAGGAAGAATAGCTTGGAAATTACGATCACGACCTTGTTTTGCAGTACCACCTGCCGAGTCTCCCTCAACCAAGAAGATTTCACATGCTTCTGGGTCAGTTTCAGAACAGTCAGATAATTTACCGGGTAAACCACCAATACTCATTACTGTTTTACGCTGTACCATTTCACGAGCTTTACGAGCTGCATGACGAGCTTGTGCTGCTAAAATTACTTTTTGAACAATGGTTTTAGCATCGTTTGGATTCTCTTCCAAGTAATCCGTTAACATTTCAGATACCGCTTGCGATACTGCTGCAGTTACTTCACGGTTACCTAATTTGGTTTTGGTTTGTCCTTCAAACTGAGGTTCCGCAACTTTAACTGATACGATAGCTGTTAATCCTTCACGGAAATCATCACCTGAGATTTCAAACTTTACATTTTTTAGTAATCCTGAATCATCAGCATACTTTTTCAACGTAGCCGTTAATCCACGACGGAAACCAGATAAGTGAGTACCTCCTTCGTGCGTGTTAATGTTGTTTACATACGAATGTAAATTTTCAGCATATGAATCGTTATATACCATTGCAACTTCTACCGGAATTCCGTTTTTCTCACCTTCCATAGAAATTACATGCTCAATAATTTGAGTTCTGGTACTGTCTAAATACTTTACAAACTCTGATAACCCTTCTGTACTGTGAAAAGTTTCAAAAATGAAATTACCTTCATCATCTGTACGACGTTTATCGGTTAGAGTGATGGTAATTCCTTTATTTAAATACGCTAACTCACGCATACGCGTTGCTAACGTATCGTAATTGTATTCCGTAGTTTGTTGGAAGATAGATTTATCTGGAATGAAAGTTACTTCGGTTCCTGTTTTATCAGATTCTCCAATAGTTTTTACCGGATATAAGGTTTTACCTCGCTCGTATTCTTGTTGCCAAATTTTACCTTCACGGTATACTGTAGCTTTTAAATGGTCAGAAAGTGCGTTAACACAACTTACCCCAACTCCGTGTAAACCACCGGATACTTTATAAGAATCTTTGTCAAATTTACCTCCGGCACCAATTTTGGTCATTACTACTTCAAGAGCCGAAACTCCTTCTTTTTTATGTAATCCTACCGGAATACCACGACCGTTATCTCTAACCGTGATAGAATTGTCCTCATTAATGTCTACCGAAATAGTATCACAATGACCTGCTAAAGCTTCATCAATAGAGTTATCTACAACTTCATACACTAAATGATGTAAACCACGCACACCAACATCACCAATATACATGGACGGACGCATACGTACGTGCTCCATTCCTTCTAACGCCTGAATACTATCGGCTGAATAATTATGTTTTTTTTCTTCGCTCATTTTATAAGTGAATTAATTTGTTTTCTTATGATGGAATAAAACGCTCTTATTTGTTGGCTGAGCGTAATTGAAGCCAAAAAATAATCGCTGGAAAAGAGCGATTACTAGTTATACAAATTTACACTTTTAAAACTTTAAAATGAAGTTTTTAAGCGATTTGTGTTTAAGATTATCAACAAATGTTAAAAATTAAAAAGTGTCTTAAATCAATTAAAAATCACCTTAAAATTAAAAATGTTATTTAAATCTCTAAACTAGAAATCAGAAATTACAGAAAATGGCTTAGAATTTAATTTTTGATTTCTGTTTGCAGGTAAAAATGGATTTTTTTTAAGTTTTTTCTTCCAAAAAATACCTTTATATTTGCATTACATGTTAGCAATTAAGTTAAATAAAGTATGTTGTCAGTGTTGTTTCTTGAAAAAGAAGCAGATGTTGGCTATGTAGTATATTTTATTTTTTAAAATATTAATGACCACTTCTGTTTTGAATAGAAGTGGTTTTTTGTTTTTGATAAATATGAAAGAAAATAATTTTAAAGCACAATTTTTAGCATCTATTAGTGAATGTAAATGCTATGTGGGAAAGGAAAATGCAGAAGAATTCATTCAAAATTTATATGATGTATTATTTCAAGTAGGTAAAAAACAAATCACAACTGAAAAAGATTTTAATGCTTACTTTAATGAATTAGAAAGTAGTTTTACTGATGTTTTACTTGATGTTTTAACGGACAAAGAGGAATTGATAAGTATTAAAGAAAAGCTTTTTGATGCTATTCCATCCATTTATGCTATTTTGATTGAAGATGCTGAATTTATATTGCAAAATGACCCTGCGGCAAAATCTATCAGAGAAATTCAAATTGCTTATCCTGGTTTTTTTGCTACTGCTGTTTATCGTTTTTCACATTTATTATATCAATTAAATATACCCATTTTACCTAGAATTTTATCTGAATATGCACATAGTAAAACCGGAATTGATATTCATCCGGGAGCATCTATAGGAAAGCAGTTTATGATAGATCACGGTACAGGTGTAGTAATTGGCGAAACTACGATAATTGGAAACCAAGTAAAGATTTTTCAAGGAGTAACGTTAGGGGCTATTTCAGTTTCACGAGAAATTAAAGATACCAAAAGGCATCCCACTATCAAAGACAATGTAGTAATCTATTCAGGAGCAACCATTTTAGGAGGTAGTACTGTGATTGGGGAAAATAGTGTAATTGGAGGAAATGTGTGGTTAACACATAGTATTGAACCACATTCTAGAATATTTCATAAAAGTCAAATTATTGTAAAAGGAGAAAAGATTAAGAAAGAACCTATAAATTTTGTCATTTAGTTATGAAACATAATACCATTTTAAGCACAATCGGAAATACACCCGAAGTTAAGATTAATAACTTATTTTCAAACGATTTTGAAGTTTGGATGAAGTTAGAAAGAGCAAACCCAGGAGGTAGCATTAAAGATCGTATAGCATTGTCAATGATCGAAGATGCAGAAGAAAAAGGATTGCTGACCAAGAACACGGTAATTATTGAGCCAACTTCAGGTAATACAGGAGTAGGTTTAGCAATGGTGGCAGCGGTAAAAGGATATAAAATTCTGTTAGTAATGCCAGAATCTATGAGTATTGAACGTAGAAAAATTATGGCAGCTTACGGAGCAGAATTCTATTTAACTCCCAAAGAATTAGGGATGAAAGGAGCGATTGAAAAAGCACAAGAATTGGTTAAAAATAATGAAGATGCGTGGATGCCTCAGCAGTTTAAGAATATGGCAAATCCTGAAATTCACAAAAAAACCACCGCACAAGAGGTTTTAAAAGCGTTTCCTGACGGAATTGATTATTTAATTACTGGTGTTGGTACTGGTGGACATATTTCTGGAGTTTCAGAAATTTTAAAACAACATTTTCCCAACTTAAAAACCTACGCAGTAGAACCTGCATTATCACCTGTGTTAAGTGGAGGTGAACCAGGAGGGCATCCATTACAGGGAATCGGAGCAGGTTTTATTCCGGATACGTACGATGAAAAAGTAGTAGACGGAGCGATTACGGTTGAAAAGGAAGATGCTTTTAAATTTGCAAAAGAATTGGCTAAGAAAGAAGGAATTTTAACTGGAATCTCTACCGGAGCTTCCTTAGCAGCTATTGATAAGTTTAAAAATGAAATTCCGAAAGGAGCCAAAGTATTGACGTTTAATTACGATACAGGAGAACGTTATTGGTCAGTTGACGGATTATTTTCTGAAGAAGGATAAATAAAACATCCCGAGCCATTGGCTCGGGATTTTTTACACAACTAAAAATTTAAAAATTACGAACAGGCTTAATAAGCATCTTCGTGAACTGTTTTTATAGCTCTACCACTTGGTTCATTTTGGTTTTGAAAGCTTTCATCCCATGCTAGTGCAGTTGGTGTACTACATGCAATTGATGGAACCGAAGGAACCGTTAATGCTGCCGTTTCACTTGGAAAATGCTCTTCAAAAATTGAGCGGTAGTAATATTCTTCTTTGGTTCTTGGAGTTTGAATAGGAAAACGGTGATGTGCGCTCTTCATCATTTCATCCGTAACTTCTTTATCAACCAATTCTTTTAAGGTGTCAATCCAGTTGTAACCAACACCATCAGAGAATTGTTCTTTTTGTCTCCAAGCTACTTCTTTTGGTAAATAGCTTTCAAACGCTTTACGTAATACCCATTTTTCCATGCGTTCCCCATTGATCATTTTATCTTCTGGGTTAATACGCATTGCTACATCCATAAATTCTTTATCTAGGAACGGAACACGACCTTCAATTCCCCAAGCCATTAAACTCTTGTTGGCACGTAAACAATCGTATTGATATAATTTATCTAATTTACGAACCGTTTCTTTGTGGAATTCCTCAGCATTTGGTGCTTTATGGAAGTATAAATAGCCTCCAAAAATTTCATCTGCTCCTTCACCAGATAATACCATTTTTATTCCCATAGATTTAATAACACGTGCCATTAAATACATAGGCGTAGAAGCACGAACGGTAGTAATATCATAGGTTTCTAAGTTGTAAATAACATCACGAATAGCATCTAATCCTTCTTGAATGGTAAAGGTGATTTCATGGTGAATGGTGCCGATATGATCAGAAACTTTTTTAGCAGCTGCTAAATCAGGAGAACCTTCTAACCCGATAGAGAACGAGTGTAACTGCGGATACCAAGCATCATCGGTATCTCCAGATTCTACACGTTTTGCTGCATATTTTTTAGCGATTGCTGAAGTGATGGAAGAATCTAATCCGCCCGATAATAACACTCCGTAAGGAACATCACTCATTAATTGACGGTGAACCGCAGCTTCTAAGGCATCGCGTAATTCATCAATACTTGTTTGGTTGTCTTCAACAGCATCAAACTCCATCCAATCACGAGTGTACCACTTTTGTAATCCGTCTTCACGTGTATAATAATATCCCGGAGGAAAAACTTCAATTTTATTACAGAAACCTTCTAATGCTTTTAATTCTGAAGCCACATAAAAAGTTCCTTTTTTGTCCCATCCCATATATAAAGGGATAATTCCCATATGGTCACGAGCAATTAAATATTCATCTGTGTGCGCATCGTAAATGGCAAAACCAAAAATTCCGTTTAATTCATCTAAAAATTCAACTCCTTTTTCTTTATATAATGCGATAATTACCTCGCAGTCAGATTTTGTTTGAAATTCATATTTGCCTTCAAACTGCTTCCGTAATTCTTGATGATTGTATATTTCTCCGTTTGCAGCTAATACAAATCTTCTGTCTTTACTAAATAAAGGTTGTTGTCCTGAACTTGGATCAACAATAGCTAAACGCTCATGCGCTAAAATAGCTTTGTCATCACTGTAAATTCCGCTCCAATCTGGTCCGCGATGACGTACTTTTTTAGACATTTCTAATAGTTGAGGTCTTAAGTCTTCTGCTTTCTCTTTTAAATCAAACGCACATACAATTCCGCACATAATATTTTAGTTTAAATTTTTAGTTTTCGTTGTAATTATGATGCAAATAACCGAATGATGTTTGTTTTTGAAAATGAAAATTAAATTATTGATTATAAATTGTAATTAAAAATATTTAATTTATTTCAAAATGTAATGTAATTGGTAGCGTTTGCTGTAAAAAGACTGAAGATTATTAGTTTTTGGTTAAAAATGAAAAAAAATAGCTCAAAATAAAATCACTTTTATATATTTGTTCCATAATGATGAAACAATTATTAAATAACTGGTGGTGGAAAACTCATAACGTACGTTAGTGAGACCATCTTGTTATATCTATAATACAACGAAAAGGCTTATCTCATGATAAGCCTTTTTTTATTTTAAAAACTTTTGAAATGCAATTTAAAACCATACATAAAATCCGATTATCAGATACTGTTACTCCAGTAGGTTTGTATTTACGGTTGCGTGATAGATACCACGGAACGTTATTGTTAGAAAGTTCAGATTATCACAGTAAAGAAGATAGTTATTCGTTTATCTGTATTGAACCAATAGTATCCATGAAAGCAGATAAAAATGAGTTTTCAGTATCAATAAAAGGGAAAGAAATTAGTAAACAAACCATCGATAAAAATTTTTATGAATTGTTTACTGAGTTTACAGATTTGATCGATTTAGATTGTGAAGAATCGATGAAATCATACAACGGTTTGTATGGTTATACTACGTTTGATTCGGTACAGTATTTTGAAACGATAAAGTTTACGAATTCAGATGCTCCTTCTGCAATTCCGATGATGCAATACAGTTTTTATAAATTCATTATTGCCATCAATCATTTTAATGATGAAATGACGTTAATCGAAAATATTGAAGCTGTAGATGAATCACGCTTACAAGAAATTGAAACCATTATCAATGCACAAGCATTCAATACCCAAAAGTTTGAAATTGTTGGTGAGGAAACTTCCAATTGCACCAATGAAGATTTTAAAGAATATGTGCGTAAAGCAAAAGAGCATTGTAAACGAGGCGATGTATTTCAATTGGTATTATCACGTCAATTTCAGCAAAAATTTAAAGGAGATGAGTTTAATGTGTACAGAGCGTTACGTTCTATAAATCCATCACCTTATTTGTTTTATTTTGACTACGGAAGTTTTAAATTGATGGGTTCTTCACCAGAAGCACAAATTAAAATCAACCAAGGAAAAGCAATTATCAATCCGATTGCAGGAACTTTCCGAAGAACGGGTGATATGGCAGAAGATATCAAATTAGGCAAAAAACTTTCTGAAGATCAAAAAGAAACAGCAGAACACGTAATGTTGGTCGATTTAGCTCGTAATGATTTAAGTAAACATGCCAATAATGTTACAGTTGAGGTTTTCAAGGAAGTACAGTATTTTAGCCATGTAATTCATTTGGTGTCAACTGTTCAAGGACAAATAAAAGGACAGCCTATTAAAGTTGTCGGGGATACTTTTCCGGCAGGAACCTTAAGTGGAGCACCAAAATACAAAGCGATGGAATTGATTGATAAATACGAAAATCAATCTCGCGGATTTTACGGTGGTGCTGTTGGAATTATCGGATTGAATGGAGATGTGAATTTGGCAATTGCCATTCGATCGTTTGTGAGTAAAAACAACGTGTTGTATTCACAAGCGGGAGCAGGAATTGTGATTCATTCCAATGAAGAAAATGAGTTGCAAGAAGTAAATAACAAGTTAGCAGCGCTAAAAAAGGCATTGTTGTTGGCGGAAAAAATATAAAGCCCCTCCCAACCTCCCCAGAGGGGAGGAGAGTAGGTGGCAACTAAAAAGATAAATAAAAGTATAATTAAAAATGACCTTAGTAAAACTCCCTCCCTTTGGGAGGGACGGGGTGGGCTTATTATGAACATTTTAATATTAGATAATTACGATTCGTTTACCTATAATTTGGTACATATGGTTGAAAATATCACCGATAAATTACCAGATGTGTATCGTAATGATGAAATTTCGGTGGAAGAAGTGGGTGAGTATGACCTGATTATTTTATCTCCAGGACCTGGAATTCCAGAGGAAGCAGGAATTTTAAAAGAAACGATAAAAACCTATACGGGTAAAATTCCGATGTTTGGAGTGTGTCTAGGTTTACAAGCGATTACTGAGGTTTTTGGAGGGAAAATTATCAATATGAATGAAGTTTTTCATGGAGTGGCAACTAAAATGAGAGTAACTCAAAAAGATGCTGTTATTTTTCAAGATATCCCTGAAGAGTTCGAAGCAGCTCGTTATCATTCTTGGATCGCTTCCAAAGAAAATTTTCCTGCAATGTTGGAAGTAACTTGTGTGGATGAAGATGGTGGAATTATGGCGTTGCGTCACAGAAAATACAACATCAGTGCAGTTCAATTTCATCCAGAATCAATCTTAACAGAAGTAGGAGAAGATTTAGTACGAAATTTTATTGATAATGTAACTAAAAGCAAGAAGCTATAAGCTAAAAGCTAGTAATATGAAACAATTACTCAACAAATTATACCAACACGAACGTTTATCAAAATCAGAATCAAAACAAATTTTGATGGAGATTGCAGAAGAAAAATACAACGAGGCGCATTTAGCATCGTTTTTAACCGTGTTTATGATGCGTCCGATTACGGTTGATGAATTGTCGGGTTTTAGAGAAGCATTGTTAACGTTGGCAATTAAAGTCGATTTATCTGATTTCAATACGATTGATATTGTGGGTACCGGTGGAGATGGAAAAAACACTTTCAATATTTCTACATTAACATCGTTTGTGGTAGCGGGAACCGGACAAAAAGTGGCAAAACACGGTAATTATTCGGTGTCCTCAAACTCGGGTTCATCAGATATGTTAGAGAGTTTTGGGTATGAATTTACGAATGATGAAGCTACCTTGAAACGTCAATTAGAGAAGGCTAATATTTGTTTTTTACACGCGCCAAAATTTCACCCTGCAATGAAAGCAGTGGGTGCAACAAGAAAAGCGTTACAACTTAAAACCTTTTTTAATATGTTGGGACCATTGGTAAACCCGAGTAGCGCAAAAAATCAGTTGTTAGGAACATTTAATTTAGAAGTTGCTCGATTGTACAACTATATTCTGCAAGAAGAAAACAACAAATACGGAATTGTGCACGCTTTGGATGGTTATGATGAAATCTCACTCACTGGCGGATTTAAATTGTTTAGTAAAGAAGGAGAGCAGTTAATAACTCCCGAAGATTTAGGATTGAAAAGAGTTGCCCAGTCTGAAATTTTTGGCGGAGATTCCGTAGTAGATGCTGCAAAAATTTTTAAGCAAATATTAGATGGAAAAGGTACTGATGCACAAAACAATGTGGTGTTAACCAATGCCGCTTTTGCTTTAAAAATTGTTGATGAAAAGAAAAGTTTTTCAGCTGCTTTTTCGGAAGCTAATGAATCCTTATTTAGTGGAAAAGCAAAAGAATGCCTTAATAAGTTAATTACGAATTAGTAATTACGAATTATAAATTGCCAGTTATGAAAAAGGATAATATTATTCAGATAAAAAGTTATGATTTTGCTGTTAGAATAGTAAAAGTGTACAAATATTTATCTGAAGAAAAGAAAGAATTTGTTTTGAGTAAACAATTGTTAAGATCAGGAACGTCAATAGGAGCAAATATTGAAGAGGCGATTGGTGGTCAAAGTAGAAAAGATTTTTATGCTAAATTAACAATAGCTTATAAAGAAGCCAGAGAAACACATTATTGGATTAGGTTGCTCAGAGATACTGATTATTTGATGAATGATGAAGTGAACTCTCTACTTGAAGATGTAAATGAATTATTAAAAATCATAGGAAGTATTCAGAAAACAATTCGTAATTCATAAATAAAAATATAAATTAATAATTACAAGTTATGAATTAACACAAGTAAAACTCGTAATTCATAATTTAAAATTCATAATTAAATTAATGACAATTTTAGATAAAATCATCGCTTTTAAAAAGCAAGAAATAGCAAAAATAAAAGCCGAAGTTCCGGTAAAAAAACTGGTAGAAAGTCCAAATTTTAAACGGACTCCAATTTCATTGAAAGCTTCGTTAACCGAAAAATTTTCAACAGGAATTATAGCAGAGTTCAAGCGTCAATCTCCATCCAAAGGAATTATAAATGATAAGGTTTCGGTTACTGAAGTTACCCACGGATATTTAGATGCGGATGTGGCGGCACAATCTATTTTAACTGATACGTCGTTTTTTGGGGGAACGATGGCAGATTTGATGGAAGCGAGAACTATCAATACTACAAAGCCAATTTTAAGAAAAGATTTTGTGGTAGATGCATTTCAAATCGTAGAGGCTAAGGCAATTGGTGCAGATGTAGTTTTGCTAATTGCAGCGTGTTTAACGGGAGAGCAATTAAAAAATTACGGTCAATTAGCAACCGATTTAGGATTAGAAGTGTTGTATGAGGTTCATAATCAGGAAGATTTAGATAAGCTTTCTGATTTAGATAATAAAATCATTGGAATTAATAATCGTGATTTAAAAACCTTTAAAGTTGATTTGGAGAATTCTATTGAACTGGCAAGTCAAATTCCATCTAGCTCTATCAAAGTATCAGAAAGCGGAATTAGTGACCCAAGAATTGTATCAGGTTTAAAAGAATATGATTTTAAAGGGTTTTTAATTGGTGAAAATTTTATGAAAGCGGAAGATCCTGGATTGGCATGTCAGGAATTTATTAATCAAATTCGATAAAAGTGTAATTGTGTAAACGTTGAATTGTTTAATTGTGAGCATATAGAATACAATTAAACAGTTTAACAATTAAACGTTTAAACATGAAAATTAAAGTTTGTGGAATGAAATACCCGGAAAATATTCTCAAAATAGCAGCACTACAACCTGACTATGTAGGGTTTATTTTTTATGATAAATCTCCAAGAAATTTTGAGGGAATTATTCCTGAGTTACCAAAATCAACCAAAAAAGTAGGGGTTTTTGTCAATGAATATCTAGAGATTTTGGTGTCATTGGTTGAAGAATATAAGTTGGATGTTATTCAGTTTCATGGTGATGAAAGTGTGGATTATATAAAACAATTGAAAACACATTTACCAAAAGTTGAAATCATTAAAGTCTTCGGAATAAAAGATGAATTTGATTTTTCTGTTTTAGAAGATTATATCGATGTTGTAGACTATTTTTTGTTCGATACCAAAGGAGAAAACAGAGGGGGAAATGGCGTTACTTTTAATTGGGAAGTATTGAAGGATTATCCGTACACAAAACCCTATTTTTTAAGTGGCGGTATTGGTTTGAATGAAGTTGAAGATTTAATGTCGTTCCTGCAAAAGCAAGAATCTCAATGTTGTTATGCAGTTGATGTAAATAGTAAGTTTGAAATAGAACCCGGATTAAAATCCGTAGAAAAAATACAAAAATTTAAAAAATCTGTCATTACGAACGAAGTGAAGTAATCTCTAAATTAAAGATTGCTTCGTTACTCTCGCAATGACGAAATCGATAAAAATGAAATACAATCCAGATAAAAACGGGTATTATGGGCAATTCGGAGGAGCTTTTATTCCGGAATTGTTGTATCCAAATGTTAAAGAGTTAGAAGATAATTACATTAAAATTATTAAATCTGAATCTTTTAAAAAAGAGTATAAAAGCCTTTTAAAAGATTATGTTGGCAGACCTAGCCCGTTGTATTTTGCAAAAAGGTTATCAAATAAATACGGTGTAAATATCTACTTAAAACGTGAAGATTTAAATCATACAGGAGCACATAAAGTCAATAATACTATAGGTCAAATTCTCATTGCCAAACATTTAGGGAAAACTAAAATTATTGCAGAAACCGGTGCGGGTCAACATGGAGTGGCAACAGCAACTGTATGTGCTTTAATGGATTTAGAGTGTGTTGTTTTTATGGGTGAAAAAGATATTGAGCGTCAAGCACCCAATGTAGCGCGTATGAAAATGTTGAGGGCAAAAGTGGTGGCTGCCACTAGTGGGAGTAAAACATTGAAAGACGCTACCAATGAAGCTATTCGATATTGGATTCAAAATCCAGATACCTATTATTTAATTGGCTCTGTGGTGGGACCACATCCGTATCCTGATATGGTGGCGAGATTACAAGCGGTAATTTCTGAAGAAATGAAATGGCAATTAAAAGAGCAAACTGGTAAAGAAAATCCGGATACAATTATAGCTTGTGTAGGTGGTGGAAGTAACGCAGCAGGGGCTTTTTATCATTATTTAGATGATGAAGATGTGGAGTTAATAGCTGTAGAAGCTGCTGGTTTAGGTGTGAGTTCTGGTGAAAGTGCTGCCACCTCTCAGTTAGGAGAAGTAGGTGTAATTCACGGAAGTAAAACTATTTTAATGCAAGATGAATACGGACAAATTGTGGAGCCTTATTCAATTTCTGCAGGATTGGATTATCCGGGTGTAGGGCCTTTGCATGCATTTTTATTTGATGAAAAACGAGCAAAGTTTATGAATGCTACAGATGAAGAAGCATTAAAAGCTGCCTATGAATTAACACGTTTAGAAGGAATAATTCCCGCTTTAGAAAGCGCACACGCCTTGGCGGTGTTACCAAAAATTAATTTTAAAGAGAATCAAACGGTGGTTATCAATTTATCAGGAAGAGGTGATAAAGATTTGGAAACGTATATGAAAAATTTAGGCTTATAGCCATTGGCTAAAAGCTAAAAGCTATTTAAAATGAACTCAATTCAACAATTATTTCAGCAAAAAGATAAAAATCTATTATCTATATTTTTTACAGCAGGTTTTCCAAAATTGGAAGACACCACCGCTATTATTTCAGAATTAAACAAAAGCGGAGTAGATTTTATTGAGGTAGGTTTACCATATTCTGACCCGTTGGCAGACGGACCAACCATTCAACATAGTAGTTCGGTAGCGTTACAAAACGGAATGAATCTCGATGTGGTTTTTCAGCAATTGCAATCAATAAAGGAAGCAAACAGAACGCCTTTGGTATTGATGGGTTATGTGAATCAGATTATAAAATATGGCGAAGATAAATTCTGTCAGCAAGTAAAAGATTGCGGAATTGATACGGTTATCATTCCTGATTTACCTATGGTTGAATATGAAAATCACTATCAACAATTATTCAATAACTACGGAATAACCAACGTGTTTTTGATAACTCCACATACATCCGAAGAACGCATTCGTAAAATTGATAGTTTAACCAAAGCTTTTATTTATGTGGTGGCTTCTTCATCTATTACAGGGGCAAAAGGAGAAATTTCTCAGCAGCAAATTGACTATTTTGAGCGAATTAAAAACATGAACTTACAAAGCAAATTGATTGTTGGCTTTGGTATTTCAGACTATAAAACTTTTGCCACTGCTTGTCAATACGCTAACGGAGCTATTATTGGGTCAGCTTTTATTAAAGTGTTAGAGAATGGTGGAGTTGGAGAGATTGAAAAGTTTGTGAACTCAGTAAAAAGTTAGTTTGTTTCTTTTGTAATTTTTATGCACTTTCGTGGTCTTAAATTTTAAAAAGACTATGGAAAGAATAAAGATACTATTAATTCTAACAGGGTTAATCTTTACAAATTTTATAATTGCTCAAGAAAAAGTAAAATTAGGAGTAAATGCTGGAGTAAACTATTCTTCATTAAGAGAGAGTGATAATATATTTCGTAAAACAGATTCAGATTTTGCTTATTTAGTAGGAGCTAAATTTGAGTATATTATAAATGAGAATATTTCAATAATTACAGATATTAACTACGAAGTTAAAAAGACAAGCTATGATGTTACAGTGGCTAGTAATCAAGATGATCCTTGGTTTCCAAATACAAATTTAAAAGTAAAGACAAATCAAAATTTTTTAACTGTTCCAATGTTGATAAATTTTAAATTTGGAAGCTCTAATACTTTCTTTTTAAATGGAGGTCCTTTTCTAAGCTATTTACTGAATGCAAAAAGCCATACACAAGGAAATGTTTATGCTGATGAATCTTCTAAATTCAAAAAAACAGATTTTGGTATTTCATTCGGAATAGGGAAAATAATTTCACTAGATGATAAAAATGATTTGATTATTGAGTTGAGAGATAATTATGGATTAATTGATATCAATAGTAATTTATACAATGATTTTAATGAGGTAAAAACTAATTCTTTAAATTTAACTGTTAGTTGGAGTTTTAATCTGTAGAAATGCTTTATAAAATCAAATGAACCTCAAAAAACACCTCACTTGGTCTAATCTGATTTTTGTTTTAGTTGTAGCGTTAATGTTATACAAACCTACAAGAGTTTGGTTTATTCGTCAAGTATCCTTTTCACCATCAGTTTCATCGGTAGAGAAAAGTCAAAAAATAACCGATTATAATTGGCCTTTGTATGGTTTAAATACCGAAAGTGTCAACTTTTCACAGTTTGAAAATAAAGTAGTTTTCTTAAATTTTTGGGCTACTTGGTGTCCACCTTGTATTGCAGAGTTTCCTTTTATTCAGGAACTTTATAAAGATTACAAAGACAACGTGGCTTTTGTATTTGTAACCAATGAAAATTGGGAAGAAGTTGAGGCCTTCTTTCAGAAAAACAACTATGATTTTCCAACATATCAATCATCAGCAAGGTATCCAAAAGGATTGCCTTCTGTAAGTTCAATTCCCACAACCTTTATCATCGATAAAAAAGGAAATATCAGAGTTCAAAAAACAGGTTCAGCCGATTGGAATAGCGAAAGCTTTAGAAAATCGATTGATGGAATGTTGAGTGAGTAAGTGTTAAAAAATCTTAAAAAATTTAGCAACTTTCTTTAAAGAGTTAACTTCGTTTGTTAGTAAAATCAAACGAAATGCATTTAAAAAAGCTCCTTACAGTTGCAACACTTTGTATTGTTGGTGTTGCGGTTTCTCAAAACACACTTATTCGTAAACCAGCTATTAGTCCGGATGCTTCTCAAATGGCGTTTAGCTATGATGGAGATATTTGGACGTATAATTTCAATACACAACAAACCAAAAGATTAACTATTCATGAGGCTTATGAAAGTGATCCGGTTTGGAAGAATGATAATAAAACTTTAGCGTTTTCATCTAATAGAAAAAAAAATACAAATGTTTTTATTACTTCGGAAGATGGAGGTTTACCAAAGCAATTAACCTATTATCCAACGGCTAATACACCAACAAGTTGGGATGCAAACGGAAATGTTATTTTTTCAACTAAAAGAGTATTAGCAGGACCAGAGTGGGATGCACAGATTTATTCGGTAAATGAAAATGGCGGAACACCTGAGCGATTACTTACAGCTTATGGTTCTATGGCATCGGTTTCTCCAAATGGTAAATTTATTGCTTATGTAAAAGGAGCGTGTAGAACTGCGCGTGAAGATTATTCGGGGTCTGCGCAACGTGATGTTTGGATCTATAACACGCAAACCAAACAATATTATCAAATAACAACTAGCAATAAAAATGACCATTCTCCAGTTTGGGATGCTCAAAACAATCTGTACTACATTGGTGCTAAAAGTGGTCGATACAATATTTATAAGCAAGCAATTTCTGACAACGGAACAGCTTCCGGAACAGCTCAAAAATTAACTAATCAAAGAGAGGATGGTGTTCTTGAGTTTTCGGTAAGCAATAACGGAACAATAATTTATACTGCTGGAATAGATACTTACAAATTAGAAAATGGGTCAACAAAAAAACTAGATTTTAATTTGGCTTCAGATAATCGTTTCAATTTAGAAGAAACAAAAACGGTAAGTAACGGAATTAGCGAATTTGCTATTTCACCTAACGGAAAGAATGTTGCATTTGCAGTGAACGGAGAAATCTTTGTAAAAGAAAATGACAAAGAGAAAAAGCGTTCAAACAATGTAAGTAAAGATTTCTTTAGGGATAAAAATCCGGGTTGGATCAATGATAAAACAGTTGTGTTCTTATCTGACAGAGACGGAAAATTTCAGTTATACAGCGTAACTTCTGCAGATAATAAGGTTGGCTTACACAGAACCTTAAAAACTAAAATTACTAAGTTAACTAATGAGAAAGAAGATGTTGATTTATTTATCATTTCTCCGGATAATAAAAAAATAGCATATCAAGTTGGAAGAGGGAAATTGATGATTGCTGATATTGACGAAGGGAAATTAAAAAATGAGCAAGTTTTTTCTGATTCTTGGGCAGCTGCTGAAGATGTTTCTTGGAGTCCGGACAGTAAATGGATTGCTTATTCTCAAGAAGATTTGAATTTTGACAGCGAGATTTTCATTCAATCTGTAGAAGATAAAAATAAAAAAATGAACATCAGTATGCATCCAAGAAGTGATATGAGTCCTGTTTGGAGCGAAGATGGAAAAAAGTTAGCATTTTTATCAAATAGAAGCGGAATTAACTATGATGTTTGGATGCTTTGGTTGCAAAAAGAAGATTGGGAAAAGTCAAAAGCCGACCATGAAGAAGGTGATTATTACCAAAAAGAAGAAAAGAAAGACAAAGAGGAAGACAAGGATAAGAAAGATAAAAAGCCAAAGAAGAAAAAAGTTGTTGTAAAGATTGATGAGGATAAAATTTACGATCGATTAGTACAGGTAACTTCGTTACAAGATGATGAGTACAGTTTAGCGTTTAGTAAAGACAATGATTTTATCTATTATTCAGCTACAGATCCATCAACTAAAAAAAGAAGTTTATTCAAAATTAAATGGGATGGTTCAAAGCCAAAAGCAGTTAAAGGAACTGATGGAGCAAGAGGAGTTTCTTTGCAAAACGGAAAAATATATTTCCTAGCTAAAGGTGGTTTAAAAGAATTAAATACAAAGTCTGATAAAATTACAGGATTACCACATTCGGCAACCTATACCAAGAATGTTCAAAAAGAGCGTGAGCAAATTTTTGAAGAAGGAATTAGAGCTTTGTCGGCTGGTTTTTATGATCCGGAATTCCATGGATACAACTGGAAAAAGTTGATAGAAAAATATAAGCCTTGGGCATTGAATGCGAGTACGCATCAAGATTTTACATATATGTTCAACTTGTTGTTGGGTCAGTTAAATGCGAGTCACATGGGTTACAGACCATCTAATAATCCGGGTAAAACAACCAATGAAAAAATAGGATTGATAGGATTAGAAGTTACCAATACTAACAACGGAGCAAAAATCAATTATGTGTTGCCAAATTCACCTGCAGATAAGTCAAGAAGCAAATTAAATGTTGGTGATGTAATTACCTCAGTAAACGGTACTCCGATTAAAAAAGACACAAACTTTTTCAGTTTATTTAAAAATACCGAAGGTGATGAAGTGTTGTTAACCTTACAATCGGGTAAAGAAGTAGTGTTAAGAACACAAAAAAGTTTGAGAAACTTACAATATGATGAATGGGTAAATTCTCGTAAAAAATTGGTTGATGAATTTTCTAACGGACAATTAGGATATATTCACATTCAAGGAATGAATATGCCAAGTTTTGAGCGATTTGAACGCGAATTAAAAGCTAGTGGATATGGTAAAAAAGGTATTGTTATTGATGTGCGTTACAACGGAGGTGGTTGGACTACCGACCGATTAATGGCAGTGTTGAATGTAGATCAGCATGCGTATACCATTCCGAGAGGAGCCACAAAATCGTTAAAAAATAATAAACAATTTACAGGTAATTATCCGTTTAATGAACGTGCCATTTTATCGGTAAATACAAAACCTGTGGTAGCATTGTGTAATGAAAACAGTTATTCAAATGCAGAGATCTTTTCACATGCCTTTAAAAGTTTGGAGTTAGGTAAATTGGTTGGTCAACCTACCTTTGGAGCGGTAATTTCAACAGGAGGTAGACGCTTACAAAACGGATATATTCGTATGCCTTTTAGAGCTTGGTATGTAAAAAAATCGGGTAAAAATATGGAAAATGAAGCTCCGGCAGTTCCAGATTATTTAGTTGAAAACAAACCAGGATGGAAAGATAGAGGAGAAGATGCTCAACTAAAAAAAGCCGTTGAGGTATTGTTGCAAGAGATTAAATAAATAAAAATTAGAAATTATAAAATTGAAGCGTAGAATGTAAATTCTACGCTTTTTTTATTTCTACTTTTGCCGTATGATGCAGATTCAAGAAAAAGATTTACTTTCTAAGTTAAAAACAAATTTCGGTTATGATAGTTTTAGGCTACAACAACAAGAAATTATTGAAAATATTTTAGCCAAAAAAGATACGTTGGTAATTATGCCAACAGGTGGAGGTAAATCGATCTGTTATCAATTACCGGCACTTTTTTTTGAAGGAATTACTTTGGTTATTTCTCCGTTAATCGCATTAATGAAAGATCAGGTAGATAGCTTAAAAGCCAACGGAATTTCAGCAGCGTATTTTAATAGTAGTCAAACCCCCGAAGAGCATCAAAAAGTGTTCGACGGAGTAGCTGATAAAACAGTAAGATTACTTTACGTAGCACCAGAGAGTTTGTCTTTACTTCAGCATATATTAAATCAAAATTATATTAGTTGTATTGCGGTTGATGAAGCGCATTGTATTTCTGCATGGGGGCATGATTTTCGTCCCTCATATAAACAACTCGCTTTTTTAAAAAAATCATTACCAGAAACACCCATTGTAGCGTTAACAGCAACAGCAGATAAGGCAACACAAGAAGATATATTACAGCAATTAGCAATTGCTAATGCTACAAAATATATAAGTTCTTTTAATCGTGAAAATATAGCTTTAGAAGTAAGACCTGCGAATGATCGTATAAAGCAAATTATTCGTTTTATTAAAAAGAAACCGAAAGAGGCGGGAATTATTTATTGTTTAAGTAGAAAAACAACAGAGCAACTTGCTGAAAAGTTAAAAGACAACAATATTAATGCGAAATCGTATCATGCTGGTTTGTCTTTTGAAGAACGTTCTAAAACTCAAGAGGATTTTATTAAAGATGATGTAGATGTAATTTGCGCAACTATTGCCTTCGGAATGGGAATAGATAAATCAAACGTACGTTGGGTAATTCATTATAATATGCCCAAAAATATTGAGGGATATTATCAAGAAATTGGGCGTTCTGGTAGAGATGGTCTAGAGGCAGAAGCATTGCTTTTTCATAGTTATTCAGATGTTATTCAGTTGCGTCAATTTATTGCAAATACTACAAATAAAGACGTTCAGGAAGCCAAGTTAGACAGAATGAAACAGTTTGCGGAAGCTACTGTTTGTAGACGTAAAATTTTGTTAAGCTATTTCGGAGAGCTAATCGAAGAAAATTGTGGGAATTGCGATGTATGTAAAAATCCGCCAAAGTTTTTTGATGGTACTGTAATTGCACAAAAAGCATTGTCTGCTATCTATAGATTAGAAGGTAAAGAAGCCATGGGAACTGTAATAGATGTGTTGAGAGGAGCACAAAATGCAACGATTTTAGAGAAAGGATATCAGCAAATAAAAACTTACGGAGTAGGAAAAGATATTTCATGGAGAGATTGGCAACATTATATTGTTCAATTAATAAATCAAGGATTTTGTCAAATAGCTTTTCATTTACACAATGCTTTACAGCTTACAGAATTCTCCAATAAAATACTGTTTAATGGTGAAAAAGTATTTTTAACCACTCCTGTTGAAATTGAAAAAATTAAAAAAGAAACTGAGGTTAAGTCAAAAACAAAAAAGAAGATTGTTAAAGATACCTTATTTGAACGTTTGCGAAAATTACGTTATAGAATTGCCCAGGAGGAAGATATTGCTGCTTATTTAGTTTTTAATGATGCAACGTTGAGAGAAATTGAAAACGAGCGTCCGCAAACAGATGAGGAGTTTTTAGCCATAAGTGGAGTAGGGCAACGAAAATTAGAAGTGTATGGAGGAGAGTTTATGGAAGAGATTAAAACCTTTCTTAGTGAGAAAAAGAAAGGTAAAAAAGATACCACGTTAGAAACTTTTAATTTATACAAAGAAGGTTTTACGATTGATGAAATTGCTGATAAAAGAGGACTGAAACCTCAAACGATCTTTTCGCATTTGTCAAAATTATATTTAGAAGGAAAAGATGTGAGTTTAGATGAATTTATCTCCGCAGATATTTTGAATTTGGTTAGAAATGCAAAAAAAGTGTTGAAAAATGAAACAGCATTAAAACCGTATTTTGAGTTTTTAGGTGAAAAAGTTCCGTATGAACAGATTAGAATAGGATTGACTATTTTACAGAAGAAAGGATAAACAAAAACCTGACGAGTTATTGCTCGGGAGTTCTTTTAAAAAAAATATGGTGCAAATTTTTATGATAATACTCGAATGAGATAGAATTGGTGTTCTATAAAAATCGTTATTTAAAATTTTTACATATAAAGGTTTAGTTTTTGACTTAAGTAAGTTAATTTGAAAGGTGAGGGGTGGCTTAATAACTAACTTTGTATATTTTCGTTTTCAATTTCAGATATAATAGAATAAATTATGTCGAATATTAATTTGAAACTATTAAAATTAACACGTTTATATCTTTCTTCTTTATTATAAATATATTTAGCGAAGTCTTTTTTAGAAAGAGCCAGACTATCCTCATTTTGAGATCTAACTTTATCAGTAATAACTATTTCTTTACTTTTTAATTTGTTGGTGTTTTCGTAGCAAGTTATCTTTGGATCTTTAATTAATGTACCACTCTCGTTTGAAAACTCATCACTTAAAAAAATTCTCCTTCCAAAAGAATCTGTTATAGTTAAGTCTTCATCTTTGTAAAAATGTTCAATACAGTTTTGGTTAGTTTTTCTATGTGAAGGTTTTGGAAGATAGAAAGTAAAAACTTTATTATTAAAATTTTTATATCTTTTTCCTTCTTTCGGAACAATATTTTTAAGGGCTTTTATATTATCTGAATCAAAAATTGCTATTATTGGGTTTGTATTTTTTGTAGAAGTTGAAATATATCCATCTAGGTAAGATTTCAACTTAGTATCCCCAACGGTAGCTTCATATTTAATAAATTCAATTTTTGTGCTTAAGTGTCTATAGGTATCATTTATTACTGAAAGAGAATTGATGGCAGCAGTTAAATGCATCCAATCAGTATTACCTTCCGTTAATACTTTTACTTTTCCTTTTGAATAATTTTCAGTATAATTTTTAAAATTATGGTTAGGGTTTAATGAATTGAATTTATTTAGCAGCGATTTAAATAATAAATCTTCTTTTCCTCTAATATCAGATATAAATAATAATTTTCCCTCAATAATATTTATAAACAACCGGGAGCTAAATTTTTTTTTAGGATTCTTTTTAAAGTGATTAATTGTGGCTAGTTCTAAACCTCTTATTTCCCAGGAGTGTAACATAGCTCTGACTTGTTTTAAGAAGCCTTTTTTAACATTTACTCTTTTGTTAACAGTTAATCCAGTTACATATTGATTTTGGAAGTGTTTTCTTAAAGTTGTTTTCGATTTGTTTACTTTGAATCCATTACTATTTATTATTTCTAATAGAGTCTCGCTTAAATAGAAAGTTTCATCTTTTTCTATTCCAATTTTAGAAGGTACTTTTTTTAGGTTAGTTGAAAATGTGATATCATCAGAATAACGACTATAAAAACTTTTGTTTTTTTTAGCAAAAAGTTTTAGCTGATTGTCTAGTTTTCTGGTTATCAAGTTAGAAATTATAGGTGAAGACGGGCTGCCTTGAGGTAATTCATTGTTGTGGCAACATAACTGAGCTAAAATACTAGATACTTCATCATTAAAACTAAAAGGATGAGATTTAAACATACCTCTTACACGACCAAAATTTATGGATTGAAAGAAATCACTTAAATCTAAATTTATTACAAATCTTTGTTTTTTGTGCGGGGTAGCATTAGTTCTAATTCCTTTACCTTTAACATAGCTGTGAACATGTTTTTTTACTGTATAATTTTCCTGTAACTCTTTAGCTATTTTTTTTTGAATAGCTTTAAGTGAAGGTATTGGTGCTAATATCTTTCTAGGATTGCCGTTTTTTTTGTCTATGGTGAATTCGCGATATTTATTATCAATACTATATGCATTGTAGTCAAGCTTTTGAATTGAAATACTCAAAAAACTAGCTAAATCTTTTTTATTCTTAATTTCTATAAATCTGATAGGAGAAATAGAGCTCATGGTTATTCTACTTTAGCTACATTCTTGAATAAAATATTAAGATGTTATAAATAAAATGTTGTTATAACTTATATAAATAATTTAAATATTTCTTGTATTGTAGGAATAATTATTTAAAAACAAGTTAATTTGAAAAGAAGGAATTCCATTCCAAAACTGCTGCTGAAACGCGCGCAAAATCAATAATACCATGAGCAATATTTTTCATAAAAATAAGAAATAATTTTACTCTATCAAAAAACCTCTCAGAAATTTCTGAGAGGTTTTAAATATTCATCTAAAGGCATTGCCTTTTACATGTTTCGTCTGTACTGACCACCAACTTCAAATAAAGCAGAGGTAATTTGTCCTAAAGAACAAACTTTGGTAGCTTCCATTAGCTTTTCAAAAATATTTTCATTTTGAATGGCTGCTTGTTGTACTTTGGCTAATTCTTTAGTAACCTTCTCTTTGTTGGCTTTATTTAGGCTTTCCTTGGTCTTAATTTGGAATTGCTTCTCATCTTCTGTAGCTCTAATCACTTCCGCAGGTTGTACCGTTGGAGAACCTTTTGAACTTAAGAAGGTGTTTACTCCAATAATTGGGAATTCACCAGTATGTTTTAAGGTTTCATAGTATAAACTTTCTTCTTGAATTTTTGAACGTTGATACATCGTTTCCATCGCTCCTAAAACGCCTCCGCGTTCTGTAATTCGATCAAATTCAGCTAATACCGCTTCTTCAACTAAATCGGTTAACTCTTCAATAATAAATGAACCTTGAATTGGATTTTCATTCTTTGCTAACCCTAATTCTTTATTGATAATCAATTGAATTGCCATGGCTCTACGTACCGATTCTTCAGTAGGAGTTGTAATCGCTTCATCATATGCATTGGTGTGTAACGAGTTACAGTTATCGTAAATTGCATATAATGCTTGTAGCGTTGTTCTGATATCGTTGAAGTCAATTTCCTGAGCGTGTAACGAACGTCCAGAAGTTTGGATATGATATTTCAACATTTGCGCACGTGAGTTAGCTCCGTATTTAAGTTTTAAAGCTTTTGACCAAATTTTACGAGCTACACGACCAATTACTGCATATTCAGGATCAATTCCGTTTGAGAAGAAGAAGGATAAGTTTGGACCAAACTTATTAATATCCATTCCTCTTGATAAGTAGTACTCAACATAGGTAAATCCGTTAGCTAATGTCAATGCCAATTGCGTAATTGGATTTGCACCTGCTTCGGCAATATGATATCCAGAAATAGACACCGAATAGAAGTTACGCACATTCTTTTCAATAAAATATTCTTGAACATCACCCATTAAACGTAAGGCAAATTCCGTAGAGAAAATACACGTGTTTTGAGCCTGATCTTCTTTTAAAATATCTGCTTGAACTGTACCACGAACCTGAGCTAAGGTATTTGCTTTAATTTCTGCATATACATTCGCAGGTAAAATTTGATCTCCGGTAACACCTAAAAGTAATAAACCTAACCCGTCGTTTCCTTCTGGTAAATCTCCGTTGTAACGAGGGCGTTCAACACCTTTATCGTCGTATAATTCTTTTAATTTCGCTTCAACTTTGTCTTCTAAACCGTGTTCTTTAATGTATTTCTCACAATTTTGATCAATAGCAGCATTCATGAAGAATCCTAATAACATAGGCGCTGGACCATTAATGGTCATAGAAACCGATGTCATTGCATGACTTAAATCGAAACCAGAATATAATTTTTTAGCATCGTCTAAACAACAGATGGAAACACCGGCATTACCAATTTTTCCGTAGATGTCTGGTCTGTGACCTGGATCGTTACCATAAAGCGTCACACTATCAAATGCTGTCGAAAGACGCTTTGCAGGCATGCCCAAACTTACGTAGTGAAAACGACGGTTGGTACGTTCTGGCCCACCTTCACCGGCAAACATACGTGTAGGGTCTTCTCCAGTTCTTTTGAAAGGATATAAACCAGAAGTATAAGGGAATTCACCAGGAACATTTTCTTGTAAATTCCAACGCAATAAATCTCCCCAAGCTTTGTATTTTGGTAAAGCTACTTTCGGAATTTGCGTATGTGATAACGACTCAGTATGTGTTTCAATTTTTATTTCTTTATCTCGAACCTTGAATGAATAAATTGGGTTTTTATACTTGGCAACTTTTTCTTGCCAGTTTAAAATAACCTCCCAGTTATGCGGATCAAGATTTAGTTTTACCTTATCAAACTGATCGAATAATAATTTTAAAAACTCCTTGTTATCTCGAGAGGAGTCGAGAGACAGAATCTCATCCTGATTTAACCCTGATTTGGTCAATAATTCTTGGTCGCTGAGAGTAGTCGAAGCGACAGAAAGAATCGTTTGATAAATACCATATAATTTTTGAGCTACTTTTTCTTGCTCATCAACAGTCTTGTCATACGCTCTGTTGTTTTCTGAAATTTCTGATAAATAACGTGTTCTTGCTGGTGGAATTACAAAGATCTTTTCAGACATTTCTTTGGTGATTTCAAAAGACGATTGTAAATCAGCTCCTGTCTTTTCAACCAATTTGTCCATGATTGCTTTGTACAATGAGTTCATTCCTGGATCGTTAAATTGCGAAGCAATCGTACCAAACACAGGCATATCATCCGTATGAACATCCCACAAATTATTATTACGCATGTATTGTTTTTTTACATCGCGCAATGCATCTAAAGCTCCTCTTTTATCAAATTTGTTAATAGCAACCAAGTCAGCAAAATCCAACATATCGATTTTTTCTAACTGAGTAGCAGCACCAAATTCAGGAGTCATTACATATAAAGAGGTGTCTGAATGTTCTATGATTTCGGTATCAGACTGACCAATACCTGAAGTTTCTAAAATGATCAAATCAAAATTAGCTGCTTTCAACACTTCAACCGCTTCATTCACGTATTTTGATAAGGCTAAATTTGATTGACGTGTAGCCAACGAGCGCATATAAACTCTTGAATTGTTAATGGAATTCATACGGATTCTATCTCCTAATAAAGCACCACCTGTTTTTCTTTTTGATGGGTCTACAGAAATTAATCCGATGGTTTTTTCTGGGAAATCAATTAAAAAACGACGAACTAATTCATCTACTAAACTCGATTTTCCTGCACCACCAGTACCGGTAATTCCTAAAACGGGTGTTGTAGAATTTTTATTTTTCTCATGGATAATATCCATCGATTCTTTAGCAATTTCCGGGAAATTTTCAGCAGAAGAAATTAAACGCGCAATACTTCCTACATTTTTTTCTTTTAATTGATTGATTTCTCCATTCAATGAATCACCAATGGCAAAGTCAGACTTTTCAACCAAATCATTGATCATACCTTGTAATCCCATTTCACGACCATCATCTGGAGAGTAGATACGCGTAATTCCGTAATCCATCAATTCTTTGATCTCTTCCGGAAGAATTACTCCGCCGCCACCGCCAAAAATTTTAATATGACCTGCTCCTTTTTCTTGTAACAAGTCGTACATATACTTAAAATATTCGTTGTGACCTCCTTGATATGAGGTCATAGCAATAGCATTGGCATCTTCTTGAATTGCACAATTCACCACTTCTTCCACACTTCTGTCATGGCCTAAATGAATCACTTCACATCCGGTAGATTGAATAATTCTACGCATAATATTGATGGAAGCATCATGACCGTCAAAAAGAGATGCAGCGGTTACAATTCTTACTTTATGTTTAGGTTTATAGGGTGTTATTTGTTCCATTCGTAAATTCGAGTTGTTTGAAAGAGCCGCAATTTACGGATTTATTAAAAAACTGACCGAATTTTAAAGAATTATAAATAACTCCAAAAAGCCCAAAGCTTTCTGGTTTTTAAATAAGTTGGATTGTGCTCGTTTTGGTAGGCTTCGCGTTCAAAACTTATGTTTCTGTAAGCGATGTGTTTATTTTTATATTTGATCAATTTCACACACCATTCTAGTAGATAAAACAGGTAAAAAAATACAACTAACAGTTCTAGTTGCTGTTTTAAATGGATCTTTTCATGGGTGATCAAACACGTGTCTTCTTTTAGATCTTTTTGTTTCAAAAAGATAAAAGGGAAAAGTGTTACTCCCACAAATCCTCTCGGAACAATATATTTTGAAATAAAAATCATCTGACAAAGAAAAACAATTATCGCACCAAAATAAATATATTTGTTGGCACAAGCAAACAACCATGACTTTTAAAGAACAGATATTACAAGGAATTCCAAGTGAATTACCTTCAAAAAAAGAATACGATTTAGCCATAAACCACGCACCAAAGCGTAAAGAAATTTTATCAGAAGAAGAAAAGCAATTAGCCTTGAAAAATGCGCTTCGTTATTTTGATAAAAAACACCATGCAACTTTATTACCTGAATTTTCCGAAGAATTAGAAAAATACGGACGTATTTATATGTATCGTTTCAGACCAAATTACGAAATGTATGCACGTCCAATTGAGGAGTATCCGGGTAAATCTCAACAAGCAAAATCGATTATGTTGATGATTCAGAATAATTTAGATTATGCTGTGGCGCAACATCCACATGAGTTGATTACCTATGGAGGTAACGGAGCGGTTTTTCAGAACTGGGCACAGTATTTATTAACCATGCAATATTTGTCGGAAATGACTGATGAGCAAACGTTAGTGATGTATTCTGGTCACCCAATGGGATTATTTCCATCGCATAAAAATGCACCAAGAGTTGTGGTTACCAACGGAATGATGATTCCGAATTATTCTCAACCCGATGATTGGGAAAAATTCAATGCTTTAGGCGTTACACAATACGGACAAATGACTGCGGGAAGTTACATGTATATTGGTCCGCAAGGAATTGTACACGGAACAACGATTACGGTTTTAAACGGATTCAGAAAGATAAACAAATCACCAAAAGGAAATGTATTTGTAACTGCTGGTTTAGGAGGGATGAGTGGTGCGCAACCTAAAGCAGGAAACATTGCAGGTTGTATTACAGTTTGTGCAGAAGTGAATGAAAAAGCAGTACATACCCGTCATTCTCAAGGTTGGGTAGATGAGGTAGTTACTGATTTAGATGCATTGGTTTCTCGAGTGAATCAAGCAAAAGAAAATCAAGAAACAGTTTCTATAGCCTATCATGGAAATGTAGTGGAGGTTTGGGAAAAGTTTGATGAAGCAAATGTGTACATCGATTTAGGTTCTGATCAAACTTCGTTGCATAATCCTTGGGCTGGAGGTTATTATCCTGTAGGTATTTCATTTGAAGAGGCAAATGCAATGATGGCAGAACAACCGGAATTGTTTAAAGTAAAGGTTCAGGAATCATTACGTCGTCATGCAGCGGCAATTAATAAACATACTGCCAAAGGAACTTATTTCTTTGACTACGGAAATGCCTTTTTATTAGAAGCAAGCAGAGCAGGAGCAGAGGTTTATAAAGATGAGAACGGTAATTTTTGTGCGCAAAGTCATTCAAAACTGGCAAGCGAAGCATTCGCTTATCCAAGTTATGTACAGGATATTATGGGGCCAATGTGTTTTGATTATGGTTTTGGTCCGTTCCGTTGGGTGTGTACCTCTGGAAATCCGAAGGATTTAGAAAAAACCGACAAAATAGCATGTGAAGTTTTAGAAGAGATTAAGCAAAATTCACCAGAAGAAATTCAGCAACAAATGGCGGATAATATTCAATGGATCAAAGGAGCGCAAGAAAACAAATTAGTAGTAGGTTCTCAAGCGCGAATTCTATATGCTGATGCTGAAGGACGTATTAAAATTGCGAAAGCCTTTAATAAAGCTATAAAAAAAGGAAAGATTGGTCCGGTTGTATTAGGTCGTGATCATCATGATGTGTCAGGAACTGATTCACCTTACAGAGAAACTTCTAACATCTATGACGGTTCTCGTTTTACTTCAGATATGGCTATTCATAATGTAATTGGAGACAGTTTTAGAGGGGCTACTTGGGTGTCAATCCACAACGGTGGAGGTGTAGGTTGGGGAGAAGTAATTAATGGCGGATTTGGCATGCTTCTTGATGGAAGTAAAGAAGCATCAAAGCGCTTAAAATCAATGCTTTTCTGGGATGTGAATAACGGAATTGCAAGACGTTCTTGGGCAAGAAATGACGAAGCTATTTTTGCTATTAAGCGTGCCATGGAAGCAAATAAACAACTTAAAGTTACGTTGCCAAATATAGTGGATGATGCATTGTTTAACTAATGTTTAAAACCTTGTAAATATGAAAATTGCTCGACTTTTTGCACCATTGCTTTTGTTGGTTCTTACTTCATGTAGTTCAGTAAGAGTAGCTACAGATTATGATACAAAAGCAGATTTTGACTCGTATAAAACCTTTGCGTTTTATAAAACTGGGATTGATAAAGCTCCAATCTCTGATTTGGATAAAAAGAGAATAATGAGAGCAGTTGAAGCTGAATTAGTAGCTAAAGGAATGACTAAGTCGTCTGAACCAGATGTGTTAGTTAGTTTATTTACAAAGTCAAGAGAAAGAATAAATATCAATGATAACAACCCTGGCTGGGGTTGGGGTTACGGTTGGGGCTGGAACCCATGGATGTGGGGTGGAGCTAACAGACTTAACGTAAATCAGTACACAGAAGGAACTTTATTTTTAGATATAATTGATGCTAAAAAGAAAGAATTAGTATGGCAAGGTATTGGTACTGGAGCTCTTAAAAGCCTTAATGTAGAAAAGAAAGAAGCACGTATTAAAGAGTTTGTTAAAGAAATAATGGCTAAATATCCTCCGGGAGCTGAGAAAAAATAGTTTTTATTCATTATTTTAATAATTAATAAAACGTCAGTATGAACTTATAGGTTTGTAGTGACGTTTTTTGCTTGAAAAATATATATTTGTAAATATGTATAGAAATAGAATTGAATTAGAGGATGATGATTATTACATAAATGAGCAGGGGTTTAAAGTCTTTACAGAAAAATACCATTTAAAAAGAGGGTATTGCTGTAAAAGTGGCTGTAAACACTGTCCGTACGGATATGATAAAAAAACAGATACATTTAAAAGATAAATTATGAAAAAAATAATTGCATTGGCGTTTGTGCTAGTTTTATCAAGTTGTGCTGAGTTGCAACAAGTAGTAAACCAATTACCACAAGGAGGTTTAACCCAGCAACAAATAGGGCAAGGTTTACGACAAGCGTTAGATAATGGAATTCAACATCAAGTAACCAAATTAACTGCGAAAGATGGTTTTTATAAAAATGAATTAGTAAAAATTTTATTACCAGAAGAACTAAAAGCAGTAGATAATGGTTTACGTAAAATAGGATTAAGCTCTTTAGCAGATGAAGGAATAAAGGCTTTAAATAGAGCTGCTGAAGATGCTGTAAAAACAGCAACTCCAATTTTTGTCAATGCAGTTAAAGAAATAACGTTTACTGATGCAAAAAACATTTTGCTTGGAGATAATAGAGCGGCAACATCGTATTTAGAAGGTAAAACAACTACTGCTTTGTATAATCAATTTAATCCGGTAATTAAAAATTCTTTTGGAAAAGTAGGCGCTGATGAAATTTGGGCAAATTTAATTACAAAATATAATAGTATACCTTTTGTGAAAAGAGTAAATCCTGATTTAACAGATTATGTAACTACAGAAGCCTTAAAAGGAGTGTTTACTATGATTGCCGTAGAAGAAGAAGGTATACGTACAAAAATTGGTTTAAGAGATACAGCTTTATTAAGAAAAGTTTTTGCTTTACAGGATTAATAATAAATTTTATAATTAGTTGAATTTCAATTAAATATTTTAGTATATTTAATGACAGTTAAACCTTCATAACATGTCACGATTAAGTCAACTAACCCGATATAGAAAGCACTTAGAGGAACGTTACTATAAATTAATAGAACGTTCTAATGAGTATAAATATATTGACGAGGTACAAAGTGACCTGGCTTCTTATAAGGCTATGAAAATTCTTGAAAAGATAAATAGAGTTAAATATTTAGATAATTCTTTGATGTAATTGTTTAAAATAATCAAAGGCTTTAAGCAGTCGGGTTCCATACCATGAAAACATTTCTCCGTCTACAAATACGGTTTTTGCATGATGTGTAATTCTACCAATTTCAAACGCGTGCTCTTCTTTGAACGGATAAGGCTCTGATGATAATAAAACCAAATCAGGATCCCCTTCTATTCTTATTTTTTTTATTTCAACTTCAGGATAACGTTCTTTATTGCTATAAATATTGTCAAATTTGTTTAATTCTAATAGGTAATTGATAAAAGTATTATTCCCAGCAACCATCCATGGATTTCTCCATATAAAATAAGCAACCTTTTTGGAACTTAAATTTCTTTTAAATTCTCTAAAATCATTCAACTTAAATTCAATTTTTTGAATGATTTTTGAAGCTTCGGTTCTGCATGAAAATAATATGCCATACTGCTCAATAAGATCTAGGGTATCCTTAATTGTGAAAATATCTGAAACATGAACAGGTGCAATTTTTTCACACATTGTTACAATTTCTTTGGTGTTTTCTTCTTTGTTACATAGAATAATGTCAGGCTTGAGAGCTTTGATTTTATCAATTTTGATGTTTTTTGTTCCGCCAACTATTTCTTTTTTTTGCTTTAAATCAAAAGGATGAACACAAAACTTAGTAATGCCAACAATTTTATCTTCTAAACCTAAATCTATCAATAATTCAGTTTGACTAGGAACTAAAGAAATAATTCTTTTTATAGGTTGTTCAATTTCAATTTTTCTATTGAGCTGATCTTTAATCATTTTTGAAGAATCATTTTCATTTGCTTTTGCAATTCTTCTGCTTTTTCTGCTGCAGCTTCAGCAAAATTATCTTCATTGGAAGCATAAATAATTCCGCGAGATGAATTAACAAGCAATCCAACATTTTCAGTCATTCCATATTTACAAACCTCTTCTAAATTACCACCTTGAGCACCCACCCCAGGAACTAACAAGAAGCTATTAGGCACAATTTTTCTAATGTCCGACAAATATTCGGCTTTTGTGGCTCCAACCACATACATTAGGTTTCTTGAGTTTTGCCAAGTTTTTGAAGTTTCTAAAACTTCTTTGTATAATTCTGTGCCTTCAACTTTTTTAGTTTGAAAATCAAAAGCCCCTTCGTTAGAAGTTAAAGCAAGTAAAATAGTATGCTTGTTTTCAAAAGCTAAGAAAGGCTCTACAGAATCTTTACCCATATATGGAGCAATGGTGACTGAGTCAAAGCCTAAATCTTCAAAAAAAGCTTTAGCGTACATAGTTGAGGTGTTGCCAATATCACCGCGTTTAGCATCTGCAATTGTAAAAATTTCTGGATAAGTTTCGTTTAAATACTCAATCGTTTTTTTTAAAGCCACCCAACCTTTAATTCCGTAAGCTTCATAAAAAGCAATATTAGGTTTATAGGCAACGCATGTATGATGAGTGGCATCAATAATAGCTTTGTTAAACTCAAAAATTGGGTCTTCTTCCAGCAGTAAACGTTTGGGAATTTTATCCAAATCAACATCTAAGCCAATGCATAAAAAGGATTTTTTTCTTTTAATTTCTGAAATAAGTTGTTGTGTGGTCATGGTTGTTGTTAAAAGTTATTCAAAGGTAATTATTTTAAACTTTCTGTTATCTTTGTTTTTAATGTTTCAGTATATAGTTAACAAATCTTTTTACGGACTTCTTACCTTGCTAGGGGTTGTAACAGTTATCTTTTTTTTGTTCAATATTTTACCCGGAGATCCTGCTAGAATGTTAATGGGGCAAAGAGAAGATTCAGAACAGCTTCAAAACATAAAAAAGAAGTATGGCTTTGATAAGCCAACAACTACTCAGTATTTTTATTATGTAAATGATCTATCGCCCATTTCTATACATAGTAAAAATGAAGAAGATTATACTTTTTTATCTGCTGAAAAATATAGTTATAGTAAACTTTTTTCAATAGGAGAGAGTCAGGTGGTGTTAAAATACCCTTACTTAAGAGAATCCTTTCAAAAAAACGGTAAAAAAGTTTCTGAAGTAATTTCAGAAACATTGCCAAACACAGCAGTTTTAGCTATTGTAGCTATTGTAATTGCAATTTCTATAGGAATAGTTTTAGGGGTTTTATCAGCACTTTATAAAGATACTTTCTTTGATAGAATTATAGCTATAATTAGCACTTTAGGAATGAGCGTTCCATCATTTTTTTCAGCAATATTATTTGCTTGGTTTTTTGGTTTTGTGTTACATAAATTCACAAATTTAGAAATGACAGGGAGCTTGTATGAAGTAGATGATTTTGGAGAAGGAAGTTATATTAAGTGGAAAAATTTGATTTTACCCGCACTAGTTTTAGGTATTCGTCCGTTGGCTGTAGTAATTCAATTAATGCGAAACTCGTTGTTAGAAACTTTGAATCAAGATTATGTAAGAACTGCAAAAGCAAAAGGATTAAGTACGTATCAAGTTGTTAAAACACATGCGCTTAAAAATTCATTAAATCCTGTGGTTACAGCAATTTCTGGTTGGTTTGCTTCAATGTTAGCCGGTGCTGTTTTTGTGGAGTATATTTTTAATTGGAACGGTTTAGGTAAGGAAATAGTTAACGCATTAAACACATTAGATTTACCAGTAATTATGGGAAGTGTTTTAGTAATTGCAACTTTATTTATAATCATTAATATTCTGGTTGATGTTATTTATAGTTGGTTAGATCCACGAGTTAAATTAAATTAAAATGAAGAGTATAATTTTATTTTTTTTAATGATGATTTTTGTTGGCTGTGCTGCGTTTCAACCAAAATCATTCTCCAAAAATGCGTTAGATGAAAAATTAGTCACGCCAGAAAGGGATTCCATAACATTAAGAGAGGTTTTGAATAAAAATACTAACAAGAATAAATTTATTCAGGTTTTTGCAAGTTATTGTCCGGTTAGTCAAGCTAGTTTTGATGATGTAGTTGCTTTTCAAAAAGAACATCCAGAAAAAGAATATATTTTCTTGTCAGTTGATCATACGTATCACGACTGGAAAAGAGGTTTAGAGTATATAAAACCGAAAGGTCAATTTTATTACATTCCTAAAAAAGGAAATGGAGATTTAGGTAAGTTTTTAAAACTGAAAAGTATTCCGAGGTTTTTAAAAATTGATAAAAAGGGAACTATTAAGGTGTATAAAACTTCAAAAGTATCAGATAAATTAAAATAAGATGAAGAAAATTATATTAATACTAGTAGTTGTTTTTTTCAATTGTAAAACAGAGAATCCAACACAGTTTTCACAAAAAGCATTAAATGATATTTTTATTTCTTTAGATGAAAAGACAACAACATTTCAAGAAGTAATAAATCAATACAAAGGAAAAAAAGTGTTGATTGATGTTTGGGCTTCTTGGTGTGGAGATTGTATTAAGGGCTTACCAAAAGTGGTTACCTTGCAAAATGAAAACCCTGACGTAGTTTTCCTGTTTTTATCGTTGGATAAGAATTTAGACGAATGGAAAACTGGAATTGAGAAATATAACGTAAACGGTGAACATTATTTTATGAAATCTGGTTGGGAAGGAGATTTTGGTTCTTTTTTAGGTTTAGATTGGATTCCTAGGTATGTGGTAGTTGATGAAAAAGGACATATAAGTATGTACAAAGCTGTTGAAGCAAATGATAGTCAAATACTTGAAGCTTTAAAAAAATAATGTACATTAGCAATTAATAATTAATCCCCGTTAAAATGAAAAAATTACTTTTTATTTTTTCAGTTTTATTGTTCGTTGGATGTAACAACAAAACTGAAAGGTCTGTCCCGTTTTCTTCAGAAGCTCTTGCTGATACATTTATAGGTATTGATGAGCAACCAATTACATTACAACAAGTATTAGATAAATACAAAGGAAAAAAAGTAATGTTAGAGGTGTGTGCTTCTTGGTGTAAAGACTGTATTTTAGGTTTGCATTATGTTAATAAATTAAAAGAAAAACATCCAGATGCAGCTTTTGTATTTTTGTCTTTAGATAAAACTATTCCTCGTTGGAAAAGAGGAATAGAACGATTTGATTTTAATGGAGATCATTATTTCTTACAATCAGAATGGGAAGGTGCTTTTGGAGAGTTTATCAATTTAGATCAAATTCCACGTTACATGGTAGTAAATGAAGAAGGTCAAATAGTATTGATGCGAGCTACCAACCCACAAGATCCAGCCTTAGACGAAGCTTTAAACTAATCTCAAACTAATCAAAAAATGAAAATCAATAAAATAGCATTACTACAAGTATCATTACTTTTAGTCATAATCGCATTTACATCATGTAATACTGTACAAAAAGGAACAAAAATGCCAGTTGGAGCGTTACAAGGTAAATTTTTAAATCTTGAAGAAGAAGAAGTTCAATTTGATAAAATTTTAGAAAGATATAAAGGAAAAAAAGTATTTGTAGAAGTATGTGCCTCATGGTGTAAAGAATGTATTTTAGGTTTACCACATATTAACAAGCTTAAAGAGAAAAATATCGACGCAGTATTTGTATTTTTGTCAATAGATAGAAATGTAGATCAGTGGAAGAGAGGAATTGAACGTTTTGATATAAAAGGAGAGCATTATTACTTACCATCTGCATTAAAAGGAAGTTTTGCGCAAAGTTTGCAAATAGATAAAATTCCAAACTACATGGTGGTAAATAAAAAAGGAGAAATTGTTGTGTCAAATATTTCTGATCCTACTGATGTTAGATTAAAAGAAGCATTAGAAAACAACTAACTATGAGACAAAAAATAGTTGCAGGTAACTGGAAAATGAACAATACTCTTGATGAGACAAAAAAACTTATCAAAGAATTAAAAAAAGAATTAAAATCTGTTAAGTTAAAAAAAGATACACGTGTAATAATAGCACCAACTTTTGTAAACTTACTAACTGCCACCAAAAAAACTAAAAAAACTAAAATTGAAGTAGCAGCTCAAAATATGCATCAAGCTAAAAATGGTGCTTATACAGGTGAGATTTCTGCAGAAATGTTAACTTCAGTTGGTGTAAAAACAGTTATTTTAGGTCATTCTGAAAGGAGAACTTATTTTAACGAAACAGATAAACTTTTAACAGAAAAAGTAAATACAGCATTAGAAAATAATTTAGAAGTAATTTTTTGCTTTGGAGAGCAGTTAGAAGATAGAAATAGTGAGAATCATTTTAAGGTGGTGGAATCTCAATTAAAAAATGCGTTATTCCATTTAAAATCAGAAGATATTAAAAATATAATTCTAGCCTATGAACCCGTTTGGGCAATTGGTACCGGTCAAACAGCTAGTGCAGATCAGGCTCAAGAAATGCATGCGTTTATTAGAGGTTTATTTGCTTCGGAATATAGTCAGGAATTAGCAGATACTATTTCAATTTTATACGGTGGTAGTGTAAAACCAAATAATGCCGAAGAAATTTTTTCAAAGCCAGATGTAGATGGTGGTTTGATTGGAGGAGCGTCATTAAAAGCAAAAGATTTTTCAGCAATAGTAAAAGCTATATAATTGGATAATATTTATATTGAATATAATTTTACGGTTCAGCCTAAAGAACCGGCAACCGAAATTCTTATTGCAGAATTAGGAGAAGCAGGATTTGAAAGTTTTGTTGAAAATGAAGAAGGAGTTACAGCTTATATTCAAAAATCGGACTGGAATCCTTCTGTTTTAGAGAGTATCTTTATTTTAAACTCTTCTGATTTTAAAATTGAGTATAACCACAAAGAAGTTGAACAAACCAACTGGAATGAAGAATGGGAAAAGAATTTCAGTCCCATTCAGGTTGATGATTTGGTAAGTGTAAGAGCGCCTTTTCATAAAAATCCAAATTTAAAATACGATATAGTTATTGAGCCAAAAATGAGTTTTGGTACCGGTCATCATGAAACAACACACATGATGCTTCAACATCTGATTGATATAGATTTAGAGGGAAAAAAGACTTTAGATATGGGGTGCGGCACAGGTATCTTGGCTATTTTTGCAGAGATGAAAGGAGCGCAACCTATTGATGCTATTGATATTGATAATTGGTGTTATGTAAATTCAGTAGAAAATATCGAACGAAATAACTGTCGTCATATTTCAGTATATGAGGGAGATTCTTCTCTTCTAATCAATAAAAAATATGATGTTATTATAGCTAACATTAACCGAAATATTTTGTTAATGGACATGAAAGTATATACTAGTTGTTTAAATGATAACGGAGTATTGCTTTTAAGTGGGTTTTACCATGAAGATATTCCAATTATTGATGCAGAGGTAAGTAAGTATGGCTTAAAACTGGATAAAGTTATTGATAGAAACAATTGGGTAGCAGTAAAATATATTAAATAAAATGAAGATGAGTACAATTGAAAAAATTCAAGAAGAATTAGATGTTCTTTTTCAAGAAAAAAGAGAGCATGAAATTGTTTTGTACAATGATGATGTAAACACATTTGATTTTGTAATTGACAGTTTAATAAGTGTGTGTGAGCATACTTTAGAGCAAGCTGAGCAATGCACTATTTTAGTTCATTACAAAGGTAAATGTGGAGTTAAAACAGGAGAGTATGATGATTTAGAACCTCGTTGCTCTAAATTGTTAGAATTAGGATTATCTGCAGAAATCGTATAATTGATGGAAAACGTTTTAAAATATTATGAGTTTTCCGATTTTTTTGAAGATAAGTCTAATGTGTTTTCAGGAAAATTAATAGCGTATTCAGAATTAAATTCTCAACATTTTTTAATTTTTGAAAAAAAAGATGATCAATTTAATCTTTATGTTTCAAAATTTCCATCCAAAAAAGATATAGGGATTCGACCTCCAGAAATACTAGAGGTATTGGTTGAAAACTATGATAAATCCTTATCTGAACATAGAGTAGTTTTAAGAAAGTATCTATATTAAAAAGTCAAAAAAAATATTTTTTTGACTTTTTTTTATGATTAATGTGACCTTTTAAAAATAGTTGTGTCATAATAGTGTAGCAGTCAGGTAAAAAGGCTGTTGTTTAAAAGAAAGAAAGTTCATATTACATTGTTTGAATTATGTTTTTATCAATTCCCATTAACCCTGATAAAAATTTATAATCCCCGTTAATAAGAGCTTCTTTTAGTAAGGCGCCCCTTGAAAAATCTCTTTAGGAGATTTCTGAAAGAAGAAGCTTTCTTTTAAAAAGAAAATAGAGAGTAGTAGTTTTTAAAATAGTAGTAGTTAGTTTTTATACTAAGTTTGGTTAGACGAAGAGCCTTGGACGAAAGTTCAAGGTTCTTTACTTTATAGACTTTTCTTAACAGTTGCAACTTTAATTTTTGTTCATTTTATCTGTAAGCTAGATTTTAGTTTGGTTATTTTATTTAATGGTTTAAGTAAATGAAATCTGTTAGATATAAGTTGCTAATATATAATTTAGATCTTTTTTGTTTAGAAATAAACTTAAAACATTAATCTGTTGATATTTAAACACTTGTTAAAATATTAATAAAATGATAATATATTTGTTAAAATTCTAATTATTAACCCTTCAAAATTTAAAAACAATGAAAAAACTTAGAATTCCCCGAGTAGTATTAGTATTAATTAGTGCTGGTTTCTTTGCTTGTCAGTCAGAAAAGGCAGATATGCAAGAACAACAATTTCAAAATGAAGTATCTCCAGAGATTATTTCAAAACTTGCGGATTATGACATCAATACAAGTGATGTTTCTAAAGTGAATTTTTTATTACCTGATGGAAAAACAATTCCAATGTATCAAATGGAAGGAGATCTCCATATGTCTGAAGAACAGATTATGGGATTAAAATCTTTACAAGGTTTATCTGCTAAGAATTACCATACTAATAATTTGGTAAGTCAAAACACAGTAATTGATATTATTGGTTACACAGGTGGTAGTCAAGCGTTATCAACAAAAGAGCGTACTGCTTTACAATGGGCCGTAGATAACTACAATGCATTAGGTTTGTCTATTTCATTTAATTTAACATTTGGTACCGGATATCAGAGTAAAGATATGGTTGTGTATCATAATCCGTCTCAAAGTGGAGCTGGAGGTTCGGCAGGATTTCCTTCTGGAGGAGCGCCGTACAAGTATGTTCAAATTTATGGTTTAAATAACTATGACACAAACGTAATTGAGCATGTTATTACTCATGAAATTGGTCACTCAGTTGGTTTCCGTCATACAGACTGGTATTCTAGACAAAGCTGCGGTCAAAATGTAAATGAAGGTGATGCTGGAGTAGGAGCAAATCCAATTCCTGGAACACCATCAGGTTATGATTCAACATCTGTTATGTTAGCTTGTTTCTCTTCTTCTGAAGATGGTGAGTTTGGACCTAATGATGTTACTGCATTAAATTATTTATATTAATTAATTTGATTTAATATAAAGGAAGTTCCGAGTATGAATGCTCGGAACTTTTTGTGTTTTAATAAAATACTTTCTGAGAAAAATCTACAACTTGATAATTTTGATCTAGTAATTTTACTTTAACCATTGGGTATTCAATATTATTGTCAGGATTCTTTAAAGCTAAATTGATGTCTTGAACAACAACTTGCTTTTCTTCTTCATTATATTTTAAATAGTACTTATTATCCTTATGTATTAATGTAGCTATGTTTGAAGCTAATTTAATTTCATTTGCATCAAATAACTCAACTTCTATATATTTTGTACCGTGTATTTCATAAATATCAATGATAATATTGTATAGTTCTTCGGTTCTCTCAACAGAAGAATAAAAAATAGTTCCGCTTCTGTCTTGTGAGAATATATTTGAAGCTGTTAAAAAAATTAGAATAAATAAAAAAATCGTTTTTTTCATAATTGGGGGATATTTTTGTGCAATTTTAAAACAAAAAAACACAATTCACAAATATCAATAAGATTTTACCTTGTATTAAATAGAGTAAAGAAGAGTTGTATTACTTGCCTTGCAATAAGAAAAAGAAATAAAATAAAGTCTTTTTCTTAAAATTAATTGTAAAATGGTAGTTTCGTAAAACTTTTAAAAATTGTTATTTACTAAATAAAAACACATGAGTTTAAGTGAAAAGTTAAAGGAAGAGACTAAGCCTTATCATCAAAATGTAGAAAAGAGACTAATAAAAGAGTTAAAAAAAATTTCTACACTTCAGCAGTACGCTTTGCTTCTTAATAAACTTTACATGTTTTATGAACCTATTGAGGTAAAAATACATGAGATTATAGATGATACATTAATACCAGATATTAATAATAGGTACCATACAAAAAGATTGTATAATGATTTGTCTGCTATAAATAATGTATGTACAATTACACAAAAACCAGATTTGTTTCCTATTAGTAATTCATCATATGCAATTGGGGTTTTATATGTTATAGAGGGTTCTACACTTGGAGGTCAAATTATAACCAGTATGTTAGAAAAGAAATTGCAGTTAAAAGAAAATGATAGTTGTGTTACTTCTTATTTCAATTCATACAATAAAGATACTAATCTAATGTGGAGCAATTTTAAAAACTATTTATTTACATCATCAAAATACATCGATGAACAACAAGCCGTATTGGGGGCAAAAAATACGTTTAAAGCACTTGAAAATTGGCTTTTAATTGCTAGTGTTTAGGAAAGTAAAGTTTAATGGTAGCGCCTTCTCCTAGTTCTCCACTAGCATCTATTAATCCTTTATGCTTTGTCATTATTTTTTTACAAAGAGCAAGACCGATTCCAGATCCACTGTAATCAGATTTGCTATTTAACCTTGAAAATATTTTGAATATTTTTTCTTTATATGCATTGTTAAACCCTATGCCATTATCTGTAACTTCAATAATGTGATACATTCCATAAGTTGAAATTTCATCGAATGAATTTTCTCCGCTTTTTATTACAATTTCAGGAGGTCTTTGTGGGTCTCTAAATTTTAATGAATTGTATATAGTATTTAAAAATAATTGTTTCAATAAAAATGGGACACCTTTTATATTGGGCAAGGATTCAATTTTTAAGGTAGCATTGGCATCTATAAGAGTGTCTTTAATTTCTTCTTTAGTTTGCAGTAATAAATTGTGTATATCTACTATTTCAAAATCGGGAGTTTCAACATTAGCTTTAGTATATTTTAATATATCACTGATCAAAGTTTGCATTCTTTCTGCCGAATTTTGCATTTTGATAATTTTGTTATGCACATTATCAGGTAGTGGATTATTTGTGTTTGTCCTTAGCAAAGTTGAAGCCATCATACGTATTTTTCTTAGAGGCTCTTGTAGGTCATGTGTACTAATCCAGTTTATATTTTCTAGTTCAGCATTGGTTTCTTTAAGAATTTCACCTAATTTTCTTTGGGTTTCTTTTTCTTCGTTTAATAGAATGGATCTTATGTGAATTTGAAAAAAATTAAAAAAATTAGTACTTGCTGCTAATTCGGCTTCTAGCCATGGTTTACTAGTGTCTTTAACGTTTTCAGTAAATTTCTCAAAAGATTTTCTGGGAGATAAACCATTTTTGTCTTTTTCTATAGATTTATTAGGGTCTCCTGCCCAATGAATATCTTTAATAGTTGGGTTTCTGTACCAAATTATAAAATCTGCTTCATTGCCAAGAGAAAAATAGTTAATACCCGGAAAAGCTTCAGAAATTGATTTTAAATCTGATGCAACATGTGATAAAGAGTGAGTTACAAAACGACCATTATTACTAAAGTTGTAAAGGAATTCTCCTAACAGTTCAATTTCTTCATTAGTTGGCGTTTCACCATAGGTGTAAAGTTTACCGCTTATAAATGCAGAAACTCCTGTACTATTGCATAGTGAAATAATATGTTTTTCTTTGAATAATTGAATTATTGAACTACGATCAAATACTAATTTTTTAGAAGTTAAACTTTCAACCGCAGCATTAGCCTTTCGTGCAATTTCATATTGTTCATTTAATAATCTTACATCAATTTGAGAGGTAATAAAATGACCATGAAGTTTTACCGTGTTTCGAATATCTTGACTTAAATATTTTGGAGAATAATGATGGCAAGCAATTAAGCCCCATAATTTACCTTTATGAATAAGAGAAACTGTTAAGGTAGCGCCAACTCCCATATTGTGTAAATATTGAATATGAATAGGAGAAACGCTTCGTAGTATTGATAGGCTTAAATCTAAATTTTCTATAGAACTTGAATTATATGTGTAAAGTTCTACTGGTTCATAATCTACATCTCCAATAATTCTTAGAGGATTTTTTATATATAATTCTCTAGCTTGTGCAGGTATGTCGGTATGCGGATAATGAAGGCCTAAAAAAGGTTCTAAATGTTCTTCTCTGCTTTCCGCAATAATTTCCCCGTTGTACTCAGCATCAAAACGGTACACCATTACACGATCATAATTGGTAATGTTTTTTATAGCTAAAGCAACAGAGTTGCATAGTTCTTTTAATGTTGAGGTGTCTTCAATATAGCTTAATAACTGTTTTGAAGAGTTGTATAGTTGGTTGTCTTTGTCAAATTGATTTTCCGTAGGTTCTCCTTCAATTATAACTGAGTTGTTACTATGATGAAAACTAATAGAAAAAAGTCTTTCATTAAAAGAGAAATTAAATATTTTAAAGGAGCCAGATGTGTCTTTTTTAAAAGTGTAGTATTTGCTTAAAAATTCTTCATTAAAAAAGGTATCTATTTTTTTTCCTAAAATTTGCTGATAAGTTAAATTTAGATAATCTTTAGTATTTTTACTACATACATTAATAACACTTAATTTACTATCTACAGAAATTAAAAATCCATGAGGTTGTATAAGACCGGGAATATGAATGGGTTCATCTTCACAGTTCTCTAAATTTACAATAGTATGGTTAGTTATATTTCTAAAATTCATAGATAGTAATTGATGTTAAAAGTAGTGTCTGCTAACAATATACTTTATTGAAAAGAAAACTAGCAGTATTTTGAGGATGATTTTTCCAGTTAATATTTGCAGCACTCGAAATAATTTTAAGCAAATCATTAAAATTAGTTGGCTTTACCGCATAATAATTTGCTCCTAGTTTTTGGCTTTGTAAAATGTTATGTTCATTAGAACTTGTAGAGTACATGATTACGGGGGCACCTTGTGTTTCAGGTTTTGATCTAATTTCTTCCAAAAGTTCAAAACCCGACTTTAAAGGCATGTTTAAATCTAAAAAAACAACAAAATCTCCATGGTTGTTTTTTTCTATAGATTCTATTAAATTTTCTCCATTCTTAAGTAAACATAGTGTAATTATACAGTCTTTACTTTCACATAATGTCATTACTGCTTCTTCAAAAAACATTAAATCATCTTCATCATCGTCAGCATAAAAAATTGTAAACTCTTTCATTTAATTAATTAAAATAAGCTTGTTTTTAAAACAGTTGGTTAAACAAAATGTTTAGTTAGTAATCTGCTAAGTTAACTTTTTTTTATTGTGTTGATAGTATTTTTAAGTATTAATTGAAAATTGTAAACTATTTAGTTTTATGTTGTTATAATATGTGTTTAAGCAGATTCCTATTTGTAAATAAAGATTATTTAATTAAAGCGATTTCTAAACTCTAGAGGAGATAATTGGGTTTTTGTTTTAAATAATCTACTAAATGACTGAGAATGCTCAAAACCCAATTCATACGCAATTTCACTTACAGAAAGCTGTGTGGTTGATAGTTTTTCTTTTGCCTTTTCTATTAACTTTTCATGAATATGCTGTTGTGTGCTTTGGCCTGTTAATACCTTTAGTAAACTACTCAAATAATTAGGAGAAACATGTAGGTTATCCGCAACAAATTGAACGGTAGGTAGCCCTTTTTCAATCAATTGATCATTATTGAAATATTCCGATAAAATATTTTCTAAATCTTCTAAAATTTGATGATTGGTTATTTTTCGGGTGATAAATTGACGCTCATAAAAACGATCTGCATAATTTAGCAATACTTCTATTTGAGAGATGATGATGTTTTGACTAAATTTATCAATATTCGTATGGTATTCCTTTTGAATATTTTGCATAATGGTAGCTATCATCAATTCTTCTTTTTCTGATAAAAATAAAGCTTCATTTACGGCGTATCCAAAAAACGGATATTTTTTTATGTTTTTTGCTAAGTTAGTGTTCCATAAAAAATCAGGATGAATCATTAAAATCCAACCCGAAGGTTTTGGGTTGGATTGTTTGTTCATTTGCATATTCATTACTTGCCCGGGAGAAAAGAAAGACATTAACCCTTCGTCAAAATCGTATTCTTGCTGACCATAACGTAGTTTTATGTGAATGTTTTTTTTCAAAGCAATAGAAAAATAATCTTGCACCCAAGAGAACTCAGAGTTTTCTTGAAGTTGATAATTTACTTGACTGTAATCAATTAAACTTACTAACGGATGCTCGGGTTTAGGTAGTCCTGCAAGTTCATGGTATTGATGTATGTATTTAAATTGTTGAATGTTTTTCATTGCAAATAACCTTATAAAAATATTCCACCAGATACTTCAATTCTTTGCCCATTTATCCATTTAGCCTCAGGAGTACATAAAAAAGCCACAACCCCGCCTATATCTTCTGCTTCACCAACTCTTCCTAAAGCGGTAAAATTACTTACTGCTTGTCTTTTTTGCTCATTTGTTTTGTTTTCTCCTCCGCCAAAATCTGTAGCAATAGCACCCGGTGCTACTACGTTAGCTGTTATTTTTTTGGAAGCTAATTCTTTAGCTAAATAGCGGGTAAAAACTTCTACGGCACCTTTTGCTGAAGCATACGCAGATGAATTTGGAAAAGAAAAACGTGCTAGTCCAGAAGAAATGTTAATAATTCTACCTTCATCATTCATGCATGAAATTGCTTTTTGAGTTAAAAAATAAACACCTTTTAAATGTACGTTTATCATTTCATCAAAATCTTCTTCTGTGGTTTCAAGAAATGGTTTATAAATTCCGGTTCCAGCATTATTTACCAAAAAATCAAATTCAGAAGACCCAAATTCTGATTTCATTTTAGATTTTAAATGATTAAAGAAATCATCAAATTGATGGATGTTGCTTACATCTAGCTGTAAAGCAATTGCTTTTTGTCCAATTTTGTTAATTTCTTTAATTACGTCATTTGCTGCAGATTGATTTGAGTGGTATGTAATAACAATATCAATACCTTTTTCGGCTAAATTAACAGCCATATCTTTTCCTAAACCTCGGCTTCCGCCAGTTACTAATGCTATTTTATTGTTCATTTTTTTCATTTTTGGTTAAAAATCTGTTGAAGTAGTTAAAGTTTTATTTTTTTCTAATTCATTCTCAATAATCTTTATCTTTTCCTTGGCAAACTGATAAGCATCGCTACCTAAGAATAAATGTATAGGAGGTGTATTGCTTTTAGTAATTTCAATTAAAGCAACAGCAGCTTTATCAGGATCACCAGCTTGATTTCCGTTTATTTCATCTGTGTGAAGTTTTTCTATAGCTCTGGCTTCTTCATACTCTCTTATCGGATTTTTTGGGAGACTAAAAGAGTTATTTTCTAAAAAATTAGTTCGGAAATAACCAGGGTATACCACCGTAGCATTTATTCCGAAAGCTTTTGCTTCGGCAGAAAGAGCTTCAGTTAAACCCACTAAAGCAAATTTAGTTGCGCAATAAACTCCAAAACTGGGAAAGTTTCCAATAAAACCAGCAACAGATGCAATATTAATGATATGACCTGATTTTTTTGATCGAAAAAGAGGCATTATTCTTCGGATAATATTAAGCGCTCCAAAAACATTTACATCAAAATTTTTACGAGATTCTTTATCACTTAGTTCTTCAAGCGTACCCGCTTGTCCGTAGCCAGCATTGTTTACGACGATGTCTATTTTTCCAAACTTTTTAATAATATTATTAATAGCCTTGTCTACACTTTCTTCATTAATCAAATCTACCTCTAAAGGTAAAAAATTACTTTCAGAATAGTTTACGGCATCTTTTAAAGATTGTAGGTTTCTTGTTGTTGCAGCTACTTGATAGTTTTCTTTTAGTAGTTTTTTAACCAAAGCCAATCCTAATCCTTTAGAAGCTCCGGTAACTAACCAAATTTTTTGTGTGTTCATTATGTGTTTTTTAAGATTAAAATGCAAAGTTCTATCTTATGTTTGCTAATGAAGTAACAAAACCTACGTTTGTTGTAACAAAATCTTTGGTAAGTGATATAAAAAATAAAACCCTATCATTTGATAGGGTTTTGTGACCTCGGCAGGATTCAAACCTGCAACCTCTTGAGCCGTAATCAAGTGCACTATTCAGTTATGCTACGAGGCCGTTTTTGCGGATGCAAATATAAGATTTATTTTTAATTCAAAAAATTATTTTGAAATTTCTTTTTTAAAATCTGTTAGTAGAGGTAAAGCTTTATCCTTATCACTTTTAAAAATAAATAATTCGCAGGTGTCTCCTAAGGTACCAAAACCTGCTAATCTACCAGATTCTTTTTCATCTTTTATAATTGATGGAATACCAGATTGAGTTAATAATTCAGCTAATCGATTAACTAAGATTGAGCTTCCGGTATAAATTTTAATATGTTCGTTCATGGCAATATATTTTGTTTAATCTAAAGAGTTTATTGTAACAAAAGCTTTCCATCCAATAATAGCTAGTTGTAATTTTGATGCTTTGCTAATGTCTAGTTGTTTTTTTGTATAAGAGGGCAAAACAGCTTTGTTTATTGTGGCTAAGGTTTTAAAAAGTTGTTTTTTCATTTTTGTTGTAAAATTCCAGTATCTAAATATAAATAAAAGGAATGGAAAAGCGAAGACTATTGTCTTCGCTTTTAATTTTATTTTTTGTTTTCCATCATTTTTTTAGCTAAATCAGCACCTATGAGTGATTGTAATAAATTATTATCATTTCCAGATTTTCCTCCTTCAATATAAGTAGAAGGTAGTTTTAGATCTTTAATTTGTTGCGCAACACCTACCGCTGTTTTGTATTCCCATTCAGCTTTTTCTTGCGGAGTTAAACCAGCGCTTACTAATTTTTGGTTTTCATACGCTTGTGCATCGGCAGCAAGTTTTTTGCTTTTAGCTTTAAATTGTTCAACTTCATATTGTTTCTTTTCTTTAATTAAATTGAATTCAGCTACTTTAGCTTCTGTTTCTGCAGCAATGGTTTGTTGTATTTGCGCTTTTTCTAATCTAGCTCTTTCGGCAGCTTTTTCGGCTTCTCCTTTAGCTTTTTCTTTTTGAGCACGGTAAAACTCACGTTCTGCTTGTTGCTTTTCTAATTGAGTTTGGGCTACTTCTTCTTTTTGTAATTGTAATCGATTATCAAAAGTCTCTTCCCAATCAATTTCTGTTACAACTGCTTGTACAACAGTTAAGCCGTATGATTTTAATGAGTTTCCTTGTACTCGTACCGGTTCACCATCTTCAAATTTTATTCTGAATCTTTTTTGACGAGATTCTTTATTGGGAACAGTTCTTACCACGGTACTGTCTCCAATAATTTCTGGCTTTTCATTGTCAGAATATTCTTCTAAAACATACATTCCGTTTTCTAATTGATCTTGAAAATAGCGATCAAAATCTGCAGCTTGACCAGAAATATAGTCTTGAGCAGCCATTAACTTACAAGTGTTTTTAATAGATTGATCTATATTTGGGATAATTCTTGATCGAATAAGGTTTTTCTCGGTTTTATTTCTATCTGCCACCGATAAGAATTGCTTTTCATCAGTAATATCAATACTAATAACAATAGAGGTGGCAATTTCTCCTTTTACGGCATCGTTAAATTCCCATTGACGTGCTTTGTCTACGTAAGCATATTGACTCTGATCTCCCAGTTTACCTTCTACATTAGGAATTACATATTTAATAGGTATTTCAAACTGTATAGGTATTAATCTTCCCCACATTTTTGTTTTTATACCCTGTTGAAAAACTGCTTTTTGCCCTCCCCAAGGATATTGAACTGCATAGGCGGTGCCTGGTTCAGCATAAAAGAATATTCCTGTTAAAAAACTCAATATGATACCTGCAGCGATAATTTGTAAACTTCGTTGAAAAGTAAACCAATCGAATGTTTTTTTGTCTTTTAAAAAGGGTTTTAAAATAATTGATATAATTCCAATAATAATTAATAAAATTCCAATAAATGTTAGCATAATAGTTTCTTTTTTATAGTTTATTAAAATAATGTTTCAATAGCATTGTAAATAAAATTGATTGCAATAGTAGCAATTTTTAGTATGACGATTATCATTTTAATTTTGGTTTTTGAGTTAATAATTAGCCTCAATTTCGAAATTGTTTTTTGAAGATAATTCTAACTAATAATTAGTTCCAAATTTTTTAAATGATTTTCATAAAGGTAACTTTATATATGAATCCTAAAAAGTGTTTTTAGTTTTAATTCAAAACATTGTTCTCTTATTTTTTGTTTTATTATGTAATAGGAAAATTGTTTTTTTGTGAATATATGTAATTAAATAAAGGCTATTTTACTGCTGTTTTCACAAAAGCAAAGGACAAACGATTTTTAAAACAAAGTTTTTTATGATTTTGATTTTTATAGTCATTATTCAAAAGCTCTTTTTTTGAAATGAAAAAGAGCAATATTATCTTTCTATAAAAAGAGTATCTTCGCAAAAAAATATATAATTTATGAACATACTTTACATCTTAGGAGGGCTAGTGTTGTTGGTTTTAGGAGGAAACTGGTTACTGAAAGCAGCAGTAGGGTTATCTTTAAAACTAAATATTCCTAAAATTGTAATAGGTATGACAATAGTATCTTTTGCAACTTCAGCACCTGAATTAATAGTAAGTGTAAAGTCTGCTTTAAATGGAGCTACAGGACTAGCTGTGGGTAATGTTATAGGTTCTAATATTGCAAATTTAGGATTGGTTTTAGCTATTACTGTTATTTTATCTTCTATAGATGTAGAAAAAAGTTTTTATAAAACCGATTGGCCGGTAATGATGATAGCTTCAATAATGCTATACGTTTTTATAGCATTTGATAGAACTATTCAACAATACGAAGGTGTAATATTATTTATAACGTTAATTGCTTTTTTAGTGTATCTATTGCGTTTTCAAAAGCAAGCAGTGGTTGATGAGATGCCTGAGGATGATGAGGAGTTACCTTTGTATAAAATTGCTCTTTTCTTGGCAATAGGAGGTTTTGGTTTGTGGGGAGGATCAGAGTTGTTAATAAACGGATCAATATCTTTAGCAAAAAGCTTGGGTGTTAGTGATGCAATTATAGGAGTTACCGTAGTTTCGGTAGGTACAAGTATACCTGAGTTGGCGGCATCGGTAATAGCGGTTTTAAAGAAAGAAAAGGCAATTTCTTTAGGAAACTTAATAGGGTCAAACGTGTTTAATATTTTAGCGGTGCTTGGAATTACTTCAATGATAACTCCTGTAGTAGTTAAACCAGATGCATTAAGTTTAATTACTAATGATATTTATTGGATGCTGGCTATATCATTTGCAATACTTCCGTTAGTATTCTTTCCCAAAGGGCTACGTTTAGGGTGGAGAGATGGAATTATATTGTTAGTGGTTTATATTGCTTTTGTATATCAGGCAATAATGTAATAGTTTTTAAAATAAAAAATCCCAAAACATTAATGTTTTGGGATTTTTTATTGAGAATATTGTTTAAATTATATTTTTACACTTTTTACAGTTTCAACAATTCTTCCTGCTACTTTGTATGGATCAGCATTAGAAGCCGGACGACGGTCTTCTAACCATCCTTTCCATCCTTTTTCTACAGTAATAATAGGAATACGAATAGAAGCACCACGGTCAGAAACTCCATAGCTAAAATCATTAATAGAAGCTGTTTCATGCTTTCCTGTTAAACGCTCATCGTTAAATTCACCATACACCTCAATATGTTCTTTGGTAACAGGTCTGAAAGCTTCACAAACTTTTTCGTAAACCTCTCTGCTTCCACAAGTTCTTAATAAGTTGTTAGAAAAGTTAGCATGCATACCAGAGCCATTCCAATCTCCTTTTACTGGTTTTGGATGGTATTCAATGTAGTAACCATATTTTTCAGTTAATCTATCTAATAAATAGCGAGCTACCCAAATTTCATCTCCTGCTTTTTTAGCTCCTTTTGCAAATAACTGAAATTCCCATTGTCCTGAAGCTACTTCTTGATTAATTCCCTCAAAATTCAATCCTGTGGCAATACATAAATCAGCATGCTCCTCAACAAAGTCACGACCATGAGTATTTTTACCACCTACAGAACAATAATACATTCCTTGAGGTCCTGGGTAACCACCAATAGGGAAACCTAATGGTAATTGAGTATGCGTATCCATAATAAAGTACTCTTGCTCAAAACCGAACCAAAAATCATTGTCATTATCATCAATTTTAGCTCTAGCATTTGATTCGTGAGGAGTTCCATCGGCATTTAAAACTTCTGTCATTATCAAGTATCCATTTTCACGTGCAGGGTCTGGATAAATAGCTACTGGTTTTAATAAACAGTCAGAATCGTTTCCTTCTGCTTGTTTAGTTGAAGAGCCATCAAAAGACCAAATAGGGCAATCTTCTAGCTTGCCACTAAAATTATCAATAACTTTAGTTTTACTACGCATGTTTTGAGTAGGGTAGTATCCATCTAACCAAATGTACTCTAATTTAGATTTGCTCATTGTGTTGTGTTGTTAAACTGTTAAAAATTAGCTACAAATATAATAATTGCTACCTTTTAGAAGAATAAAAAAGAAATACAAAAAGTATTTTTATAGATAATTAAATTTTAGTATTTATTTATTGTTAAATAAGTATTTAAAAATAGATTTTTAATCTTAAATTTTATTTTTTTTAATAATCAGTGCTAGTTAAATTAATCAATAAGTTATTTTTGCGTCACAACAACACAACACAATGAGTCAAGAAGTATCTAAACGTTATGCCCAAAGAGGCGTTTCGGCATCTAAAGAAGATGTTCACAATGCTATTAAAAATATAGATAAAGGTTTATTTCCAAAAGCATTTTGTAAAATTGTTCCTGATTATTTAACAGGTAATCATGAATACTGTTTGGTTATGCATGCTGATGGAGCTGGAACAAAATCTTCCTTAGCCTATATGTATTGGAAAGAAACTGGTGATGTTTCGGTATGGAAAGGTATAGCACAAGATGCCTTAATCATGAATATTGATGATTTATTATGTGTGGGTGCTACAGATAATATTATGCTTTCTTCTACTATTGGTAGAAATAAAAATTTGATTCCGGGTGAAGTTATTTCTGCAATTATTAACGGAACGGAAGAGTTGATATCTGAATTAAAAGAATTTGGAGTAACCATTCATTCTACAGGAGGAGAAACTGCGGATGTTGGTGACTTGGTGCGAACCATTATTGTAGATTCTACCGTAACTGCTCGTGTAAAAAAAGAAAATGTGATTGATAATGCTAACATCAAAGCAGGTGATGTTATTGTTGGGTTAGCATCGTTTGGTCAAGCAACATATGAGAAAGAGTACAATGGCGGAATGGGAAGTAACGGATTGACTTCTGCACGACATGATGTTTTTAATAAATATTTAGCAGAAAAATATCCAGAAAGTTTTGATGCTGCTGTCCCTTCAGATTTAGTGTATTCTGGTAATGTAAAATTGACTGATAAAGTAGAAAATTCTCCAATTGATGCTGGAAAATTAGTCTTATCACCAACGAGAACGTATGCGCCAATTATTAAAAAAATTCTTTCAAAATATACATCGGATACCATTCACGGAATGATTCACTGTTCAGGTGGAGCACAAACTAAAATTTTACATTTTGTAGATGATCTTCATATAGTAAAAGATAATATGTTTGCTATTCCTCCATTGTTCAAGTTAATACAAGAGCAATCAAAAACCGATTGGAAAGAAATGTATCAAGTATTCAATTGTGGACATCGAATGGAATTATATGTTTCTCCTGAAATAGCAGAGGATATTATAACCATTTCAAAATCATTTAATGTAGATGCTCAAATTGTTGGGCGTGTAGAAACATCCGAAGAGAAAAAACTAACTATTAAGAGTGAATTTGGTGTTTTTGAATATTAAATCACCTTCTATCAAAAATAAAATCTACAGAAAAATCATCATTAGCAATTTTTGCTTTTAACTGATTTTTTTCTGCCCAATATGTTATTTTTTTTGGAAATTCATTTTGCTTGTTCTCGCAAGTAAAAGACGAATCTGTTTGGTTGATAAACTTAAATAGAGTGGGTTGTTCATTAACACCTGTTACTTGAAGAAATAAAGAATTATCTTTTTCTATTATACTCAAATTTTCTTTAAAAACAGTATCTGTTTCCTGCAAGGTGTATCCTATTCCGGTATAGTTATTATACCAAGTTTCAAAAGTAGTTTGGTTCGGTTTGTCATTAGATCTTACCCATTTTCCAATAATCCATTCGGGTTTTTTAGTGTTTTTTTCTGTTTGACAAGAAAGGATTGAAAAGCAGATAAAAAAGAAAAATAATAATCGCATAAATAGTTGTTTTAAAGTTTGTTACGTGTGTATCAAATTTAATTAAAAATCCGATAAAAAATCGTAAATTCGCAACCCAAGAAAAGAGTAAGATGTTAGACAAGTTACAGATCGTAAAACAACGTTTTGATGAGGTTTCAGATTTAATCATTCAACCAGATGTTATTTCTGACCAAAAACGTTATGTACAATTAAATAAAGAATATAAAGATTTAGGTAAAGTTGTTGATAGAGCTAAAGAGTACGAAACTTTACTAAATAATATAGAAGAAGCCAAAGAAATTATTGCAGATGGTAGTGATGCGGAAATGGTAGATATGGCTAAGATGGAAATAAGCGAAGCTCAAGACCGTATTCCTGTTTTAGAAGAAGAAATTAAGTTTTTATTAATTCCGAAGGATCCTGAAGACGGTAAAAATGCTGTAGTTGAACTTCGTGCAGGAACTGGTGGAGATGAAGCAAGTATTTTTGCCGGAGATTTATTCAGAATGTATTCTAAATACTGTGAAAGCAAAGGATGGAATGTTTCTATTGTTGATTATTCTGAAGGAACAAACGGAGGATTTAAAGAAATTCAGTTTGAAGTTTCTGGTGAGGATGTGTACGGAACGTTAAAATTTGAAGCAGGAGTACACCGTGTACAACGTGTACCTCAAACAGAAACGCAAGGTCGTGTACATACATCTGCAGCTACGTGTATGGTATTTCCAGAGGCAGAAGAATTTGATGTAGAAATTGATCCTAAAGATGTCCGTATTGATTATTTCTGTTCGTCAGGTCCAGGAGGTCAGTCGGTAAACACTACATATTCTGCGGTGCGTTTAACACACATTCCAACAGGATTGGTAGCGCAATGTCAAGATCAGAAATCACAACATAAAAACAAAGAAAAAGCATTCAGAGTATTACGTTCGCGTTTATACGATATGGAGCTGGCTAAAAAACAAGCAGAAGATGCTGCTAAACGTGGAACGATGGTAACTTCAGGAGACCGTTCTGCAAAAATTAGAACCTATAACTATCCGCAAGGTCGTGTAACTGATCACAGAATTGGATTGACTTTATACGATTTGCAAAATATTGTGAATGGTGATATTCAAAAAATCATTGACGAATTAATGCTTGCAGAAAACACTTCTAAGCTAAAAGAATTAGGAGAAACAATATAAAACAAAGCCCAATCATCTGATTGGGCTTTTTTAATTTACTAAAATTTTAGCAGTATATATTCAATTGGTTTTGAGCTAATTTTAATATTTTATGAGTTAACTTTCTTTTAGTTAGGCGTTTACATTTGTTGGTAACTTAAAACTATTACAGATGGAAACAAAAAATAAGATAGATGCTTTAAAAACATTTAAAGATCTTGCAGAAAATATCGATTTTACATTAATGTCTACTAATTTATCACAATTTCCATTTCATACTGTACCTATGAGTACTAAAAAAGTAGATGAAAATGGAAATATTTGGTTTTTGAGTGGAAGAAATAGTATGCATAACGTGCATATTAAACAGAGTCCAGAAGTACATTTGTCGTATGCTAAACCTGGAGATATGGAATTTTTAGCCGTGTGTGGACATGCAGAAATTATGAATAGTCCAAGTATTATAGAGGAACTGTATGGCAAATCAGATGATATGTGGTTTGACGGAAAAAATGATCCTAATGTATCTGTAATTAAGGTAAAACCACATGAAGTAAGTTATTGGGATACAAAAGATAATAAATTGGTAAGCTTGCTAAAAGCGGGTTATGCATTTATAGTAGGGAGTGAGCCAGATACTATTGAAAAGGGTACAATTGATTTTTAGGAATCATGAAAATTCAATTATATAAAAGCATCTGTTTTTAAACAGATGCTTTTTAATTTTATTTCTTTATTCTTCCTCGTTATTAAGTTCTTCAGAAAAAATCATCATGTCAGATTTCTCTTTAATACTTATTGCTTTGTTACAATTAATGGCTATAGGACGTTGTAATAACCCAGGGTTGTGTTTTATAATCTTTAACCAATCAGAAACTAAAAAATCTTCAGCTTTACCAACATTGGGTGAGTTAGGATGCTCAGGAGAAAAAAGTTCACCCAAACTAACTCCTATCATATCTGCTATTTCCAGCCATACAGTTTGAGAAATGTTTTCATTGCAAATATCAATAGTTTGTATACGCTTATCAATACTTTGAGCATAAGCTAACATTTCTTTTCCAAAGCTTGATTCACATGAATATATATACAATAACTGTCTGTTGTCTTTTGCTAATACGCTCATAATATTAAGTTTATGAATCAAAAATACTTCATCATTAATTGTTTTCTTTGCCCAAATGAATCAATGATTAACTCATATGAGCAATTCGTTTTTTTTAATTATAAATAGCTTTGTATAAAACGACTATTATGAATACTAAGCAAGAAATATTAAGAATAGAAGAGTATGAAAAAAAAGGATATACTTCAAGCTATCAGTTTGAAAATGACGCGCTTGTTGATGTCGACTCAAAAAAAAGTTATGCTAAAGATGCAGTAACCATAGAAAAGCAATACAGATTTGAAGGTTTTACGAACCCTTCAGATTTAAGCATTCTATACATTTTAAAGATGAATGACGGTACTAAAGGTACTTTGTTAACTGCATACGGACCAAAAGCTGATGCAGAACTAGCATGGTTTTTAAAAGAAGTAGAAGAAATTAATTCAAAGTAGTTTTTTGATGGAAGTAAAAGAAAAGAGTTTAGCGTTAGCTAAACTCTTTTCTTTTTTCCTTTTCTTTTTTCCTTTTCTTTTTTCCTTTTCTTTTTTCCTTTTCTTTTTTCCTTTTCTTTTTTCCTTTTCTTTTTTCCTTTTCTTTTTTCCTTTTCTTTTTTATTTAATTATCTTCTTAACCATGTTATATAAACCATATCTACCAGCTGTTTTAACTGCAGTTTGAAACCAATTAGGTAAAGACAGATCATCTTTAATTTGATGCTTTATAATTTTTAGTTCTTCAATAGAAATATCTCTTTCTAGTTTCAATCTATGAAGCTCCTCCTTAATTTCTTTATTGTTATTATATATCGTCTTCATCTTCAAAAAAGATATTTGATAGGTTTTTTATTATTAAACTTTCAATAGCGCCTCTTAGCATATAAGCAATAACTGCAAATAGTACATAGATTAAAGCAACTAAAAAATATGCCAAAGCATCGTTACCTAAATAATTACCTATTAAGTTAGACAAGCCTACAGCTATAAAAATAAAAGCAATTAGCAAGAACAATCCTACAACAGCTAGTTTAACTAGCATGCTTATAGATGAGGTTGCCATTTGAAAAACTTTGAGCCTGTAATAGGCTTCAGAGTTTTTCAAAAAGGCCTCACTCTTTTTAATAGCAGTGTCAGTTGTATGTTCTAATGATTCGAAAATAGCCATTATTTACTAGCGGTCTGTAATTTTTTATTCTTTGCTTTAAGTACCTTAAGCTTGTTTTCTAAAGTTGAAATTACATCATCAGCTTTATAGCTTATGTCAGTTACTAAAGTATCTAGTTTCTGTTCTAAAGTTTGATTTTGAGAAGCTAATGCCTCAGAAACATTGTTTCTTATATCTGTAGCTGTCCTAGAAACAGAATCTTTAACATGTATTGCTTCTGCAGCTAAAGTATCTTTAGCTTCATTTGCTTTTTCTGCAATTCTTTGTCTTGTTTTGCTACCTTTATCTGGAGCAAAAAGCACTCCTAATCCCACGCCAACGGCTGTTCCTAGTAATACTCCTAATGTGTTGTTATTATCACTCATAATATTTTTTTTAATGTTGTTAATAATTAATACAAAGATAAGTTGAGGTGTTTTAGTATGTTGACTCTTAAAAAAATAAGATTAACTCATTTAATAAAATTACCGGTTTAAAGTTCTCTTTTTCTTTTTTGCAATTAAACCTACTAGTATAGATATAGAGCCAATTCCTAAATTTATATAACTGTTATCTGTATTTGGTTTTGAGTTATAGTAAGAAATATCTGAAATCATATCAGGAAAAATAAGTCTGAGTAATCCATAGGCTAATAAAAACAAGCCAACAGTTACTAGAAGTATTTTTACTATTTTAATCATTCTGAATTTCATTTCAATCTCTTACTCGTTCAAAATTATATACATATTTTAATATTTTATTGCTCAAAAAAGAGTAATGTTAACTCATTTGAGTTTTTTATACATTTTAAACAATAAGGTTAAGTTACTGTTAATAAGTGTGGTAGTGGGGTTTAAATAAAAAAAAGGCTACTTGTAAAATAAGTAACCCTTTTTAATAATCCCCAACTTAAATATTTTTAAATAGCTATAGATTTTTGCTCCGTTATATCCCAACAATAAGCATTGACAACAGAAACTTTTAAAGCTACTATATCACTATCATTTTTTCCTTTTTTAAAGCATTGAACGTCCTCATTATCCCAAAACTTATCAATTAAGTCTTTAGAATCATAATGAACACCTACCCCAGTAATTGATAGGTATTCTTTATCTGTATAATTAGCAAAAGTTAACAGTACATCTCCTTTTTCTTGAATTACTTCAAAATGTTCTGATTCTTTATGTGATAAAAACCAAATATTACCATTCTCATCAATTGATTTAACATTCATAGGGCACACACAAGTTCTCTGAGAATCTAGAGGAACTATTAACATGCACTTAGGATTGTTAATTAATAACGATTTAATTTTTTCAACATAATTTTTCCCGTCTAAATCTTTCACTGTATCCATGAGGAAATACTTTCATTCAATTACTGATGCAAATATTGTGGTTTTTATTAAATGACATTGACTCAAAAAAAAAATAGATGTGCTCTATTGAATTAAAAAGAGTGCTTAAATAACATACTTAAGCCAAAAGGTCTAGTAATAGTTACGAATAATCTGCTTTTGTAAAAATAAATTTTATATGTTAAGCGCGTTTTAATAAATACCTGTAATACACATTATTTAACATAGAAAATAAATTGCTTTTTATTGTTTTTTATAGTTTTTCTAATTAAAAATTGTAGTATTTTCGCTTAACAATTAATTAATTGCATGATTGTTTATCTTAAATACGATATCAATACCACATCTAAATTATTTTTAAAGCATCATTTGAGTACTTTAAAAATTGACTTTACAATATCTAATACAAATGAAATTGAATTCTCAGAGCATTTAACCTTAGATAGTAAATTAAAATTGCAAGAGTTATTAGCGCAGTTTCAAATAGAAATAGTTAATGATACTAATTTAGATACTATTCAACGTATTAAAATGTGTATTGATGAGATGTTAAAGGATAAGGAAGCAGTTAAAGTAACAGCCTCTCATTACTTAGCAGATAAACTAAACTATTCATACGCTTATTTATCAAATTTATTTTCAGAAGCAACACATTCTTCTATAGAGAATTATATAATTTTAAGAAAGGTAGATTTGGTAAAAGAATTTTTATTAAATACAAACCTTACATTAACGGAAATAGCATATGAGCTTAACTATAGCAGTGTAGCTCATTTGTCTGGGCAATTTAAAAAAACAACAGGACTAACAACTTCTGCTTTTAAAAGAATTGTAGAGAAACGTAAACAGTATTTAACTACTATTGTAAATGACTAAAAACCCTTTAAGAGTTATTTTAACAGATGATGATATAGATGATCGTTTGTTTTTTGAAGAAGCTATTCAAGAAGTTAACATTGATACAATGCTTACTATGTTTAACCATGGTCAAGAATTAATGAATCATCTTCTTGCGGCAGATACTATTTTGCCAAATTTAATTTTTTTAGATTTGAACATGCCCATAAAAAATGGAATGGAGTGTTTGCTAGATATTAGAAAAACCCCTAAGCTAAAAGATATTATAGTAGCCATATATTCAACCTCTTCTTCTGAAGAGGATATAGAAAATACATTTGTAAACGGAGCCAACATATATATCAATAAACCTTCAACTTTTAATGATCTTAAAAAGGCTATAGAAAAAGTATTACAAATTAACTGGCAATATCACACATCAGACTTTAAAAAAGAAAATTTTTTATTCAGAATTTAAAAAGATAATATAAAATATGCCTAACAAAAATATTATAGAATCAAATAAAGTTTATGTAATTCTATCTGCTGTTGTATTAGGTATTTTATTATCAACTTTTATTGGGTCATATATGTTTTTTTCTCAATTAGAAGATTCTTTAGATTCTTCTAATGAAGAATATGATGAATATATTCAGTTAAATCAATTATCAGAAAAATATAAATTAATAGAAAAAGAGCAACTCCAATCATCACTACTTAAAAGAAAAATTGATTCTCAACGGTGGCATGACCTAAGTGATGATATTGAACTAATGCTTCAAAATTTACGGAGTAAATTTAAAGACGATCAAGTACAGCTTACCAAAATTAATGCAATTACATTTCAGCAAGATAAATTATTCGGAACCCTATCTGAATTAGATACCACTTTTGCATTATCTAGCAGAAGAAATATACTAAAGAAATTTAAAGATATTAATACCACTTTAGTTACTATTGACTCTATTAAAAACAGCATAGTAAAACATAAAAGAAAAAACATATCTAAAATTTTAAAAGACCAAGATGACACTAATAGGTCTGTAGCTATAATGATGGTTATTACTTCGCTATTGGCGCTAGTAATTTTTACCCTGTCTGTATACAAATTGTTTGTAGACAAGAAAAAATATTTAAAAACAGCTTTGTTTTTAGAAAGGATTCTAGATGCATCCAATGATATCGTGAACTTATACACTCCTATATATAACAATGATAAAGTTGTAGATTTTAAAATTGAATACGCAAGTAAAGCCAATCAACCGCTTACCCATTTTAATATTAATAATATAAAAGGAAAAAGGGTAACAGAAGTTTTTCCTTTCTTAAAACCTTCTGGTTCTTTTGATCAAATACTACAATCTTTTAACTCCCAAACAAGTATAGAGAGAGTTAATGATCATATAATTAACGGCGAATCTCATAAGTATTTTGTAAGATTATTTCCTTCTGAAAATAATATGAAAATAATTATTTCTGATGTTACTAAAACTTTTGAAGATGAAAAAGAGCTTATAAAACTAAATGAAAATTTAAAGCTGAATAATGATATATTAAATGAAGCAGAGAAGTTAGCTTCTATGGGAAGTTATATTTGGTTTATTGATGAAGATAATTCAGTACTGTCAGATAATGTTTATAGAATATTAGGATATAAACCTCAAGAATTCAAATCATCCGCAGAAAAATTTAAAGAATTTATTCATTCGGAAGATATAGATATGTATGATCAGCAAATAGAAGAGGCTTATAAAAACAATAAACCTATAGATTTTGTATTTAGAGTTATAACTCCACAAAACACAGTAAAATATTTATATACCAACGGAGAGCTGAGTAATTATTATGGTAAAACAACTATGATTGGTGTTATACAAGATATAACCATGAAAATAGATGTAGAAAAAGAGCTTCAAGAAAAAAACACAGAGTTAACGCATCAAAATGCCGAATTAGAATCATTTAATAGAATTGCTAGTCATGACCTGCAAGAGCCTTTACGTAAAGTTCAAATGTATTTGTCTAGACTTTCTGAAACCGAACAATTATCTGATAGAAGTAAAAAATATATAGACAGAGCCACTAAAGCAAGCGCAAGAATGCGTACGCTTATAAACAATTTATTAGCTTTTTCACGTATAAATAAAAAAGAAACTGAATTTACCTCAGTAAATTTAAACACCATATTACACGAAGCTATTGATGATTTGTCATTATCAATAGAAGAATCTCAAGCAGAAATTATTTATAATGATTTACCAGAAATAAAAGGAGTAGAATTTCAATTAAATCAACTATTTAACAACTTGCTATCTAATGCCATTAAATATCTTGACAAAGAAAAAAAATTACAAATTAAAATTACTTCAAAAAAAATAAACTATAAGCAAATAGACGAACCCTTTGTTAAAAACTATACCGAATATTACCAAATAAAAGTAACAGACAATGGTATTGGATTTGATAATAATATGAGAAACAAAATTTTTGAAATGTTTCAAAGGTTACATCAAAAACATGAATATTCTGGGACAGGAATTGGGTTGGCTATATGTAAAAAAATAGTAGTAAACCATCACGGATTTATTAAAGCCACTAGTATAAAGGGTAGTGGTTCTGTTTTTACAATATATTTTCCAGCAACATAAAAGCCTAAAAAATAGGCACTTATATCAGTTTTCTTAAAATTTTATAACACAATGCAAAAATTGTGTAACATAAAACCTTGACATCGGTTGCATCTTTGCAGTGTAACTTTAAACGATGTATAAAATGAAAACACTATCATACCAATCTAATAAATTAAATGCCAGAGTAGGTTTAGTAATGGCTAAAGTAGAATATTTAACTAAAAAAGGATTTAGTACTAAAATTGTAGCTAAGAAAGGCCAGCCATTAACCAAGTAAGATAAGTTTAATTAACCAAAAATTCACGAAATCATGAAATCAATTAGTATAAATAGTATTTCTATTTCAAGAACATTTACTCAGCTAAGTGAGCAATTAAATGGATCTTATAAAAAATGTTTTAAAGAGCATTGTTTAAAGCTGAATAATGAAATAGGATACGGAGAAATAAGAGGGATGTTATTAAAAGGAGGACTTTTTTATTTAGAGTTCAATGTAACTTTTGAAGAAGATGTAGAATTAACCATACAATCTAACAATAAACCCGTTGTTAATTTTGCTTATTGTTCAGAAGGAACCGTAGCACATCAGTTCTCAAAAGATAAAAAAGAGACTACTATACAGCCTTTTCAAACTACAATTATATCAAATATTGAAACCTCTAATAACAGAATCTTGTTTAAAAAGCATAATACTGTTAATTTAACTTTAATTACAGCTTATAATTTTAACGAGCAATTAAAGCCAAATACAGTACAAAAACAATTATTTGAAAGATTTGTAGAAAACAAAAGTGAAGACTATGTTTTTATAGGTTCTCACAACTTAGAAATAGCAGAAAAAATTCAAGAGTTAAACTCTATCAAACACAACGGAGTGGTTAGAAGTTTAATAATTGAAGGAACAGTACATATAGTATTAGCATTAGAGATTCAGCAATATAAAAGAGACCTTAAAAATATTGAAAATAACATAGGTACTCTAACAGCTAAAGAAATGGAAGAAATCAAAGAAATTTCTGACTTTATAAAGAATTACCCCGAAGAAGCAACCTCTGTAATAGATTTATGCAAAAAAACAGGTTTGTCATCAGCTAAATTACAAGAAGGATTTAAAATGATGCATAAAACCACAGTAAATGATTTTATTAGAGATGAACGTATTAGAAAATCGGAAAAATTAATTAAAACTACCGATTTAAACATTTCGGAAATTGTATATACCATCGGTTTTTCAAGTAGAAGTTATTTTTGTAAAATTTTTAAACAAAAATACAATTGTACTCCAATGGAATACAAATCAAAAACCAAGTTAGCTGCAACAGCATAACATACATCGTGAAACAAAAAAGAGGTTGTTTAGTAATAAACAACCTCTTTTTTTTGTAAGTAATTGTGGAGACGCCGAGAATCGAACTCGGGTCCAAACAAGCAGTTCCATAGCTTTCTACATGCTTAGTTTTTATACAATTTTCGACTAAAAGCTGACTAAAAACGATCTACTTTTAGCTTATCTTCTTAAAGTTTCAAAAACCTGTCAAAGCGCCAAGTTTTCTATGTTTACTTTTACGATGCCCATAAATGAAACGCCGCAAACCAAGGCTTTTCGTGGACATTTAGCTTGCGCACCTTGTGCGCCTAGGCCTTAAATCTTACTATAATTCAGATTAAGCAGCTAAAGCGTAGTTATCTTCGCCGTTTATAGTTTTGAAATAAGTTTAACGAGTCATCATTTCACTCCTCGGCATGCTTACCATTTCACTGGTCTTGCTGTCAAAACCAGTCGTCCCCAAAATTGTCAAAGAACACATAAAAAATATCAAAAATCATACCTTTTATGTGGGCGTTCGGGCGGGCTTTCGCTGCTCGCTTTTTGTTCGTTTCCTCACAAAAGAGCTCAAACATTTAGCCTGCGGTGAGCGCAGTCGAACCACTTAATCCCTAACGCAATTACCATTTTTAAAACGGATAGCAAATATAAAAAATCAATTTTGTACAAAGCTATAAAAAGAGTTATTTTCGCAACACTTCAAAAACAAACAACAAATATGAAATTCGGAATTATTAAAGAACGTAAAAACCCACCAGATAAAAGAGTCGTTTTTTCACCTAGTAAATTACAAGAATTGCAAAAACAATTTCCGCAAGCACAAATTGTAGTTGAAAGTTCAGATATCCGAGTTTTTCCAGATCAAGCCTATATCAAGGCAGGTATACAGGTAAGCGATGATGTGTCAGATTGCGATGTGTTATTGGGTGTAAAAGAAGTTCCGGTAGAAGCATTAATACCGAATAAAAAATATTTTTTCTTTTCTCATACTATTAAAAAGCAACCGTATAATCGTAAGTTGTTAAAAGCGATGTTAGAAAAAAACATCGAAATGTATGATCATGAAACCATAATTAGAGAAAACGGAGCCCGATTAATAGGTTTCGGTCGCTATGCAGGTTTAGTGGGTGCGTATAATGGTTTTAGAGCTTTCGGATTAAAAAACGGAACATTTACTTTACCTAAAGTAGAAACCTTACTGGATTTAGAAGCCGTAAAAGCAGAGTTGGATAAAATTAACATTCCGCCTATAAAGATTTTACTTACCGGAACAGGAAAAGTAGCATACGGAGCTAAAGAAATTTTAGATCATTTAGGTATCAAACAAATCTCAGATGCTTTGTATTTAACTTCCGAATTTTCTGAACCGGTGTATTGTATGGCAGATGTTATGGAGTATGCAAAACGTAAAGACGGTAAAGTAGGAGATAAGTTTGAGTTTTATAAAGATCCTAGTGGTTATGAAAGTAATTTTATGCCTTATGCAAAGCAAACCGACTTTTTTATAGCAGGTCATTTTTATGGCGATGGAGCTCCGTATTTATTTACGCGTGAAGATGCCAAACATCCTGATTTTAGAATTAAATATGTAGCTGATATTTCTTGTGATGTGGATGGGCCTGTAGCATCTACTATTCGTTCTTCAACTATTGCAGATCCTTTGTACGGTTATAATCCACAAACTGAACAAGAAGTAGATTTTAAAGATGAAAATGCTATTGTAGTTATGGCAGTAGATAATTTACCGTGTGAGTTGCCCAAAGATGCCAGTGAAGGTTTTGGTGAAATGTTTTTAGAGCATGTAATACCAGCTTTTTTTAATAATGATAAAGACGGAATTTTAGCCAGAGCAAAAATGACAACCAATGATGGTAAGTTAACGGAACGTTATTCGTACTTACAAGATTACGTTGACGGAAAAGAATAATAATAAACTTCCCGCAATAGCGGGATTTTTTTATGATACCAGATAAACAATTTTTAATTGATACCGCGAATATGCGAATGCCTTTTGGTAAATACAAAGGCACGTATTTAATTGATATTCCAGAATATTATATTGTTTGGTATCGCAATAAAGGGTTTCCTAATGGTAAATTAGGTAAAATGATGGCATTAGTTTATGAGTTAAAATTGAACGGTTTGGAGGATATTCTTCGTAAATTACGTTCATAATGAAACCAGCAGAAGCTTATATACTCAATCAGGAAGAACCATTTAAATCAATTTTATTGCAGTTACAACTATTGATTGAAACAAAATTTCCATCGGTAGAGATGAGGTACAAATGGAAGATTCCTGTGTATTATTTAAATGATCAACATTTATGTTATTTGAATTGTTCCGTTAAAAAAGGGTATGTTGATGTGGGGTTTTGGGCAAAAGATCATTTAGAAAATTACAATGAGTTTTTAGTTACAGAAGGTAGAACTGTGGTAAAATCACTTCGTTATTTTTCTGTAGAAGAAATTGACGCAAAAATTCTACTTTCAGTAGTTGAAGAAGCTTATCATAAAAAGCATAAAGGATTTTATAAAAAGTAACTATTCAATCAAAAATTGAATAGCTACTTCTTTATCAATTAGTAAAAATAAATGTTTACTGTTTTGTGGTGGAGTAATTTCTAATAATGAGTTATCACCAACTTTTTCTATAGGTATTCTCTCTGCATACGGACTGCCTAAAAAACCAACGTGAACAGATTGATGAGGTTTTAAATTTTTTAACATCAATGCTATTTTTCCTTCTTTGTTTTTTGATAGTGTTCCAGAAGTAGGAGAAATCAATTCTACATCAGATTTTAAAAACTCATGCATAAAAATCGGCTGATTGTAAAAATCGTTTTTCTCCATTCTGCCTACACGTAGTACCCAAATTGATTCATCAGGAAAATGCGTTTTAAAGTATTTATTTTTAGGTATGTTGAAGTAATACGAATTGAATTTTCGATACCATTTACCGTTATTTTCTGTTCCTGCTCCCCAAGTAGCATCTATATAAATCCAATTGTTATCTAATTTTACAGCGTTCCAAGCATGGTTGGGTTGTGGAAGAGGTTTACCAATATGATACGAAGTAGTTCTTACATAACCAGGTATTACTTCGTTTTCAATGTTGAGCAAATCACAGACCTTAGAAAAAGTTTGAGCAAAACCTTCACAAACAGCTTTCCTTGTAGATAAGGTTTCTGAAACGATTTTATTTTTAAATTCTAAAAGTTTTTGTTCTTTTTCAGCTTCTGTTTGATAACTAAAACGAATCTCTTTTCTAGTTGGGTTATAAAATTCCTCTAAATCATAACGGATATTTTTCGTCATCCAGCTGTAAATAGCTTTGACTTTATCTTCATCTGAAGAAAAATCAGTATTAATTTTTTCTGCTAATTTTTGAGCAGTTAATAATCCAGGGTACGTATCTGTTACATCCTTGATTTTAGAAAAATCTTGTGATGCAATCGATAGAGAAATCAGTAAAACAAAGAAAAATAAAAGTTGTTTCATAGTTGATGTACTAAACAAAAACTATGCCTATAAACTATTTACAACTTTTCTTATTGCCACTAAATTAGTCAAAAGGTTTTCTAAATATGCTAAATCTAACATATTGGCACCGTCCGATTTTGCGTTAGCAGGGTCAAAATGTGTTTCTATAAATAATCCATCAACATTGTTTACAACCCCAGCACGAGCAATGGTTTCAATCATGTCTGGTCTTCCGCCAGTAACACCACTTGTTTGGTTAGGTTGTTGTAAAGAGTGCGTTACATCTAAAACAGTTGGTGCATATTGACGCATTGTTGGAATACCGCGAAAATCAACAATCATATCTTGGTAACCGAACATAGTTCCTCTATCTGTGATCCACGCTTTTTCGTTACCAGCATCGTGTACTTTTTTTACCGCGTGTTGCATAGATTCCGGACTCATAAATTGTCCTTTTTTCAAGTTTACAACTTTTCCTGTTTTTGCAGCAGCAACTACTAAATCAGTTTGACGAACCAAAAAAGCCGGAATTTGAAGTACATCTACATATTCTGCAGCTTTTGCAGCGTCAGAAACTTCATGAATATCAGTTACTGTTGGTACATTAAAAGTTTCAGAAACTTTACGTAAAATTTTTAACGCTTTTTCATCGCCAATTCCTGTAAAACTATCAATTCTGCTTCGGTTTGCCTTTTTAAAACTTCCTTTGAATACATAAGGAATTTCTAATTTGTCGGTAATAGTAATAACTTTTTCAGCAATGCGCATTGCCATATCCTCACCTTCAATAGCACAAGGACCTGCCAATAAAAAAAAGTTGTTAGAATTGGTGTGTTTTATATTTGGAATAAGTGATAAATCCATGGGTGTAAAATTTTTAGCAAAACTACGAAATTAAATTATCTATCTTTAAACTTTAAATTCAATAAAAAATGAAAAAAACAATTTTATTTTTAGGTACATTGTTACTTATAACTTCTTGTAAAACGAACAAGACCAAAAGCTCATTAGTAGCCCAAAATGCAGTAAAGAATGTTGAAGTAAAAAAGAATTATACGATTGACTCAATTACTGTAAAAAAACACTTGTACACTTTGGCTTCTGATGAAATGGAAGGAAGAGCAACAGGTACCCCTGGAATTGAAAAAGCAGCACAATATATTGAAGGAGAATTCAAAAGAATAGGCTTGACTACTTACAAAGATTTAGGTTCTTACAGACAAAATTTTGAAGAAAAAGGTCTTAAAATGTTTAATGTTATTGGTGTTTTAGAAGGGAAAAGTAAAAAAGATGAATATGTGGTAGTTTCAGCACACTATGATCATTTAGGAATAAAAAAAGACGGAGAAGGAGATAGAATTTATAACGGAGCAGATGATGATGCTTCTGGTGTTTCGGCAGTATTAACATTAGCAGAATATTTTAAAAGCAAAGGAACAGAAAGAACGGTGTTGTTTGTTGCTTTTACTGCTGAAGAGATGGGCTTAGTAGGATCTAAATATTTTGGAAAGAATGTAAATCCTGAAAAATTTGTGGCAGGAATCAATATTGAAATGATAGGTAAAACCTCAAGTTACGGGCCAAAAACAGCGTGGTTAACAGGTTTTGAAAGATCAGACTTTGGAAAAATTATTCAGAAGAATTTAGAAGGTACAGATTATAAGTTATTTCCAGATCCTTATCCAAAATTTAAATTATTTTTTAGATCAGACAATGCTTCTTTAGCACGGTTAGGAATTCCTTCACATACTTTTTCAACAGGACCAATAGATCAAGATCCACATTACCATAAAGTATCAGATCAAGCTGAAACTTTAAACGTATCAAATATTACAGAAACAATAAAAGCAATCGCTTTAGGAACAGAAAGCATCATCAATGGAAAAGATACACCAAGCAGAGTAATAATTGAAGATTGATTTATTAATTCATTAATTTTAAACGTTATATTTTGTTGATAATGTTAAAATTTAATTAAAATTTTGATATATTCGCGAAGTTTAACTTTTAAAACCCTTCAAAAATGAAAAAAGTAATCCTTAGTTTTACCGTTGTTGGTATGATGTTTTCTTGTTCAAATAATGAGGAAATTACAGTTCAAGAACAACAGCAAGAACTGCTTTCAAGAAAAGAAATAAATGCTAAAATTAAACATTCAGTTGAAACTACTGGAGATTTTAGATGGACAAATACAGATGTTCATACAATATGGAGTGCTGTAAAACATGGTGATGAAATTTTAACTATTGGTTACGGAACCTCTAAAAATGATTTTGAACGTAGTGAAAAATCACAAAATATTAAAGAGGAGCTAATTAAACTCGTAGATGAAATTGAAGGAAGAAATAATGCTTCTAGAGGTACTAAAGAGCTTTATGTTAATGAAAAAATTAATGTAATAGATATGCAAGTAGCTAGTAAAGAAACTATAGAAACTTTACTGAAAGACCCTAGAGTTAGATATATTGAACCTGCTGGATATAGTGTTTTTGAAGGCAATGATCAATTACAAGCAAAATCAGACTCATCTAGTTCATCTGGTTGTGGATACTCATCTAGTTCATTAACATCATCTGATTATAGAACGGTATCACCAGGAGCAAGAGTGCCTTGGTCTTTTGATGCGCATAATATTCCTGCTGCATGGAGTTATAGCACAGGACAAGGAGTAACAGTAGCGGTTGTAGATACCGGATTATCTCCAGAACAAAAATGGATGAATCAATACTTCAATGATGGATATTCATCTGGGAGATCAGTGCAGAAGTATGGTACATTTGTAGACTCATGGTGGTCTTGGTCAGATAACTATGACGGAGTAAATGATAAATGTGGGCATGGAACAAGTATGGCTTCTGTTGCTACTGCACCAAGAAACAATGACAATTTACCGGTAGGAGTTGCTTACAATGCAAACTTAGTAACCTATAGAGCTGTTGAAAATGTAGTTGTTGATGACTACCATGAAAAAAGAGGAATTGATGAAGCATTAACAGCCTTAGGAGATAGAAGTGATGTAAAAGTAATTTCTATGTCAATTGGTTCTCCATTTAGTATTGGTAGAGTAGAAGATGCTGTTAAATATGCATATAATAGAGGTAAAATGATCATAGCAGCAGGAGGTACCTCAACTTCATTTACTACCTGGTATGGTGTAATTTTTCCTGCATGGATGAATGAAACGGTTGCGGTAACAGGAGTTAAGGAAGGACAGTATAGTAAGTGTGATGTGTGTCATACAGGTTCTGAAATTGAATTTACTGTACAAATGCAACGTACTAACGGAACAGATAATAAAGTTCCTGTATTAAGCTATTATGATCAAGCATCTGATTATGTTGGGGGATCATCTGTTGCCACTGCAACCACAGCTGGTATTGCAGCCTTAGTTTGGTCTAAGCATCCAACATGGACACGCGAGCAAGTTTTACAAAAAATGAGACAATCTGCTGATTTTTATCCTAATAAACATTCAGAATACGGGTACGGAAATATTAACGTATTACAAGCGGTGCAATAACAAACAACTAAATTAACTAACCAAAAAAGAGTCCTACAATTTTGTAGGGCTTTTTGTTTTAAGATGATGTACTAAATAGAAAAATCAATTTAAAATATTGTAAATTAGTATAAAACAATCAATAATGAAAAGAGGAAAATTTTTAGTGCTGTTTTTATTGATGGCTTGTTCGTCTCCTAAAATAGTATATGATTATGATGTTAAAACAAATTTTAGTCAGTATAAAACTTTTGATTTCTTTGAAGATGTAGGTGAGGGGTTAAATGAGTTAGATGTAAAACGAATAGTCTTTGAAGTTGAGAAAAATTTAAACGAGCAAGGATTCAAAAAATCTGATAATCCAGATTTTTATATTAATGTTATTTCTAAATTTTCAGAAGTAACTTCCAGGAATAGTCTAGGTATTGGAATAGGAAGTGGAGGTAGAAATGTTGGTTGGGGAGTTTCTGGAGGGATACCTATAAATCAAGCTAAATTAAGACAACAACTTACTATAGATTTTGTAGAAAGTGAAAGTAATGATCTTTTTTGGCAAGGAATTTCAGAAAGTACTATAAATGAACAAACCACCCCACAAGAAAGAGATGTTTATTATCAGAATCTAATTCAAAAAATTATAAAAGGCTACCCTCCCAAAAAATAAAAACCTGCTTTAAAGCAGGTTTTTATTTTGTTTAATTCTTTGTTTTAGAATTGATAACGGATACCTAAGCCAAAATCAGAATTAAATCCATCATAATAATCGCCAAATCCTATTTCAGGTCTGTAATCTAATGAAATGATTAATGGAATATCAAAATTATATTCAATTCCAACTACACCAGCAGCAAAAATATAAGTTTCTGAAGCGTCTACATTTTTTACATTCCAGTGACCTAAACCACCACCGAAACCAGCATACCAGTTAAATTGGTTTTCTAGTTCCCAAACCCATTGGTAAAGTCCTGTAGCTTTAAATCCGTCGTAGTTATTACCATTTCTTAAGCCTAAATCAATCTCTAAACGATTATTACCACTTAATTTACGTTGGTAAGAAATTTCAGCTCCAAAGCCATCGTTATCACCTAAACGCAAACCAATTGCGTTATCAGAAATACTTTGTGCATTTAAACCTAAAAAAGAAACAAACACTAATGCGATTGTTAAAATTGCGTTTTTCATATATAATTATTTAATATTATTCACAGTTATTCTAGTTCCGTTAGAGTGACTGCTAAACTCAGGTGCATACATACTTTGAATGGTGATAATACCAGTACTAAAATTACCTGCGTTGTTTACTCTAACATCGTATTCAAATATATGAATTCCTTTTATTAAACGATCAAAAAAGAAATTTGTTGCTGCATCTTTTGTGCTTTGATAGTATCCTAAACCGTCTTGCCATTTGTATTGTGACAATACATCAACAGGTTCAAAAGCAGCGGCACGCATATCTTTCATATGAATAAATTCCATATCTCTATCAGCGCGTAATTCAATTCTAACTGTAACTAAATCACCTACTTTTAAATCGGTAGTATTGGAGATTTCTTGTAACTCTTTACCCGTTGCCGAATTCACTTTTTTAAAGAGTTTTTTCTTTAATTTTAGTGGAGTTTCAGCCGAAGTAATTTTATCTAGATCTTCAAAATATTGCCAATATAATCCGCCCCAAGCAATTCCTTTTCCTTTTTTATTTATTGATACAGTGCTCATTTCAGGAGTAATTTCACTACCATTCCATGAAGTTTTAAAATATCCTGTACCGGCTTCAACTTTAGTGTTTTCTAGCTTAGACGGATCTATTTTTGTGTTACCCAAAGTAACTTCTATCATATCAGTTACAGAAATCCAATCAGAACCTTGTAGTAACAAAGCATATACTGCTTCTGTAGTTGCTTTGGTGGTTTTCCACTGGTTTACTTGTTTATTTTTTAACAACCAAACTTTTAATTCGTCTACAGTTTTAGTGTCATTTTCAATTTCTGAAAAAGCTTCAATTAATAAGGCTTGTGTTTCAATTGGAGCTTGGTGCCAGTACCAACTCGGTTGATTGCTTTTCCAATACATGCCTAATTCTTCAGATGTAATGCTATTCTCTTTTAATGATTTTAAAATTTTATCAGCAACTGATGTATTTCCGTCTCTAAAATGAATCAAAGCAATTTGCCCTTTTCCTAACAAATTAAAATCTTTCCAGTAGGTAGCAGATTGTTTAGTGTAGTACTCAACTGCTTTTTTCGACTTTTTTTCAATAGAAATATCATCAAAAAAACTACGCATATATAAATATTGCAATTGGAAGTAACCCAAATGATTTTTCTCTAAAAACTCTTTTGCTTTTTTATCGCCCTCTTTTTTGCGAATCTTTTCAGCTTGTTCTAACAATTTATCGTATTGATCTGCAATCTCAATATCTAAAAATTGAATAGCTTTTCTCAACATTCTATCTGTTTTGTCATCAAAATTAGAAGCCCCCAATTTTTTCAGATGTCCGAAACCAGAAGCAATATGATTGGTAATGTATATGTTCGGATATTGACTTCCTTTAAACCAAGGGAAACTACCATGGCTCATTTGAAAATCAACCAATTTATTAATTGCTTTTTCTTGCTCGTTTTTCATTTTGTTTAAATTGAACAACAACGCAATTCGTTTCTTTTGTTCGGTTTCTGATTGCGCATCACGCAACCAAGGCGTTTCTTGAATAATCAACGATTTTAACTCTTGATTTTTCTCTAAATTACTTAACAAAGCATCCGAAGATTTCCATGCATTAAACACCTCTTGAATTCTCGAATTTGAATTTGCAATATGACTAGCCAAGGTATTTGCATAATAGCGTGCAAAAGTTTGCTCAGAGCATTCATATGGATATTCCATCAAATACGGTAACGCTTGTACTGCATACCAAGCCGGATTTGAAGTAACCTCAAGTGTTAATTTATGATGACTGAGCGTAGTCGAAGTCTGATTTTTTAGTTTATCTAACGTAAATGTTTTTGTTTGATTAGAACGAACCCACATTGGTAGGGTTTCGGTAACCAACATTCTGTTAGACAAAACAGGTAATACATTTTGTTCTCCATCAGAAAAATCACCTGCTTTGGCAACCACTTTGTATTGTACTGCTTGGGTAGTTTCAGGAATGGTTAAATTCCATGAAACACTGGTGTTTCCACCTTTGTCAACTATAAAGGTTTGTTGATTATCAGTATTTCCTAAATCAGCATCAATCGGTTTTCCGGTAACCGCATCTGTTAAAATCAATTGAGCGAGTCCTTGTAGTTTTTTATCAGATAAATTACTGATTTTAGCACTCAGGGTTATTTTATCTCCTTCGCGTAAAAAACGCGGTGCATTAGCGGTAACCATTAATTCTTTTTGAGTCACAGTTTCTAAGGTAGTAACTGCCGAATGTAATTCTTTGTTGTGTGCTAATAACTGCAATTTCCATCTGGTTAATGCTTCAGGAACGGTAAAATTGAACGTTATATTGCCATTTTTATCTGTGGTTAAATGTGGATAGAAAAAAGCGGTTTCCTGTAAGTTTTTACGGATTTGAATTCCTTTTATTAAAGATGATTGATTTTCATCCTCAACTTGCTTATTTTCTGTTTTATCTGAAGCTTCCTTAGCGTAACCAACAACAACAGTTTCTTCCAGTAAATATGCCTCATCTTCTTCTACAGAAATAGCTTGAGGAGCAACACCAGCTACTCTTCCTTCAAGTTTTTTTGAAATAGAAGCATTTCCTCTTATCATTATTCTCTGCTTGCTTAAATAAAAACCAAACCAATTTAATTGATCGTATTGATGATATGGGTAATCGAAATGATCTTGGTTTTGATTATAAATTCTGAAATACGTATTCCCAAAACTTTGGTTGGCAGTCGTGTTATTATACACCTGATATTCTGGTCGGTTAATTGGGTTAAAATTCCATTGATGTGGTTTAAACTGATCTAAAGAAGCATCATACATACTAGCTAATAGTTCAGCCGTAACTTGATCTTTTTTAGAGCCTTTTACCGTAAAACTCCACGTTTCTTCACTACCCGGTTGTAGTTTATCTCTAAACGTTTTGGTAATAATTTCTAAATCCGTTTTTGGATATGGAACTTTTACATTAATACTACCACTTTCAAACGAATTGTAATTCACATAATGATAGGTAATGCCAAAACCACCTTCGTCTTTTTGAGTAACAGGAATTGTGATGGTTTTACTGCTTTTGCTTAACGGAATATAGTGTGAAGCTATAATTTTACCCTGTTTTTCAACAAATACCATCACCGTAATATTTTCAGAATTTGAGCTTACCGTAATTTTAGCGTTATCACCAATTTTATATGATTCTTTATCGGTAGTAACTTTTACTAACTCATTATCCGCAGGCAGCTTATCATCCAAAGAAAAAACAGAAAAATAATTTACATCAGTTACTTTTTGTTGGAATTTATCTTTGGTTTCTAATTCTGCTACATATTTACCAGATGACCATTTTTTAATGCTCTTTAGGGCGATTTCTTTTTCCTTATCGGTATTAAAAGTTGCTTCAAAAACTAATTTTCCTTTTTTCCAAGTAGTTACATCATGTTCATTTTTATATGCTTCGTGAGGAAATTTTTGTTTGAATTCACTTTCTGGAATAGTTTGATAATAAGGTGCGTTCCATGGACGCTTACGAAGCGGAGCGTTTGGCGCTTGTAACTTATAAATTTTTATAGTTCCTTTAGCAGGAACAAACTCACCATTTAAATTTTTAGTATCAATTTTCAACGAATGAGTTTTCTGAGTTTTATCCAGCTTATCATCCATTTCAATGGAAGCCAACAATGCATGATACCCCACTTTAACCGTTGTAGTTGCTGAACGCGTTTCTCCGTTGATGTCGGTTACATCTGCAGTAATTTCATACGTGAAAATGGGTTGATTTTCTTTGGCAACACTTTCATCCGCTAAGGCTTTAAAATCGATGGTAAATTCACCTTTTTCGTTGGTGATAGTTTCACCATGCGTGATTTCTTGTGGTTCAGAAAAGAAACTTGGTCTTGACCAATACCACCAACGCGGATATTGTACTTTTCTGTGTACTCGGTATACCACTTTGGCATCGGTAATATTAGCACCAGAATACGATTTTGCAAAACCATTGATAGTTACCGTATCGTTAATTTTATAGGTTTCACTAACCGGTTTAAAATCGGTTTGAAATTTTGGACGTTTATATTCTTCTACAGAAATAGAGGTGCTGTTGCTTCTGTTATTGATTCTAGCTTCAATAGAAAAATAACCTGTCAATCCTGTGTTAGGAATTGTTAGCGTACTTGAAAATGATCCAAATTCATTAGTCTTTAATTCTAGTTCTTTAATTATTTGTCCGTTAACATCTCTAAAGGTGATAAAAACATTTTCATCTACAATAACTTCCGATTTGTTTTTAAAGGTTTCCATAGAAATTCCCTTAAAGTGAACGGTTTGTCCTGGTCGATAAATGCTTCTGTCGGTAAATAAAAAGGTTTGTGTGTAAACCCTTTCTGGAGAATCATTTTTATATTTTTTATTCACATAATATCTACCAAAAGTTGCCTTGTCGTCTTTATAATTTACAGTAGCCTTTATGTTGTAATAATTATTGTTAGCAGAAAAAGTAAACCCCCCGTTTTTATCCGTTACAAAATGTCTATCTAATACTTTGTCATATCTATTTCGAGCGTCATTGGTTAAATGTGCTTTGGCGTTTACCAGTGGTTTTCCTGTATTTCTATCAACTACTTGATAGGTGTTTTCTCCGTATTTATTTCGAGAGATCAGCGCTAAATCAGTAACCTGAACCGAAGTGGTTGAAAAAATGCCATTTTTGAATTCTTCAGCAACTGAACCAACCAGTAAGTATAATCCTCTTTCCAATTTAGGAGTTATAATTTCGGTGGAATGCTGTTGATAATCATTTTCATTTTTTAAAGTTGATGACCAAGAAGTAACTTTTTGCAAGTTGCTGATAAATTTAGCTCTCTCATCATCTTTGTAAATTTTATCTAATTTTTCTAGGTCTTTTTCATCAATTTTATAGGCTGTAAAAAAGATGTTATCCAGATTTTTGTAAGTAACTAAAGTTTTAGAATATTGAAGTGAAGGAATATGCTCTTCCGTGATAATTTGAACTGATTTAGCCAAAATTTGTTGCTTTAAAACAGCACATTTTTTAGCGCCTTCACTATTAGGGAATTGTTTAATTACCTCATTACAGATTTGTAGTGCATCAACATTTTTAAAACGATTCTCTTCATTGGTTTTAGGAACATAGGTATTGGCTTGCTGATTGTAAATTTTTGCAATTTCATAACTATATAAACTCGAAACTTCATGGTTTTTATGTTGGCTTTTTGAAGTAGCCAAGGTTTCTAACAAAACCTTTTGTTTGTTGCTAAATGTTGCATGCTGATTTACAAATTCTAAACGTTGTAAGTCAACATCGGTTAGTGCATTAAGATTTTTGTTTTTTAAATGAAAATCGGTTAAGCTTTGATATATTTTTAACGCATTGAATTGAAGCGATAATGAATCTTTACTTTGTACTTTCAATTGGTTAAATGTATAGGCATTACTCAGATAATTTTCATCATCAATTTTAAATTGATAGGCAGGTTTAGTAATGCTAATTTCATTAGTTTTATAAAAATCTAATGCATTGTGTGCTAGAAAATCATATAACGTAGGACGGTATTTTTTTGAATCTTTCGCCAGCTGTAAGATATCTCCAAATTGATGAACATCTATTTTTTGCAATTGGTTTTTATCAGTCAAAGAAGCTTGATAATACTGATGAATTTCAGCAAAAAGTGTTTGTAAATCCCACGTTCTAAAATCTGTCGAATCAACTTTGTTTTCGGTTTTGGTTCGGTTGTAAAATTGCCATCTGTTTTGATTAAAGTATTGCCAATACAAATTCGCTAAAATGTTTTCCAATACTCGGTTTGTAGGAAATTTACTTTCAGCAATCTGTTTTTTAAACTCATTGATAATTTTAAGTTGAGCACCTTCCTCTAAAATCAATGAAAACTTGCTTTTATAAAACAGTGTTTTAATTAGTTGAGGTGCGTTGTGTTCTTTTTCAGCCTTTTGATAGATTTCTTCAACAACTTGTAAAGCCGATTTTGGAAGATTGTCCAATTCAAACTTGTGGACTTTTTCCCATAAATCAGGATAATTATTTTGTGCTTTTACTGTGGTTGAAAATAAGATCATCAATAAAAATAGTGTAAAATTTTTCATGTTTTTTTGGATTTATTCAAATTACATTAAAAACTAGTTTTTTTACAATTTGAAATGTGTGAAGCTAGTAGTTAAATGAGTGAATAGAACTTTTAAATGAGTTTTGAATTAAAGATACTTAAATTATCAGTTGTTTATGTGCTCTATAAAACAAAAAACGAGCCAATTGGCTCGTTTAAGATTTTAATATTAAAAGATTTTTTTCACTACAAATTCACAACGTCTGTTTACCTCGTGTTGTTCTTCGGTACAAGAATCTTCTGTTTTACATTTTATAAGAGGTTTCGTTTCTCCGTAACCAACAGCCGAAATCCGATCCGGTTCTATACCGTTTTCCATCAAATACATTCTTACCGAAGTGGCTCTTTTTTGTGATAGTTCTAAATTGTATCTGCTATGATATAATAAGGTGTTAGTAGCAAATTTAGTAGTTTTTTCATAGGATTAATTCAATCTTTTACTATTTTTTTGTCAATAAAAATAAGCAGTTGTTATTAACAAAAGATAGTTTCTTAAATAAATAATGAAAATATTTTCACAAGTAAGCTTTGCTGTTAGTGTAGGATTACTTCATTATCTTTACCGCGAATAATTATTAACTACATGAAAATTCATTTTATAGCTATTGGAGGTAGTGCTATGCATAACCTTGCTATTGCTTTGCAACAAAAAGGATATCAAGTAACAGGAAGTGATGACACCATTCACGACCCATCTAAAACGCGTTTAGCGAAAAGAGGATTATTACCTGAAGAATTTGGATGGTTTCCAGAAAAAATTACGACTAATTTAGATGCTATTATTTTAGGAATGCATGCTAAAAAAGATAATCCGGAGTTGTTAAAAGCGCAGGAGTTAGGATTGAAAATATATTCATACCCTGAGTTTTTGTATGAACAATCAAAAGATAAAACCCGTGTAGTTATTGGTGGTTCACACGGTAAAACAACCATCACTTCTATGATTTTACATGTGTTGAATTACCATGAAAAGGAAGTGGATTATATGGTTGGAGCGCAATTAGAAGGTTTTGATACGATGGTACATTTAACCGAGGAAAATGAATTCATCGTTTTAGAAGGAGATGAGTATTTGAGTTCACCGATAGATATGCGTCCGAAATTTCATTTATATAAGCCAAATATTGCTTTATTAAGTGGAATTGCTTGGGATCATATTAACGTTTTTCCAACGTTTGAAAATTATGTAGAACAGTTTGAAATATTTACCAACTCACTAATCAATGGAGGAATTATGGTATATAATGAAGAAGATGAATATGTAAAAAAAGTAGTAGAGGAAGCAACCAATCCGATTAAGAAATACCTATATAAAACGCCAGATTATTTTATTGAAAATGGTACAACCTATTTGAAGACTGCCGAAGGTGATTTGCCGTTAGAAATTTTTGGAGAACATAATCTTCAAAATTTAGCAGGAGCCAAATGGATTTGTCAGCATATGGGTATTGATGAGGATGATTTTTACGAAGCTATTGCTAGTTTTAAAGGTGCTAGTAAACGTTTAGAAAAGATTACCGAAAGTAAATCGACCGTAATTTTTAAAGATTTTGCGCATTCTCCTTCAAAAGTAGCAGCCACTACTGCTGCAGTTAAAAATCAGTATAAAGAAAGAGCCGTATTAGCTTGTTTAGAGTTACATACCTACAGTAGTTTGAATGCTGAGTTTTTGAATGAATATGAAGGAGCTTTGGATAATGCAGACAAAGCAGTAGTGTTTTATTCACCTCATGCGGTAAAAATTAAACAACTGGATGAAGTCACTGAACAACAAATAGCGCAAGCATTTAAGCGAGACGATTTAATTATTTATACGAATCCGCAAGAGTTTAAAGATTTTTTGTTCAGTCAGAATATAGAAAACACAGCTGTTTTATTGATGAGTTCCGGTAATTATGGTGGATTGGATTTTGAGGAGGTTAAAACATTGATCTGATATTAATTTTCTCTTCCTTTTATAATTCGATTAAATAACCAAATTGTATAGTCTTTTTTATAAAAAGCTTTCAAAATAATAACTAATCTTTTGGAAAGGAAATTTTTTATTTTTGATCTTCTGTAATGCTTTTCTCTTAAGTTTTTGTTTTCTATTAAATGAAGAAATTTTTTTAAGTATTGTTCTGAAGAAGCATTTTCAAATAAGTTAATTGAGTTGCTATTTAATGTTGTTTTAGAGATCGCTAAGAAATTATTTAGTAGGGTTTTTAGTTTTTTTTCGAGTAATTCAATACTTTTCTTTGTATCCGTCTTCTGAGATAATATAAACACATCATATGAGTTTCTCAATGAAATATCATTATATAATTGACCATCATCGTTTATTTGTTTTGCAATGATTGTTAGTTTTACTTGATCATTATAACTTAGTACAGATATGTTATCTTTTGAAAGAATATAAGGCTTAATTATTTCATGATTGAAAAGCTTAGCAAAATAGCCTATGGTCATTTCTTTATGAATTTCAACAGCCGCAATTTTATTTTCTTTCTGAAGTCTCGGATAATGTTTTTCTGAAGGGAAAAGATTATCTCCCGTACTTACATTAGTGTATTTGTTTTTCAATAATAAATTAATTGTAGTTTGATACTCGTCTTTACTAACCAAAAAATCAATATCTCCCACCATTCTTTCAGCAATATCTTCATATAAGCCTTGAAGTAAAAAAGCAGTGCCTTTTAAGAAGATAGGAGTGATGTTATTTGCTAATAATACATCATTTATTTCTTTTGCTTGCTCAATTATTTGTTCATTTCTTTCTCTATTAAGTTGAGTGATATGTTGCATATACTCAACTAAATCTTGAGGTAAATAGCCTAAAAAATTTACTTTTTTAAAATTACAATACAAAGCAGGAAATACATAATGCTTAGTACTTACTTTTACAACAGCATCCCAGTCTATATTGGCCTCTTGTAATTGTTTTTCAATAGTGGATTTATTATGCTCTTCATGATGTATAGTTAAGCATTTACCAATAAAAAATAAGGTTTCTTTATAGGTCATTTTCAAAAAGATGTTTAACAGTATTTATCATTTTCTCGTTATTAGAATATGTTAATTCATAACAATGTAAAGAGTTAAACCAATTAAAAAAAACACTTACATTATTAACTTTTTCTGAGATCCAAGAATCAGGAAGTAATCTTTGAAAAGCATCTATTTTTGAAATAGTTTCGAAAGTTAAATCAGCATTTTCTCTATACTTAATGAAGACTAATTTTTTACAAGGTAAATTATTAGTGTAATTGGTATTGTTTGGTGGTAAGTATCTAACAGTTTTATTAAGTTTTTCGAAATGATATTCTGCGGAGTTTTCAAGCTCTGGATAAAGAGGTAATAAGGTTTCTAAACTATTTTTTTTAATTGATATGGCAGATGGGTGAGTATAAACATGCTTTTTTTCAATATCAATTGGCACAAAATCATCTGCTAAACAAGTAAAACCATTTGCTTGTAAAAGAGCTAGTGAGGTGCTTTTTCCGTTTCCAGAATCTCCTAAGAATAGAATAGCTTCTTTATTATTACTTACTGCTGAGGCATGAAACACTCCCATCCACTCACTTTCTTCTTTATGGTGAATTTGCTGTACGATTTGCATTGAAAATTTGCCTTGAAAAAAATGAATATCTTTTCTATGCCACGAACCTATAAAAACATCATCAACTAATAAAAAGGTATGATTGTGCTCTGTAAACACTTGATAATAGTAATCGTATTTTTCAGTTTTTTTACTTTCAAGATGAGCAAATTTTGGATGAATTAAATAAAGCTCAAAATCAGATTCATAGTCAACTTTAAAAACTAAACTATTGATGGTGTAATATTTAGTTGTTTTAAAATTGGAATTAGGTTTAACGTTTTTGTAATCGTAAGAAAAGTTATCTTTTCTGTTAAGATTAGGTAAATAGATTTTTTGTTTTATATCGATAATAAAATCTACCGCTTTTTCAAACGGAACATCCATTTCATCAGCAAGTTGTAATCCAATTTTTTCAATAGGAATTTTATCATCTAACTTTTGTAAAATATCAGCAGTTTTATTTTCTAAAACTATATATTGATTTTTTTTAGAAAACCAAATGATGGATTTATCTTCTATTTTTTTACGTAGTAAAAAGTGTTTCATAATGTCTAAAAATAAAAATTCCTCAAGAATTACTTGAGGAATTTTTCTATTTTTATTAAAACCCGTCTCCAGGTTTTTCTGGACTTTGAGCCTGTGCTTTTTTAGGATTTAAAATCATATAAGTTCCTAAAGCTGTTAGTGCAGCGTATTTACCGTAATCTCCTATTTTTTTTATAGCTTCTTTACGAGAAATATTTTGTTCTTTATTTTCTGTTTTATTTATATCTTTTTTCATGGTATCAAAGTTTTTCTCGCTTATAAAATTATTTTTTTAGTTAATTTATGAGAGTCTGACTCTACTTTAATAATGTATAATCCACTTGATAAACTAGGTAAATTTACTTTTGAATATCCATTAGAATTTACCTCTGTGTTTATAATTTCATTACCTAAAACAGAATAAACCCTAATTTTTACCTTTTCATTTATACCAGAGATTGTAATTTCTGATTTTGAAGACTTGTAAACGCCAACGCTAGCATCAGTTTTTATATTTTCTGTACTTAATCTTTGCGATGTTGTGTGTAAGTAAAACTGTCCGCTATTATTAGTTTGATTTTCAATTACAACATCATAATTAGTTTCAGAAAGATTGATAAATTCATTGTTTAATCTGTCTTCTAAATAAACATCAAGTCCGTTAGGTAAATTTTCAGTATTTATTGTGAAAGAAACTTCTTTTCCTGCATCAGTAATTAAACCGATAGGAATAACCATAGTTTCGTAATCAGCATTTGGTAATGATTGAATTGCTAATTTTTCACCTTGATTATTTGAAACAAGTTCTGTAAATACTGCAAAATTAGTGTCTGCACCGCTAAATAAACTTCCGTCATATCCATTATCAAAATCAGTTGATTTTCCGTCGATGTAGAATATTTTAGCAGATTTTTTATCAGTCTCACTTTCAACAACTAATTCAATTTCTGGGTTAGGTGTCTGCCTCATAAAAGTATCAGTAGCTTGATGACTTTGATTTGTGGTTGCAAAATTTAAACTTCCGTTTGTGATAGCTTCTACAAAAAAACCTTGACCAGGTGCTAATTCAATTGGGTCGGCAGCATTTTTTGTAATGTATTGTGTTCCATCCCAAATCCAAATAGTTTCTTCAGTAAGTAAAGAAGTGTTATCAGAAGCAAAAGTAGCTGAGTTTACAAAAGCTGTAAAAGGATTACCAACTAAAGTAAAGTTATTTCTATCTCCAGTTGCTATTGCATAAGAAACATCCGATGAGTTTATGTTTCCTGTAAAAGAAATATCACTGGCCGATGCCAATTTAACTGAATACCCTTGTCCCGTTACAAAAGGTTCTGTTGTAGCAGCGTCAACATAATTCCAAGGAGATGTTCCATTATTGCTGAAAGAGGCTAATCCTAAATTGCTTCCTGTTCCAGCGGCTAAATTGTGACCAGAAATAAAATTTTCAATAGTTTCTCCATTTACTGGTGATGAAATCAAATACCAGTTAGTAGTTGGTAAATTTCTTGTATAAGTTACATCTCCTGTTAAAGTAGCATTTGCTATTAATGAAGCACCAGACTCAATAGTTACAGAATTTACAGTTGTGGCAGATGAAACAGAAGGGTAATTTGTCAAACCGTTAGGTATTATTACGTTATCAACGTCAATAGGTAAAACATTATGCAACCAATTAGTTGTTGTATTCCAATCATTATTAGTTGATCCAGACCAAATAAAATCTCCAGAAAAAGCAGTATTATCAGTATTATACCTTCCTGGAGAAAAAAGAACTGGGTTAGATGTGATGGTGGAATGATCTACAAAAGCTCCGGTAAAATCATCATCTCTAGCAATTGCTTGATTATTACCTGCTGCTCCATAAACTTCCACTAATACTGAAGATCCCATACTGTCTTTTATTGTAACTGTATCACCTGCGTTGTTTAAATTTAATGCACCACTGGAAGAGGTTTGAACTAAACCAGGAACGGTGGTTGGTGTTCCTCCACCAAAGACAACTATCGTCTGATTTGCTGGTATAATTGTTCCAGATGGAAATGTATGTCTAATGCTTATAGCATCTGATAACATCCATCCAGAAATATCTAAATCAATCCCACTTATGTTATAAACTTCAACAAATTCGTCATCAGTTGTATCAACCACACCATCACCATTAGCATCACCATTTGTAGCGTCTGGGTCGGCATGAATTTCATTTATAACAATAGGAATATCGTCATCTGATATGGTTATTGTATGTTGAGTAATTGATATATCAGCTATTCCTGAGGTAACAGCTAAATTTAGAAGTAACGTTTCACTCTCAAAATCAGTATCATTATTAATATCTAATAAAATATTTTGAGTTCCATTTCCTGTAAATGTTAATGAAGTTGTGTTAAGTGTATAGTCGCCAGATTCAGCAGTAGATGTTCCATCAACAGTTATACTAATAGTAACATCTGCATTATAATTTGTAAAAGAAACTGGGATTGTAGTATTAAAAGTAGTATTGGTTTCACTTTCTGAACTTGAAACAGCATCAAAACCTACTGTGGGGTTTGTTGTTGTAAAACCTGTCCATGTAATATCATCAATTATTACTTGACTTCCAGTTATGTTGCGTATTTCTAGTGTAAAATTACCTAATACATTAATGTTATCTACAGTAAAAATATAAAAATCTTTATCATCAGCATCATCAAATGCAATTGAGGTGCCATACGAGATATCATTGATGAATAGTTCTACCTGTCTGTTTCCAGCTCCTGTAAATCCTTTATAAAGTTTAACTGAAAAATTACCTATTCCACCGGGGATAAGGTCAGATTTTATGTTAGAATTATCAGAAACTCTTCTCAGCATTAAAGCTGGTAAATTTATTCCAACACCATTAGCATCATTATTACCATCTCTTGAAGCTGTATATGTCCAAGTAATTCCGTTATTACCAATAAAAGAATTGCTAGCGTAAGAGCTAGTAGCATTTGAATTGGTGAAGTCTTCTAAACCTTGGCTGTATAAATTTGAAAATGTAAAAGTTATTATAAAACCAAGGATTTTAAAAAAATAATTATTTTTCATAGATAAAATTTTTAACTCTTAAAAATAGGGAAAAAATATACGCTATCGTCTGCAATACAAAACTTTACGGTAATTTAATATGATGGCAATTCAAGAAAATAAAAAACCTCAAGATTTTCTTGAGGTTTTTAAAATAAAGTTTATTGAGGTTTAAAATCCATCTCCAGGTGCTTCCGGACTTTGAGCCTGTGCTTTTTTAGGGTTTAAGATCATATAAGTCCCTAAAGCTGTTAAAGCAGCATATTTACCGTAATTTCCTATTTTTTTAATAGCTTCTTTACGAGAAATTTCTTGTTCTTTATTTTCGGTGTTTTTTGAATTTTTATTCATGATAATTCAACTTTAAAAAGTTATATGTTATTCTAAAATAATTTTTTTAGTGATTTCTCCTAGATCAGAATTTACTTTCACAATATAAATTCCAGTAGATAAAGAAGGTAAATTAATTTTACTTACTCCGTTTGAATTAATAGAAGTTGAAACTAATTCTTTTCCAAGTAAAGAGTAAACATTTACAGTAGCTTTAGCTTGTAAACCAGCTATGGTAATTTCTTGTTTAGCAGATTTATAAATGCTTACGTTACTAATGTTTTTAATAATATCTTCAGAACTTAATCTTTCTGAAGTTGTATGTAAATAAAACTGGCCAATTCCGTTTGAAGCGTTATTTAAAACAACTTTATGAGTTTGTTCTGATAAATTGATGAATTCGTTGTTTAATCGATCTTCTAAATACACTTGAATACCAGAAGGCAAATTCATTGTGTTTACAGAAAAATTAATTTCTTTACCAGCTTCAGCAATTAATCCTACAGGAATTATAAAATCTTCAATATTTTCGTTTGGCAATGCTTGAATAGCTAGTCTTCTACCGTCATTATCACTCAACAGTTCAGTAAATACTGTAAAATCGGATGTTATCCCTCCAAATAATTTAGAATCATAGCCATTATCAAAACCTGTTGTTTTACCTTCAACAAAGAATACTTTTGTTGAAACTTCTTTTGTAGCTTCAGAGACTGATAATTCAAAAGATGGTTTTTGAACTTGTCTCATAAAAGTATCTGACGCTTGATGACTTCTATTAGAGGTTGCAAAAGTTACAGTTCCTCCTGTAGCTGCCTCTACAAAAAATGCTTGTACTGGGGCAATCTCTACATCACTAAGAGCATTATAAGTTACATAAGTACTTCCGTTCCACAACCAAATTGTTTCTTCTGAAAGTAATGCAGTATTGGCAGATGTAAAGGTTGCCGAATTTATATAAGCTGTAAACGGATTACCGAGCAAATTAAAATTATTACCGGTTCCTGTTGAAATACTTAAATTTACATTAGACACATTAGCAGCTCCTGTAAGTGATAAATCGCCTGCTGTGGCCAATTTAACTGAAAACCCCATTCCGTTAGTCATGGCACCAGTTGAACCAGAAGTTGCATAACCCCATCCAGGTATATTATTCGAATAGTAAGAAAGCCCAATATTACTACCTGTTCCTGTAGCTAATGTGTGATTGGTAATAATATCTTGTGCATTTTCTCCTGACACTGGCATTGATATTAAATACCAATTTGTTGTTGGTAGATTTCTATTGTATGTTATAATTCCTGAAACTGAACTTTCAGGTATAAAAGTTGCTCCTGAATTCATTGTCATACTTCCAAAACTTACCGGAGCTGTTGCTGTTGGATATGTCGACAATCCCGAAGGGATAATAACATTTCCTGTAGCATGAGGTACAGCATTTGTATTCCAATTACCAGATTGTTCCCAATTATTATCAATATTCCCTGTCCAAGTATATGTACTATAATTAATTGTCACATCAAAGGTTGAAGAATTAGGACAAGTACCTGCTGTGGTATACGTTACGGTATATGTATCTGGGGCTGATGCTGATAAATCTATAACGCCATTACTAGCAATACTTAATCCTGAAGTTGAACTAAATGTTCCACCAATTACCCCTGTTATGGTTGGTGAAGGATCACTACCATCTATAGTATATGATGATGAAGCATAACTAAAACTAGCATCATCCATAGCATTAATGGTTACACTTACATTTGATGAACTAGGGCACGTTCCTGCTGTGGTATACGTTACGGTATAGGTATTTGGTGTTGAAGCCGAAACATCAATAAGACCTGAGACACTATTAATACTTAAACCAGCAGTAGAACTAAAAGCACCTCCACCTAATCCCGTAATTGTAGGAGTAGGGTCAGTAGCGTCTTGGCAATATGCTGTAGCACCGTAACTAAAAGAAGCATCATCTATAGGTGTTACTGTTACTGTTGTGGTTCCACATGAATCAGGTGTTACACAACCTCCTTCACCTCTAACATAATAAGTCGTATTTGGGGCTGTTGGTGTTACCACTAACGATCCTGTAGTTGTTCTTCCAACTTCAGAACCTCCACAACTATCTGTATACACCACCCATTCTGTAGCATCATTTAAACTTCCTGTAATATTTAATGTTGTTGTATTGCCATTGCACACTGTTGTTGGTGTATGCACAACTGTTGGTACATCTGGCTCTATACAAGGTGTAGTACCTTCAACGACTAAATCAAAAACTACTAGCTGAAAATTTGTAGATCCATTTGTAACACTTGATACATCTACAGTAACACCAATTCCTGTACCGTTAACTGATGCTGATACACCAGATGTATCGCTTACAGTTGATTCGGATGTATTTAATGATATACTCGTTATTCCTGTAACTGTTCCTCCTGAAAATGTAAAGTTAATAGGAACTGTTATGCTAGCGGAATTTCTTATGCTAAAAATAATTTGATTAGCATCTACATCAAAAACAAGATTTGCTGATATAACAAACTCTCCTGACGATGATGCATCACTATTGTTTACAACCTGGGTATTACTTGTTTCTTCCAAAGTAACCTGCGAACCTTCTAGTGTTTGAGCATTTGCATTGGTTGAAAGTAGCAGTATAAATACTACTAAAATTTTTAAGAGTAGATTTTGGTTCATATTATTGTTTTTATTTGAGTATTCTGTTTTATATCAAAAACTCTCGTAGAATCATAAGAGTTTGAAAATTTCAAAACTTTTATTCCCTAGAAGGAATTAGACCTTGTATACAAATAATATAGCGAACTACAGTAGATGGCGACACAACATTAAAACTTGAATTTGCCCCAGTAACACCTATAGTTACATTAGGCGGAGTAACTACAACAAACTGCCCTTCAACAGTATTTGTAGCAGGTCCAAATGATTTTACCTTTTGCATAGTTATACCTGCAGGATAATTAGCAACTGCAGGAATATCACCAATTATTGGTATTTCTCTTACAGCATCATCTGTACTTAATTGTACAGCAGATGTACCAGTACCTCCGGTTACTGTAGCGGTATGTGTATGCGCTGGCAAGTTTAAGCTATTTAAAGCAACATACTCTCTACCTACCCAGCTTCCTTGAACTCTGGTTGTTAATCCAGAGCCAGTTCCTGCTCCCATAGCACTTCTACCTCTTAAATCAGGCAACGCAAATGTTGTTCTTCCATCACCCCCATATATATTTCCTATAACTGCGAATAACGCATGGTTTTGATCTATTGACATTAATTGTCCCTCACAAAACGCCCATCCTCTTGGCACAAAATTCCCCGCAAACATTTTTACTTCTCCTATAAATCCTTCTTGTTGAGCATTTATGTTTGTGTTACATAAAAGTAAGTAAATAAATAGAAGATTGGTAATTTTTTTAATTAAATTCATAATATTAGTTTTTATGGGTTTATATTTAGTTTTAAATAAATTCTGATGAGTAAACTTGTACAATGTTACCCTATCTGGTGTTTATAAAAGAATCCCGTTTATTAATAATATTGTTTAGAGATAGTAATTTCTATTTGAAGCATTTATTTCAGCTACATAATTAGTATATATGAATAAGTAATTCGATTAAGGTTTTTAAAACTTTGTGTTTCTATTTCCAAATTTAGAAATAGTAGTTACTAAACCTTAATCGAATTACTTAAACGCACTTATTTTAGGTATAAGAGCTAAGATATTTGGAATGAGAGCTGGATTAATTTTTTTTCCAAAAAAATGGAGTAAGAAGTATTAGAACAGTAAATAGTTCTAAACGCCCAATCAACATTAAAAAAGAACAAAACCATTTTGCTCCGGTAGAAAGATGTGAAAAATTGTCTACAGGACTTACACTACCAATAGCGGGACCAATATTCCCTAAAGAAGATGCGGTAGCACCTAGAGCAGATTTTATATCAAGTCCAAACATAGCTAATATCACTGAACCTAAAATAAAAATAAGCATGTATAAAATAAAAAAAGATAAAATGTTAAAAACAATAGTTTGATTTACAGCTTTACCATCATATCTAACAGGAATTATAGCGTTTGGATGTAATGATTTTTTAAATTCTAAAAAACTATTTTTCAACATAACAATATGACGAACAATTTTTATTCCTCCAGAAGTAGACCCTGCAGAACCACCTACAAAAAATAATGAAAAAAAGATTGCTGTGGCAAAGAAACCCCATTGTGTAAAATCAGCAGAAACAAAACCAGTTGTGGTAACTACAGATATTACAGAAAACAATGAATGACGTATAGCACTTTCTGTTTTTCCTAAGGTCATAGGATGCTCAATAGTAGTTTTTAAATTAGGATCTTGAAAAAAGATGATTAACACAGCAACTAAAGCAGAAATACCTAAAATACCGAATAAATAATAGTTAAATTCTTCACTTTCTATTACTTTTTTTATTTTTCCTTTCAAAGCAAAATAAGTAAGTACAAAATTGGTGCCTGCTATGAACATAAAAAGAATAATTATATATTGAATTATGGGACTGCCGTTCCAATATGCTACACTGGCATTTTTAGTTGAGAAACCACCAGTGCTCAATGTTGCCATGGCATGATTAATGGCATCAAACCATGTCATACCAGCTACTTTAAGTAATAAAAACTCAATTATTGTAAGGCTAAAATATATTAACCATAAACGTTTTGCTGTATCTGTAATCCGAGGATGTAATTTATCTGCAGATGGTCCAGGTGCCTCAGCCATAAAAAGTTGCATTCCCCCAATTCCTAATAAAGGTAAAATAGCAATAGTTAGTACAATTATTCCCATACCTCCAATCCAATGCGTTGCACTTCGCCAAAATAATATTCCTTTAGGCATTGACTCAATATCAGTTAGTATAGATGATCCTGTGGTTGAATATCCAGAAATGGTTTCAAAAAGCGCATCGGTAATAGATGGAATGGCGCCAGTTAAAAGGTAAGGAAGCATTCCTGTAAAAGTGAGTGTTAGCCAACCTAAAGTAACAATAAGATACCCTTCTTTTTTTTGTAAATTGTTGTTTTGTGGTTTGTTAAAGAAAAAAAGTAACAAGCCTAATGTAACGGTTATAATTCCTGAGTTTAAAATACCCCAAATAGATTCTTCTTTGAAATAAATACTAAAAGGAATGGCAAGCCACATAAAAACACCGTTTAATGCTGCTGTAATCCCCAAGAATCTATATATTAATTTAAGGTTTAAATTTTCCATTATTTAAAGAAATCTTCTACAGAAGAAATAGCTTCTGGTAAACAAAATACAATTACACTGTCACCTGCTTTAATTTGCATATTCCCAAAAGACATAAGAGCTTTTCCATCTCTAATAATTCCACCGAAAACAGCTTCTCTAGGAAAACGTAAATCTCGAATAGATTTTTGTGTAACTTTGGCTCCTTCATTTACCTGAAATTCAAATACTTCAGCATCTATATTGTGTAAATTAGCCAAAGCTAAAATTTCTCCTTTTCTAATATGTCTAAAAATATTGCTGGCAGCAATGAGTTTTTTGTTGATAAGCGTATCTATACCTATGGTTTGTGAAATATTTATATAATCCATATTCTCAACCAAAGCTACCGTTTTTTTTACTCCTTTTGATTTTGCTACTAAACAAGACATAATATTAGTTTCTGAATCTCCGGTTACAGCAATAAAAGCATCCATTTCTCTAATATTCTCTTGTTCTAAAAGCTCTAAATCTCGTCCGTCCCCATTAATAACAAGAGTGTGTCTTAGTTCTTCTGCAAGTACAGTAGCTCTATCTTTCTCTCTTTCAAAAAGTTTAACCTTAAAATTTTCTTTACAAAGTTTTCTTGCTGTTTTTTTACCAATACTACTACCTCCTAAAATCATGACATTTTTAATGTCAACGTGTTTTTTTCCGATAATATGATTAAATTTTTCTAAGCTATAATTGGGCATCGAAAAATATACTTGATCATTTAATTTATAAACGGTATCTCCACGAGGTATAATTGTTTGACTTGCTCCTTCTCTTTTAATAGCAATGGTAATAAAATCTACCATACAAAATTTGTCTTTAGCCTCTTTAACTGTTAAGTCTACAATAGGAGATTTATAGCCTAGTGTAGTACCCATTACATTAAATACGCCATTTTCAAATGCTACAGTGTCATTAAAGGAAGATTGATTTAAAAGTAGTTTAATTTCTTTAGCTGCTAGTTCTTCAGGAGAAATCATAAAATCTACTCCATAATCTTTGAAATTAATAACATCATTGGATAAAAACTCGGGGTTTTTTATACGAGCTATCGTTTTTTTTACCCCTAAAGCTTTACCAATTACAGCAATTGTGAAGTTAGTATTTTGGCTTTCGGTAACAGCCAATAACAAATCAGCATTACTAACTCCTATTTCTTTCAGTAATTTTACAGAGGTGGCATCACCTCTTTTGGTAATTACATCTAAATGGTTATTTAAGTAATTTAGCTTTTCACCATCAAGATCTACAATATAGGTGTCTTGAGATTCGTAGGATAATAATTTAGCTAAATGAAAACCGACGTCTCCAGCCCCAGCTATGATAATTTTCATATAAAAAATAAGTAAATAGAGTACAAATATACGTTTTTAAAAGAAATATATTTTAGATGTTTTGACGAGAAAAAAATATTTTCATATTTAGTATATTTGTTTGTAAGCTTATTGAAAATGAAAAAGTTGACTATAAAATCTTGGTCGGTAAATGACAGGCCAAGAGAAAAGTTGTTAGAAAAAGGAAAGACTATTTTATCAGATGCAGAGTTAATTGCTATTCTTATTGGTTCAGGAAATAGAGAGGAAACAGCAGTTGAGTTAGCTAAAAGAATTTTAGCTTTTGTAGATAACAATTTAAATAAACTAACTAAACTTTCTGTAGAAGAATTAATGCAATTTAAAGGAATAGGGGAGGCCAAAGCAATCTCTATAGTAACAGCTTTAGAGCTAGGAAAAAGAAGGCATTTTGAAGAAGAAGTTATCAATCCTAAAATTTCATCATCTGCAGATGTGAGCAAATTAATGCAACCAATTATCGGAGATTTACCTCACGAAGAGTTTTGGGTGTTGTATTTAAATAATTCAAACAAGGTTTTAGCAAAAGAACAGATAAGTAAAGGAGGATTAACGTCTACTTTGGTAGACGTTCGTCCACTTTTAAAAAGAGCCTTAGAACTATCATCAATAGCAATTATAGTTTGTCATAATCATCCATCTGGGAAAACAAATCCGAGTAATTCAGATATACAACTCACTCAAAAAATTAAAGAAGCAGGAAACACTTTAGATATAAAAATTCTAGATCATTTAATTATTACTGAAAAAACGTATTTTAGCTTTGCAGATGAAGGAATGATGTAACACTTCTCGCTAACCAAAGCCTAAATGATTTTAGTTTATACACATAAAATTACTCCTAGAGTTCGATACATTTTTAAGCATATTTTTACCAGAATTTTGCTTGTAGATGTTGACTTTACCAATAAAGTAGAAGATTTTGTAGCATTTAATGGTCCCAAAATATCTTACACAACAGTGGCACTTGGTAAAGAGTTTTTTATAAAAAGTACTAGCTTACTTTTTGAACAAGGAATAAGCGATGTAGAAATAAACATGGGAAAATGGGATAAAGTACCTTGTTTCTTCGAAGTAGGAACAAAATCATCAATTCCTTATGACATTTTTTCAGCAAGTTTTTATTTAATTACTCGCTATGAAGAGTATTTACCACATATTAAAGATAAACATAGTCGTTTTTCAGCAGAACAAAGTTTAGCATATCAAAATGATTTTTTAGAAAAGCCTATGATAGATGTATGGGCATATAAGTTGCGTAAAACATTAAAAGAACGTTTTCCGGAATATGAATTTAAAACCAGAAAGTACAATTACATATCTACTATAGATGTTGACAACGCCTTTGCTTATAAATATAAAAGTTTTATTAGAACCATTGGAGGCCTTTTAAATGATGTATATAAGTTACACATACTCAATATTTGGGATAGACTTGCAGTACGATTTAATTTTAAAAAAGACCCTTTTGATACTTTTCAAGAGCTATTGAAATTAAAAAAAGAGTATAATGTAAAAACCATTTTTTTCTTTTTAATAGGAGATTATACTTCCTATGATACAAATATTTCTGCATCTAAGGACAAGTTTAAGTTACTAATTAAAGATATGGTAGATTATGCTAGAGTGGGTTTGCATCCATCTTATTATACCATGCAAAATCTTGATTTGTTAAAAAAAGAGAAAGAAAGATTAGAAGCTATTACCAATATGCCAATGATAAGATCTAGGCAACATTATCTGCGTCTTTCTTTACCGTATACCTATCAGAAATTAATTGATCTAGAAATAAAAGAAGATTACTCTATGGGATATGCAAGTCATGTGGGGTTTAGAGCAAGCACTTGTACACCTTTTTATTTTTATGATTTAGATTATGAGATTCAAACACCATTGAGAGTTTTCCCATTTGCTTTAATGGATACTACCTTAAATGATTATATGAAACTAACACCCAAACAATCTTTAGGAAAAATAAGAGAGTTGATGCATGAAGTTAAAAGAGTAAACGGAACGTTTATAACTTTATTTCATAACGAAAGTTTGAGTAATTATTTACGCTGGAAAGGTTGGCAAAGAGTGTACGGTTCTATGTTAAAAATGGCTTCTAATAAATGATTAGTTTAATTTCAAGAGAAAAACTTGATGTAGACAAGTATAATGCATGCGTAGAGAACTCTATGCAAGCTAATATCTTTGGTTTTTCTTGGTATTTAGATATAGCTTGTGAGAATTGGAGTGTGTTGGTTTTAGATAATTATGAAGCAGTGATGCCAATTCCATGGCGAAAGAAATTCTTTATAAAATATGTGTATCCGCCTTTTTGGGTTTTACAATTAGGAATTTATTCGAAAGTAGTTGAAGACGAAAATGAATTTTTAATTGAGTTGTTTAGTGAATTTAAGTTTGTTGAAAGTCGTTTAAATACCCAAAACTCATTTTCTATGTTTTTGAATTATAGATTTCAAAAGCATTTTCAAATATTAGGTTTAGAACAAGATTATATTCACATTTTATCAAAATATCGAAAGGACAGAAAAAAAGATTTACAACGAGCAAAAAAAGCTGACTTAACAGAAAGATGGAACGATCAACCACAAAATTTGATTAAATTATACCATCAAAACGTTGGAGCTAGGGTAAGGAAAATTAAAGAAAAGGATTATGAAAACTTACTTAAATTAATGCAAAGATGTATTGATAAAAAAGTAGGTGAAATTCTTTCAGTATATGATAAAAACGGTCAAATTGTAGCATCCGGTTTTTTTATTAAATACAAAGGAAGAGTTAGTATTTTAGTTTCTTCTACCGATTTTAAAAGAAGAAAAAATGGAGCCAATACATTTTTAATTGATAGAGCTATTTATAAATATCAACCTACTTATAAAATTTTCGATTTTGGTGGATCTTCCATGAAAAGTATTTCAAAATATTTCTTAAGTTTTGGTTCTCATAACGAGAGTTATTACTTCTTAAAATATAATAACTTGCCTAAGTTTTTAAAGTTTTTTAAAAGGTAGTTTTTTATAAAATATAAAGAATAATATAAACGATGCAATTCCAGTTAACCACATTAAAATTGCTGAGGTTAAAGCAGCTCCTTTTATTCCGTATTTTGGAATCAAAAACTGATTGCTTATATAATTTAAAATTAATGCAGATAAGGAAATATAGTAGTTTATTTTTACTAAGCCAATGGATGATAATAGGTTGCCAAATAATCCTCTAAAAATCAAAATTCCACAAACCCCTATACAAAGAATTTGAAAGCTATCTGAAAATTTTATAAAATCAGAATCAAATAAAGAAAGGAGTTCTTCAGAAAAGAAAAAAGTAATAAGAACAAACAATCCACTAATCATTAAAAACAAAAGAATGTAACTTTTAATGTAATTAAAAATGTAATTTTTGTTTAAAATTTGTTCTGTAAAAGTTACAAAATCAGTAGTTATAAACACTCTTGGTATAAATAATACACTAAAAGGAATTAGTGATACATATTTGTATGCAGTAACTAATTCAGAATTCATTAAAATATTACCAATTAACAACAAGTCTATTGAAAAAAGTAAAATAGTAGCTACATTAGATAAGCCTCCAAAAAAACCATATTTCCAAAGTTCTTTAGGCTTTACAGTAAGTTGGTTATTTCTTTTAAAGTGATTTATTCCTATTTCTTTAAAGAATAATATTGAAACTAAAGAAGGAGCTAATACTAATGCAAAAGCATATCCCATTTCTTTATAAATAAAACTCAGGATGAGAACTAATATAACAAGTGCTATGTTATAGCTAATCTCTATAAGTGAATATTTTTTGTTTTGATGCTGTAAACGAAGTTGAATTTTTATAGTCTCAAACAAAAAAAAAGGCACAAAACTTAATGATAATAAGGGTAAAAATATTTGTGTATTTTTAATTGTGAAAGGAAACAGTAAGCCAAAAACTGCTATTAAAAAAGTTAAAAAAATACTGGCAAAAGTACCATTTCTAATTACAAAATTGAGAAGATCATTTTTGCTTTCACTTGAATTTTCAATAGCGCCATATCTAATTAAACTTTGTGGTAATCCCATACCAACAAAAGGAATCAAAAAAGAAATGATTGTCCAAGCATATAAAACTTCTCCTAAAGCTTTATTTTCAATAAACTGAACTGCAATCCAAGAAGCTAGGAAAGATAAAATTCTAGATAAAACTGTAGCTAAAAAAACATAGCTTCCTGCTCTATTTAAAAAGTTATGTATGTAATTATAAATCAGTTTCAACTAAGTGCTTTTTTGTAAAGATTAGTAAATTGCTCTGCTATACTTTGTCTACTGAATTTTTGTTTCGCATAAATATGCATTTTCTCTCTAATAGAAACTCTATTATTAAATAAATAAGTGAGGTTTTTTATTAATTCCTCTTCATTGTTTTTTTCAATTAAGAATCCAAATTCTTTAGGAAAAAATTCACTAATTCCACCCACATTTGTGGAAATAACGGGAGTGCCACATGCAAAACTTTCTAAAATTACACAAGGTAAATTTTCATAATTACTAAAAAGAACAAATACATCCGAAGTATTAAAATAATTCGGAATTTCTATATGGCTTATATGTTCAACAAATTCTATACGATTATAAATGTTTAAATTAGTAGCGATATTCTTATATTTAATAGAATTTTCACCAATAAGGACTAGTTTATATTCAAAATTAAGGTTTGAAATTGCATTAAGTAAGCCTGAAACATTTTTATGAGCATCAACCATATTAGAAATATGAAGAATAGTAAAAATAGAATCTCTCTTTTTTTTATGAGGAAAAAATAAATTAGTATCAACTACATTCGGAACAGTTTTATAGTTTCCTTTCAGGCCTAAAAGATTCATAGATTTTTGTAAATCTTTAGTAACGGGGCATATAAACTTTGATTTTTTAGCAATGAATTTTGATAAAAAAAGCTGAGAATTACTAATGTGTTTTGATTGAGGATTATGGTATCCTGTCCAGTGTTCAGTTATTATATAAGGTTTTTTTATTAAAAATGTAAACAACCCAAAAGGATAAAGCTCGTGTAGATGAATTAGGTCAAAATCATCAATCATTGAAACAAGTTGTTTAAAAGCTGTAAAAAATTTAAGCCCCTTTAAAAAAACATTTTTTTGAGGTTGAAGATATGCTATATAAGTGTCAACTCCATTAATTCTGTCAAAAGTATATTCAGTATCTTTTTTTAAATTAGAATCTGTAATAATATGGATTACTGATACTTTATGTTGTAAACTAACAGCTTCAGCATGTCGCTGAATAAAATCGCCATTAGTTGGTAAAACTCTTGAAGGATACCAACCACATAGAAAAAGTATATGAAGATTTTCTGGCAAAATTTGATATTAAAATTAAGTACGAAAATAGCTTATATTATTCAATTACCATTACATTTGAAATATGAACGATATCAAACACATTTTTTTCGATTTAGATCATACCCTTTGGGATTTTAATAAAAATTCAAAACTAACCTTTCAACAAATTTTTGAGCATCAAAAAATAAATATTGATGTAAATGATTTTAAAAAAGTATATACCCCGGTAAATGATGAGTATTGGAAATTGTATAGAGAAGAAAAAGTATCTCAAACAGCACTTAGGTATGGTAGATTAAAGGACACTTTTGATAAATTAAAATTCAATATTACAGATGATTTAATTGATATAATTGCCTTAGATTATATTACTAATTTGGCTAATTATAACAATTTAATAGAAGGCACAATAGAATTACTTGAGTATTTAAAAAATAATTATAAGTTGCACATCATAACAAACGGTTTTGAAGAGGTTCAGCATTTAAAATTAAAAAATTCTAACATCAAAAATTATTTTGATGTAATTATTACATCAGAAAGTGTTGGGGTTAAAAAACCAAATCCGAAAGTTTTTGAGTTTGCAGTACAATCAGTTGGAGTACAACCTCATAATTGTGTTATGATTGGTGATAGTTATGAAGCTGATGTTTTAGGAGCGTTTAAAAGTGGAATGTTACCTATACATTTTAATGATCAAAATAGTTATTCAATACCAGATAAATCTTTTATTTCTGTAAGTAGATTGCTAGACATTAAACAATATTTATAAATAAATTATCGTTCAAAAGAAAACAAATTATAAATGAAGACGTTTTTAAAGTTATTACTTCTATTTTTAACAATATCTTGTGTAAAAGACTTAGATTTTAATCAAGCAGAAGACTTAGAATTATATCCTGAAGTAGCAGTATCATTAGTCAAATTTGATCTAACAGAAAGTGAATTGTCTCCAGCAGGATCAGGAGTTTATCAATTATCTCAGGAAGTAGATTTTACTGCTTTTGATAATTCAACAGCTCAAGAAGATTTAACAAGAGTTGATTTAGATTTTGAAATTAGTAATGAGTTCAATAGAGATTTTACACTTGAGTTTACTTTTCTTGATGATAATGATGTTGCCACTTATATGCCAATTGTTTTAAACGTAGATGCAAATCAAACTGATTATGCATATCAAGAGCAAATAATAATTTCTAACAATCCAAATTTTTTAAATTCTCAGAAAATTCAAATTACAGTAACTATTTTAGCAAGTACAGATGGTTCAACCATTGACCCTACAATACCCAAAACATTTACTTTCAAATCTGGTGGAACTTTTCACTTTACAATTGATTCACTATGAGAAGAATAATAATTTTAGTTATGGTTCTGAGCATTGGTGTGTTAAAAGCTCAAAATAAGCAAATTTTATACGGTTTTGATAAAATTCCTCAAGGATTGTTATTAAACCCTGGTGCTGAAACTACCTATAAATATCATGTTGGAATACCTTTTTTATCTGGAGCATCAGCAAATGTAAATATATCAGGTATGACTGTGGCGGATGTATTCCGAGATGATGGGGTAGGGGTGTTTGTCGGAACAGATTTCAATATTAAATTAAGAAATGCCATTGCAGGACTAGATAAAAGTGATTACGCATATGCAAATACACAAATAGAAATTCTAAATGGAGGCTATAAAATAAACAATAGAGATTATTTAAGTGTTGGTTTTTATACAGAAGCAGATGTGTTTTTCACACTGCCTAAAGACTTGTTTACTTTGATTGATGAAGGAAACGCAGCCTACTTAAACAAAGTATTTTCTTTATCAGATGTGAGTGTAAAAGCTGATGTATTAGGAGTTTTGCACGCAGGAATTAGTAGGAGATTAAATTCACAATTAACTGTAGGAGCTCGTTTTAAAATTTATTCAGGTTCAGCAAACATAACATCCACATATAACTCAGGAACATTCACTACTAGACAAGGAGAAGATAATATTTATGTTCATACATTAAATAATGTTGATGCTGAGGTGAACAGTTCTGGTATTTATAATGAAGATGATGAGGTGGATATAACTGCAGGTAGTGCTTTTGGAGGTACCTTTTTGGGAGGTAATTTTGGATTAGGTTTTGATGTTGGGTTTACCTATCATTATAATGAGCAAGTTGAATTTACAGCAAGTTTAGTAGATATTGGTTTTATGAGTTATTCTAAGAATATTAGAAATGGAGTGGTAAAAGGCAATTATACTTTTTCGGGAGTAGAGTTTCAATATGACGGTTCAAACCCCGATTACTGGGCCGATTTAGAAAATGATTTTAATGATAATGTAAATAGAGAAGAAAACAATGATTCCTATACTGTTATGCGTCCTATTAAGTTTCATAGCTCTACGCGATATAGCTTTGGAAAAAGTAGAAACAATGCAAATTGTCATGATATAACATTTAAAGATTTTTATGATAATGCAGTTGGAGTGCAATTATATTCGGTGTTAAGACCTATTGGTCCTCGATTTGCATTTACAGGTTTTTATGAGAGAAAATTCTCTAAAAATTTAAACACAAAATTTACCTATACATTTGATGATTTTTCAGCAACCAATATAGGTGTGGGTCTTTCATTGAATGTATGGAAACTCAATGTTTATGGAATGGTAGATAATATATTTAAACTTTCCGATATTGCAGATGCTAATAGAGCAACGGCTCAAATAGGAATTAATTTAATTTTTAATTAAAATGAAAAAAATAACAGTTTTATTACTTTTTATAAGTACAACCTTTTTTGCACAAAAAAAGAATATCAATAATTATAAATACATTATTGTTCCAAAACAATTTGAATTTGTAAAGGAAGCAGATAAATATCAAACAAGTTCTTTAACTAAGTTCTTATTTAACAAATATGGTTTTACAGCTTTTATGTCTGATGAGGTATTGCCAGATGATTTAGCAGTAAACAGATGTTTAGCACTAACTGCTGATGTAAACGATAAATCCAGTATGTTTACCACCAAAACCGTTATTGAACTTAAAGATTGTTATAACAATGTGGTGTTTACATCAAAAGAAGGAAACAGTAAAGTTAAAGAATATAAAAAAGCATATCATGAAGCTATTCGTGAGGCATTTAACTCGGTCAGAGCATTAGGGTACAAGTATGTTCCTTCAAAACCAGTGACGCCCGTTACTGTTAAGAAAACTGAAGGCAATCCTTCTGAAGCACCAAAGGCAGTTTTACCAACTTCTGTAGAAAAAGTAACCAATGTAGCTTCAACATCTAATGTTTTATATGCACAACCTATGGCTAACGGATTTCAGCTGATAAACACAAAACCAGAAGTTGTTTTCTTGATCTTAAAAACCTCAAATCCTAATTTATTTATTCTAAAAGATAAAAACGGAGTTTTTTATAAACAAGGAAATATTTGGATAGCTGAATATTATAAAGAAGGAAATAATAAAACAGAAAGTTATCAAGTAAAATTTTAAAAGAAAAGAGAGCTTTTTTAGCTCTCTTTTTTAATAATTATATTTATCCTTCCAGCGTTGTTTTAACGTTTCTCTAAAGCCGTTTTCCCGAGTATTATTTCCCGGTTCGTAGAGCTTGGTATTTTTGATTTCTTCAGGGAGAAATTCTTGCTCAACAAAATTACCTTGATAGTTATGAGAATATAAATAATCTTTTCCGTAGTCTAAATCTTTCATCAATTTGGTAGGCGCATTTCGCAAATGCAACGGGACCGATAAATCACCCGTTTTTCGCACTAAATTTTGAGCCTCTCCAATGGCCATATAACTCGCATTACTTTTTGGTGAATTGGCCAAATACACTGCGCATTGACTTAAAATAATTCTCGATTCAGGATTCCCAATTACAGATACCGCTTGAAAAGTATTGTTGGCTAATATCAATGCGGTGGGATTTGCGTTTCCTATATCTTCCGAAGCAGCAATTAACATTCTTCGAGCTATAAATTTTACATCTTCACCGCCTTCAATCATTCGAGCTAACCAATATACAGCTGCGTTTGGGTCACTTCCTCTAATTGATTTAATGAATGCTGAAATAATGTCATAATGCTGCTCTCCGGTTTTATCGTATTTAACTGTGTTTTTTTGAACCTTTTCTAACACCATTTTATTGGTGATTTCTACTTTATCTTCCGAAGCAACCAATAATTCAAAAATATTCAACAGTTTACGAGCATCGCCACCTGAAACTTGTAGCAAAGCATCTGTTTCTGTTAAAATGATTTCTTTTTTTGAGAGAATCTCATCTTTTTCCATCGCTCTGTGGAGCAGTGCTATTAAATCTTCCTTATCAAAAGAATTTAAAATATATACTTGACAACGAGAGAGTAGGGCGGGTATTACTTCAAAACTAGGGTTTTCTGTAGTAGCACCAATTAAGGTAACCCAACCTTTTTCAACCGCACCTAATAATGAATCTTGCTGAGATTTGCTAAAGCGATGAATTTCATCAATAAATAAAATCGGATTTTTCTGTGTAAACAATCCACCACTTTTCTTCGCTTTTTCAATAACATCACGTACATCTTTTACACCAGAACTTATAGCGCTCAATGTATAAAAAGGGCGTTCAGATTCGTTAGCAATAATGTTGGCTAAGGTAGTTTTTCCAATCCCAGGTGGCCCCCACAAAATTAAAGAAGGAATAATTCCTTGCTTAATATGATTGGTTAAAATACCGTTTTTACCAACTAAATGTTGCTGACTAATATAATCGCTTAATGTTTTCGGACGAATTCTTTCTGCCAAAGGTGCATTCATAAAGTAAAAATACTAAAGATTTATGACAGAACTTCTGTTATTTAAAAATGGATGCATTTTTGTTATTTTAGGTTTCATGAAAAATGATGAACAGCTAAAATTTTCTAATTCTGTTTTTCTAATTCCTTTTGTATTTGTTTTTCTAATTTGGTTTGTGTACTGGTTAGAGATCAAATTAGGATGGAATTTTAATAAATACGGAATTTACCCCAGAAATTTGATTGGTTTTAGAGGGGTTTTTACGTCACCTTTTATACATAGTGACACCAAACATCTATTTAACAATTCGGTTCCTTTATTCGTTCTAGGAATGAGTATTTTTTACTTTTATAAAGAAGTTGCTGTAAAAGTTTTAGTATATGGAGGTTTTTTTACAGGATTGTTAACCTGGATTATTGCCAGAGAATCCTATCATATTGGAGCAAGTGGGATAGTATATTTATTGTTCAGCTTTATTTTTTTTAGCGGAATTATAAAAAAGCACTATCGTTTAGTTGCCATGTCATTAATTACCATTTTTCTCTACGGAAGTATGGTTTGGTATGTTTTTCCTGTAAAGGATGGAATTTCGTGGGAAGGACACCTTTCTGGGTTTATTATTGGACTGATATATGCTTATATTTATAGAAAAAAAGGAATTGTAAGAGGGAAATTTCAATTTTCAAAAACTGAATTTGATGATATGTTTGATGAAAATGGTAATTACATTCCTCCAGTAATCGAAGAGGAGGAATTAGTTCAAGAATTAAATTATAAATATATTTATAAAGAAGAAGATTAATTTCTTTGTCTCACAGTCTCATATAAAATGGCTCCACAAGCTACCGATACGTTTAATGATTCTATTTCTCCTAATAAAGGAAGTTTTGCTTTATAATCAACCATTTTTAAAACAGAATTACTTACACCTTTACCTTCTGAACCCATTACAATAGCTATTGGTTGATTAAAATTAATATCATATACAGAATCTTCTGTTTTTTCAGTAGCCGCTACAAGTTTAATATCAGCAGCTTTTAGTTGAAAAATAGCATCTTTAATATGATCAACTTTACAAATAGGAACTTTAAATGCTGCTCCAGCTGAGGTTTTGATAGTTTCGGCATTTACAGGAGCACTTCCGCTTTTTTGAATGATAATTCCGTTAACTCCAGTACATTCAGCAGTTCTAATAATAGCTCCAAAATTACGTACATCAGAAAGTTGATCGAGTAGAAGGAATAGAGGAATTTTATTTGAGTCAAGAATTTCTTCAATTAAAATTTCTAAATCAGCAAATTCAATAGGAGAAATTTTTGCAACAGCTCCTTGATGGTTGTTATGTTTAGAAAGTCTGTCTAATTTTTCTGTCGGAACAACACTAGTAGATATCTTATTCTTTTTAAGTAGCTTTTCTAACTCAAAATAGAGGTCGCCACGCAACCCTTTTTGAATGTATACTTTATTTACAGAAGAACCACTTTCTATTGCTTCAATAATAGCTCTAATTCCAAAAATATTTGTGTTTTGTTCCATGTCGCAAATGTAGTTCATTTTATGGTATAAAAAAACCACCTCGTAAGAGGTGGTTTATATTTTATAAAATTTAATTTTATAGAGGAGTTACGGTGTATTGATAACCGTTTACAACATTAATTTCAGCAATAAGTACTTGTCCTGAAGTATCTTCTGTAGTGAATCCATTGTAAGTAAATGAGCTTTCTCCAATAAAATATTCTTGAGAATAAGTAATATTCAAAGGTAAATCTTGATTAGCTCCTATACCAGCAAACGGGTTTTCATATAAATCTACAAGTAAATAATATGTACCATCAGCTAAACCAGAAATAGTACCATGTTCTGGACAGCTAGCTGTAGCAGCTGTATAATCAACTAAATTCATAGATTCATCTAATAAGATTAAATCAAAATCAATACCACAATAATCTATTGTAGTTTGAGCACTACCTTGATCTATAGTGTAAGAACCAGACCAATCAACAGTTACATCTAATATTTCGTTAATATAATCATCTTCAATAGTAACAGGAATAGTAAAATCTGAATAAAAATTTCCTCTAGATTTAAATCCTAATACTAGATTTTCATTACCCTCTATATCACCAGTCTGTAATATAGTAATTTTAGATGTAACAGATGTTGCACCTGCTGGAATTGTAACTGGTTCAGCTTGAAAATCAGAGGCTTCTCCATTTCCAGACTTAATTACTACGTCTAAAACAGCATTTACAGGTTGTGGTTCAGGTATTGTAGCTGTTACTTCAATAGTATTGGTAGCTTCATCATCAGGATTAATATCTGATTCACTAAATGTATAGCTACTACTAGCAGTTGTAAATTGTACGGTAACTGGAGTAAAATCAATCATTGAAGCTCCTGTATTATCTTCATCATCACAAGAAGTGAATACTAAAGATGCAATGGCAAATAAGCCAAATGTTTTTAAAATATTTTTCATAAATAATTTCTTTTAAAGTTTAGTATATCTAACTTCTAACCCAACATACCAATCAACTCCAGCTACATCTAAAGAAGGAAATACAAGATTTCCATCTTCATCAACATAACCTGGTTCATTTTGAGTAATAGGATTACTTGAAGCATATTGCCAATCAGTAATTGTTAAAATTCCACATACATCCTGAAATTCTATCCAATAACTACTTGCAAAATTACCTAAATAAGGCATTCTATATACACCTGGAGAAATTTCCTCTAATGTTAAAAGAGGTTGAGAAGAACCCCATGAGTAATCACCAGCTAAATCAGAAGAGCAATTAACTACTAAACTATAATTACCCATGCTTGAGTTATAGTAATATACATCACCATCTTTTTGTGTTACTTTTGTTCTAAAAGACAATACATCACCAATTCTAAGATCAGATTCAACCACACCAGTGTTTGATAATAAATCATCTAAATTGTCAATAACTAAATTATATGGTAAAGTAGTTGATTCTCCAAGAACAATCTCTTCTCCTCCATTAAAAGATTTAACAATCTCTATTTTTTCAAGGTTATCTAAACTACCACCAGTTTTACTAACAGTCATATTTAAATAAGCATTTGTAATTGAAACAGTAGCATCTTCTAGATCAACACCTACTTCAGGGGAACCTAGAATAGAACTATTTGATGTAGCAGAAACATTAATTAAAAAACCAGCCTCATCTTTAATTTCAGCAACTGTATCTGCATTTGTCTCACATGATGCTATGGTTAGTACCCCAACCATAGCTAAAAATATGTTTTTAAATTTTTTCATTTTAATACTTTTTTAGTTTATATATAAAAAGATTATTGCCACCACAATGATGTGGTTAAGTTATCCGTACCTTGAGCAGATACTGCATCAGTATAATTTAAGCCATTAACAGACTGTTGAGAGATAGGATAATTAAACCTTGAAGGAATAGATGATTCAACAGCATCTTGAGCTAAAGGTAAATTAGGAATTCCTGTTCTTCTCCATTCTGCAAATGCTTCAAATCCTTGCATATATAAAGCAACCCATGATTGTTCAGCAATTTGTTGCAAACCAGCTGCACCTCCATTATATGTTATAGGGAAGGTAGCAACACCATTTGCAGCACATGAAGCAGCAACTCCTTCATTAAAAAATGTAGCTGCATCTACAGGAGTAGCAATATAACCTTTTTCTGCAGCTTCAGCCATTAATAATTTTAGCTGAGCATTACTCATAAAATAAGCAGGTGCAGTAGCTTCTAAATATGCTTCACCAATCAATGATACATTATTAGAATCTCCAAATGGAGAGTTTGCAATATCTTCAATACCTGCAGGTTTTCCAACGTATCCATTTCCAGAACCATTACCACCTACTTCTTGAGCATATACAGGTAATCTTGTATCACCAGTACTTTTCATAAATTCTACAAGTTCTTCTCCTAAACACCATTCATTTGTTCTACCTCCATTTACAATTCCTTCAAAATAAGGATTTGCATTAGGTTCAGCACCAAGATAAACCAATTTAGCTTCATCATCATTACTACCAAATAAATTACCAGAGTTAACTAAAGCTGATAATTGAGCAGGAATGTTTCCTAAAGCAGGATTGTTTGAAGAAGAAGCTCTCATTAACACTCTAAATTTTAATGAAGCAGCAAACTTTTTCCATTTAGTATAGTCTCCAGCATATAATAAGTCTTGACTTGGATCAATATCTCCATTACCATTAAGTAAAGTCATAGCATTATCTAACATACTAAGTAATGTTGGATAAACTTGAGTTTCACTATCATCATATACAGGAGTAATGATTCCTTGATCTCCTTTTAAAGCTTCAGACATTGGAATGTTACCAAAAGCATCTGTTAGAACTTGATATGCGTAAGCTTTCATTACTAAAGCAACACCTTGAAGATTTGAGTTTCCTTCTTCAGCAGCCAATTGTTGCATTACATCTGCATCTTTTAAAACTCTAGAGTATAAAATACTCCATAAATTTTCAATAGAGTTTTGTCTTGGAATATAAAGTTCATTGTCATTATACACTGGTTTACCTAAATGTTGTACCCAACAAGAACCAGCTTCACCAGCTAAAAATGGACTTTGCACTTGGTCTCCAGCATTATAGATAACACTTGCTAATAATAAACTTGCAGGAACTGCTGAAGGATCATTAGGGTTTGTGTTAACTTCTTCAAAATCATTATTACAACTGGTTATGGTAAATAATTGAGCCACAACCATTATTGCTAATATTATTTTATTTATTTTCATCTTTTAAATTTTTTTTAAAATTTAACATTAAGGTTAAACCCAATACTTCTTGTAGAAGGGATTTGAGCATATTCTAAACCTTGTTGTCCAGTGTTACTACTAAATCCAGTTTCTGGATCAATATGAGGAACTTTCTTATATAAAATAGCTAAGTTTCTTACGGTTAACCCTAAAGTTACTTGATCTACTCCAGTATCACTTAATAATTTGTTTGGAATAGAGTAATTTAAAGCTAATTGTCTCCATTTAACAAATGAAGCATCATAAACTGATGATTCAGCAATATTTTGTGAATAAGTAGTACCAAAGAAACTTTGAGCTGATGTAACTACAGTGTTAGGAACATAACCCCCGTTACCGTCAGACATAACTCCATCACCAACAATACCAGTTTCTCTACCTTGGATAGTCTCTTCTAATACTCCAGCTAATTTACCCCAAGAGTTTGTTTGAGAATATATTTCACCACCCATTTTAACGTCAAATAATGTACTTATACTAAAGTTTTTATAAGACATATTTAATCCTAAACCACCGGTCCAATCAGGATTAATATTTCCTAAAACTTTTGCTGTTGGATCTCTTTGAGGTAAACCATTTGAATAGATAATTTCTCCTTCATCATTTCTTAAGAAACCTGGACCTACGATAGCACCAACAGCTTCTCCTTCTTTAGCAACAATATCAACATTCCATAATCCACCAAGAACAACTTGCCCATTATTAGTAGTAGGATCATCATCAATATTACTAGCTTCGTTTGTATTTTTAGCAAAGTTAATATTCATGCCTAAGTTGAAATCTTCACTTTTAATAAGATCTGCACTTAAAGCCAATTCAATACCTTTGTTAGAAATATCAGCAACGTTATCCCAATACCCTGTGTTACCACTTGCAGCGTCAATGTCTTTAAGCATAATAACATCAGAAGTTAATTTATCGTAATAAGTTAAATCAAAACGTAATCTGCTTTTAAATAATCTAGCTTCAATACCAATTTCTTTTTCTTCAGTATCCTGATTTTTAATATCTGGGTTCCATAGAGTGGATGGATATATAGCCGCAGGAGTTGTACCCCAAGGAGTATCACTGTATGCATATGAAGGTTCTATAGAATATGGAGCTAATGGACCTGCACTACCAACTTTAGACCAACCTCCTCTTACTTTTAAATATGAAACAGCACTTCCTTGGATGTTAAATATATCGCTAAGAATAGCACTAGCAGTAACACTAGGATAAAAGAAGCTATTGTTGTCAACAGGTAATACAGATGCCCAGTCATTTCTAGCAGTAAAATCTAAGAATAAATAATCTTTATACGATAAGTTAACAAAACCAAACAAACTGTTAATTTTTTGATCTTCTTGGTTTTGTTCTAATACTGGAGCTACACCATCTCTAGTATTTGAAATATTAAATAACCCAGGAATTTGTAATTCAGGAGCAATCATTGATAATCTATGATAGTTATTACTCATTAAGTTTGTACCAAAACTAGCACCTAAAGTAAAATCTTCATTTAAGTTACCATTATAGTTTAACATTGCTTGTGTGTTAACCTCGTATCTTGTACGTTGTATTTCTCTATAATAACCTCTAACATTTTCATAAGTACCAAATGCTCTTCTATAAGTGTCTAAAGAAGATGAATAATCGATACCTGTTTGAGCTGATATATTAAAGTTATCATTTATTTTGTAACCTAAAGTTACATTACCTAAAACTCTATTTCTGTCAAAAGTGTTAGTATTAGTATCTAATGCCCAGAAAGGGTTGTTGTTATATGCCAAATTCCAGTTAATTGGAGTAGCAACATCGGCACCTGCAGCATATCCTAAAGGTAAATTTCTCCAATCTCTTAAGGCATTAATATCTACATTTCTACCAGCCCAAACTAATTGACCAATTTGGTTGTTTGAATCTCCATAACCGACAGTAGGTAAGTTATCACTTTCAGACTTAATATAATTTACGCTAAATCCAGCATCCCACTTGTCAGATAAATTAAAGTTTAAACGTCCTCCGACATTATATTTTCTTAAATCTGTATTGTAAACAATACCAGTTTGATCTGTTAACCCTAAAGATAATCTTCCACTGTAACCTTCGCCTCCTTTAGAAAAAGAGATATTATTATTAGTTGTTACACCTGTTTCATAAAAATCTTTAACGTTGTTAGGTTGAGAAACCCAAGGTAATGGCTCTCCATCTACAGAATTCCATTGAATAAATTCTAAGCCTGCATCAAGAGCAGGACCCCAACTTTCATCAATACCTCCATCTCCAGTTACACCATCTACATACTCAAAATACTGAGAAGAACCTCCTTGACCATATGAGTTTTGATAATCAGGTAAAATAAAAGCATTATCAAATGAAATATTAGTAGAAATTTCAATTCCTAACTTATCAGATTTCTTAGCAGACTTAGTTGTTACAACTAAAACACCATTTGCACCTCTCATACCATATAGAGATGTTGCAGCACCACCTTTAAGAACGTTAATAGATTCTATATCATCTTGGTTTAAATCAGCTAAACCATTTGGAGTACTGTTCCCTCCACCTGATGTAGAATTACCATATGATGTGTTATCCATAACAACACCGTCTACAACAACTAAAGGCTGAGCACTACCACTAATTGTAGAAATACCTCTAATTACAATTCTACTTTCTGCACCAACTGCACCAGATGAACTTGTAACATTTACACCAGCTATTTTACCACTTAAAGAGTTAACAATGTTAGCATCTCTTACTTTGGTTAAGTCTTCAGAGTTAACACTTTGAGTAGCATAACCTAAAGCCTTCTCTTCTCTTTTAATACCTAATGCAGTTACAACTACTTCTTCTAGTACGTTATCTCCTTGCAAAACAATATTAAGAGTATTGGAAGAGCCTATAACTCTTTCTGCTGTTTTCATTCCAACAAAACTAAAAACTAATACGTCGCCAGTTTTTGCTTGAATAGAGTAATTACCATCAAAATCAGTTTCAGTACCACTTGTTGTACCTTTTTTCAGTATACTAACCCCAGGAAGTGGGCCTGTTTCGTCAGAAACCGTTCCTGAAATCATTCTGTCTTGTGCAAAGGAAATTTGCACAACCAACGCCAATAGTAGCGTTAAAATTCCATTAAACTTTGTCTTCATTGTATAATTATTTGAATTAATTGCCGCTAAAATCTTAAATTAATCTTAAATCAACAACTTTTTTAACAAAAAAAAAGCTAAAAAAATTAAAGAAAACTAAAACTTTTTTAATTATTGTGTAAAGTTAGAAATATGATTTTAAACCAATGTTTATGTTTAAGTAGGTGAATTTAGAATCGTCTTGATTATAAGAGTTTGTCAAGTTAATTACAATATTTGAATTCTTGATTTTTTGATAATAACCTAAGCCAAGACTTATTAAATTTTTATTTTTATTTCTTTGGGTTTTAATAACTCCATAATCAAAAATTGTATATAAATAAGAATTTTGATTGTTGATATATCTATATTCGGTGTTTAGTAGGCTATACTTGTGGGTTGAAAGACTTTCTTCAACGTATCCCCTTATGTTTTTTATTCCTCCAATCCTAAAAGACTCATTAATTAATATGTTGTTAGAAAACAGGGCAGCAGTTTCGTTTCGAATATAGAATTGGTGTCTCTTGCTAAATTTATGTAAGTAGCTACTCTCAAATTTTAATTTTATTTGAAAATCTTTTAAGTTTTCTAGATTTCTTGTTCCAAATTCAGGGTTGAATTTTAATAGGAGTTTTTTATTGTAAAAACTATCATTATAGGGTATAAAGTAGCTAATATATGATCCAATAAAATAATTAGAAAAATTACTATTATTTGTCTTGTTTATATTTACAAAAGAACTTTCTGTATTGTAAGTAATGCCGACTTTTGTATTGCTTGTGAAATCATAAAATAAATTAAAATTAAACTTAGTGTTTAAAAAAGTAGAGTCCTGTTTGTATACATTAAATTGGATTTCTGATATGAAAGGGCTGTTGAAAATATATGGAAAGCAGGTTAGCAGTTTGAAGCTTTGTCTTTCGTTACCGTTAGCTTTCCAGTCAATTAAAAATTTCTCACCTGTATTTAGTATATTGTTGAGCTCTAAATTTAGGTGCCCGTTAAATATTAAATTATTTGTTCCTGATGAGTTGAAATTTATAAGTCCATCAAAAGCGCTTGTTTTTTTTTTCTTTAAATAAATATAAACAATAGTGGAGTCATTTGTAAAGAGTGTCTCAGGAGTTTTTGTTTCAGTTATGAAATCTAATTGTTTTAGTGAGTTTGAAGTTTTTCTTAGGAAATTGTGATTTATTTTAGTTTTATTTTTAATCTTCAGATAATGTTTTATATATGAATCTGGGAAGTTCTCATATCCTTTTACTATAATTTTATTAATAGTTCGTTGTTTTGAATTTGTTATTTTTAAGTTAGTGAAAAGTGTGTCGTTCTTAATTCGGATGTTTTTTAAACAAAGCTCGGAGAATGGTTTACCTTCTTCGTCTAAAAAGTTGTTGATTTTTAGTAAATAACCCTTTAAGTCTTCTATTTTAAGGGTTATTTTCCTGTTAAGATTTAAGTTTTTGTTTGATTTTATTGTTTTTTGTGAGGCACTTAGAATAGCATGATTGATCTTTTTGTTTAAGGTAAGGTATAGGTTGGTTTTGTTGTTCGCTGTTGTTACACTATCTATAGTGTTGGTGAAGTAGCCGATGTATTTTAGGTTTTCAACGATTAATTGAATTTCTTCACTAATAGATTCTGTTGAATTATGAATCTTTTTAAATGATAGTGTGTTAATGAAACTGTTTTTGTTAATAGAGTCATTTACAATTACGTTTAAAGAGATATTTTGAGCCTTAGTATTTGATATTGAAATAAAATAACAGATGCTCATACATGCATGGATGAATAAAAATCTAATCAAAGCCTGTTTTATTAATATTCAAAAATAGAATAAATCCTCAATTACAACCTGTAAAAACTGTTTTTTAAAAAATAACTCATTGATATTTGAATAATTGGATATTAATCGTACATTTGCACTCTCTTAAAATGAGAGTAAAATTTTTAATACAAACGAAAAATAGTAATTAATTTAGTATGCCAACTATTCAACAATTAGTTCGTAAAGGAAGAACCAAAATAACTAAGAAGAGTAAATCGGCTGCTTTAATGTCATGTCCTCAAAGACGTGGAGTTTGTACTCGTGTTTATACAACAACGCCTAAAAAGCCTAACTCAGCAATGCGTAAAGTTGCTCGTGTTAGATTAACAAATGGTAATGAGATCAACGCGTACATTCCAGGAGAAGGACATAACTTGCAAGAGCACTCGATAGTATTAGTTAGAGGTGGAAGGGTAAAAGATTTACCAGGGGTTAAATACCACATTGTTCGTGGTGCATTAGATACTGCAGGTGTTGAGGGAAGAACTCAACGTAGATCTAAGTACGGAGCAAAACGCCCAAAAGACAAAAAGTAGTTTATTAAGTAACTTTTTTAATGTAGAGACATGAGAAAAAGAAGAGCTAAAAAAAGAGTTTTGTTACCGGACCCAAGGTTTAATGATCAATTAGTAACACGTTTTGTGAATAACTTAATGTGGGATGGTAAGAAATCTGTAGCGTTTAAAGTATTCTATGATGCAATTGACATTGTAGATCAAAAGAAAACTGACGAAGAAAAGTCAGCTTTAGAAATATGGAAAGATGGTTTGTCTAACGTAATGCCACACGTAGAGGTTCGTTCTCGTCGTGTAGGTGGTGCTACATTCCAAATTCCAATGCAAATTCGTCCAGATCGTAAGGTTTCTATGGCGATCAAATGGATGATTTCATATGCGCGTAAGCGTAATGAAAAAACAATGGCACAACGTTTAGCGGCTGAAATTTTAGCTGCTGCAAAAGAAGAAGGTGCTGCTGTTAAGAAAAGAGTAGATACTCATAAGATGGCTGAAGCAAACAAAGCATTCTCACACTTTAGATTTTAATAGAAATGGGTAGAGATTTAAAATATACAAGAAATATTGGTATTGCTGCGCACATTGATGCTGGTAAAACTACAACTACAGAGCGTATCCTTTATTATACAGGAGTATCTCATAAAATTGGTGAGGTACACGACGGTGCTGCTACTATGGACTGGATGGAGCAGGAGCAAGAAAGAGGTATTACAATTACTTCTGCTGCTACAACTTGTACATGGCAGTTTCCTACTGAAAACGGAAAGCCAACTGCAGACGCAAAAGGATATCACTTTAATATTATTGATACTCCAGGTCACGTTGACTTTACTGTAGAAGTAAACCGTTCATTACGTGTATTAGATGGATTAGTATTCTTATTCTCTGCAGTTGATGGTGTTGAGCCTCAATCAGAAACTAACTGGCGTTTAGCTGATAACTATAAAGTACCTCGTATGGGGTTTGTTAACAAGATGGATCGTCAAGGTTCTAACTTCTTAGCGGTATGTCAGCAAGTAAAAGATATGTTAGGTTCTAACGCAGTCCCAATTGTTTTGAATATTGGTGATGAAGCTGATTTTAAAGGGATAGTTGACTTGGTAAAAAACCGTGCTATTGTATGGCACGATGAAACACAAGGTGCAACTTTTGATGTTATCGATATTCCTGAAGATTTAAAAGAAGAAGCTAGAGAGTTACGTGGTAAGTTAATCGAGGAGGTTGCTGCTTATGATGAAAACTTGCTAGAGAAGTATATGGAGGATGAAGACTCTATTACAGAAGATGAAATTCACGCTGCTTTACGTGCTGCTGTAATGGATATGTCTATTATTCCTATGGTTTGTGGTTCTGCTTTTAAGAATAAAGGTGTTCAGTTCTTGTTAGATGCTGTATGTCGTTACTTACCATCTCCATTAGATAAAGATGCAATTGTAGGAACAGATCCTAATACTGGTGAAGAAATTTCTCGTAAACCAGATGCTAAAGAACCGTTTTCAGCTTTAGCGTTTAAGATTGCTACAGACCCTTTCGTAGGTCGTTTAGCATTCTTCCGTGCATATTCAGGTCGTTTAGATGCAGGTTCATACATCTTGAACAACCGTTCAGGTAAAAAAGAGCGTATATCTCGTATTTACCAAATGCACTCTAACAAGCAAAATGCTATCGATTTTATCGAAGCTGGAGATATTGGAGCTGCTGTAGGATTTAAAGATATCAAGACTGGTGATACTATGTCTGATGAGAAGAATCCTATTATTTTAGAATCAATGGACTTCCCAGATCCAGTAATTGGTATTGCAGTGGAGCCTAAAACTAAAGCAGATGTTGATAAATTAGGTATTGCATTATCTAAATTAGCAGAAGAAGACCCAACGTTTACTGTTAAAACAGATGAAGCTTCAGGTCAAACAGTAATTTCAGGAATGGGTGAGTTACACTTAGATATTATTGTTGATCGTTTAAAGCGTGAGTTTAAAGTTGAAGTAAACCAAGGTCAACCACAAGTAGAGTACAAAGAAGCATTAACTGCAACAGCAGACCACAGAGAGGTTTATAAGAAGCAATCTGGTGGACGTGGTAAGTTTGCTGATATCGTATTTACTATGGAGCCAGCTGAAGAAGGTAAGCAAGGTTTAGAGTTTGTTTCTGAAATTAAAGGTGGTAACGTTCCTAAAGAATTTATCCCTTCAATTGAAAAAGGATTTAAAGAAGCAATGAAAAATGGTCCTTTAGCAGGATACGAAATGGATTCGATGAAAATTACACTTAAGGATGGATCTTTCCACCCTGTAGATTCTGATCAGTTATCGTTCGAATTAGCTGCTAAAATGGGTTACAAAGCTGCTGCAAAAGCTGCAAGAGCTGTAATCATGGAACCAATGATGAAGTTAGAAGTGTTAACTCCAGAAGAAAACATGGGTGATATCGTAGGTGACTTAAACAGACGTAGAGGTCAAGTAAACGATATGAGTGACCGTGCTGGATCTAAAGTAGTAAAAGCTATCGTTCCATTATCAGAAATGTTTGGATACGTTACTTCATTACGTACTTTATCATCAGGTAGAGCAACTTCAACAATGGAGTTCTCTCACTATGCTGAAACACCTTCTAATATTTCAGAAGAAGTAATTGCAAACGCTAAAGGTTAATTAAGATGAGTCAAAAAATTAGAATAAAATTAAAATCTTACGATTACAACTTAGTAGATAAGTCTGCTGAAAAAATCGTAAAGACTGTAAAGAGTACAGGTGCTGTAGTGAACGGGCCAATTCCTTTACCAACTCATAAAAAGATTTTTACAGTATTACGTTCACCACACGTAAACAAAAAATCTAGAGAACAATTTCAATTATCTGCTTACAAAAGATTATTAGACATTTATAGTTCTTCATCAAAAACTATTGATGCTTTAATGAAGCTTGAGTTACCAAGTGGGGTTGAAGTTGAAATAAAAGTATAAGTAATTGATAACTTTCGGTTTAATTTGTTTAAACCGAAAGTTTTTTATACATTTGCACGCCCAAAAGATTTTTTGGGTAGTGTATTTTTAGTTTTGAAAGACTAAAAAATAACATGTCCGGAGGGTTTCGCGAAGGAAAAACGGTAAAACACAATAAGCAGAGCGAAAGTGTTTTACGCTCTTTTTTTATTTTAGAAATTTCAATGGAAATGATTAAAAAAAAGTAAACACATTAATAATTAATTATAAATATGTCTGGGTTAATAGGAAAAAAAGTAGGAATGACCAGCTTATTCGATGAAAATGGAAAGAATATTCCATGTACGGTAATCGAAGCAGGTCCTTGCGTTGTTACCCAAGTCAGAACCGAAGAGGTTGACGGTTATAACGCGTTACAACTTGGTTTCGATGACAAAAAAGCAAAAAGCTCTAATAAAGCTTTAGATGGTCACTTTAAAAAAGCTGGCACAACTGCTAAGAAAAAAGTCGTTGAATTCCAAGAATTTGAAGGAGAGTACAATTTAGGAGACTCTGTTACTGTTGAATTATTTACTGAAGGAGAGTTTGTAGATGTATCTGGAATTTCTAAAGGTAAAGGTTTTCAAGGAGTTGTAAAAAGACACGGTTTTGGTGGTGTAGGTCAAGCTACTCACGGTCAGCATAACCGTTTAAGAGCGCCAGGTTCTGTTGGTGCGGCATCATACCCTGCAAGAGTATTTAAAGGAATGCGTATGGCAGGACGTATGGGTGGAGAGAAAGTTAAAGTTCAAAATTTAAGAATTTTAAAAGTGGTTCCAGAAAAGAACTTAATCGTAGTTAAAGGTGCGGTTCCTGGTCATAAAAATTCTTATGTAACTATCGAGAAATAATGAAAGTAGCAGTATTAGATATTACAGGAAAAGATACTGGTAGAAAAGTTGAACTTTCTAACGAAGTATACGGTATAGAGCCAAATGATCATGCTATATATTTAGATGTAAAACAATATTTAGCAAATCAAAGACAAGGAACTCATAAAGCTAAAGAAAGAGCTGAGATTGCAGGAAGTACAAGAAAGATAAAAAAACAAAAAGGTACAGGTACTGCTCGTGCAGGATCTATCAAATCTCCTGTATTTAGAGGGGGAGGACGTATCTTCGGTCCAAGACCAAGAAATTATTCTTTCAAATTAAATAAAAACTTAAAGCGTTTAGCACGTAAATCAGCTTTAAGTATTCAAGCAAAGGATAACAATTTAGTAGTTGTTGAAGATTTCAATTTCGAAGCTCCAAAAACTAAAGAATTTGTAAACGTGTTAAAAGCTTTAGGGTTAGATGCTAAAAAGTCTTTATTCGTAGTAAGCGAATCAAGTAAGAACGTGTACATTTCATCACGTAACTTAAAAAACTCTAAAGTTGTAGATGCTTCAGGAATAAATACCTATAGTGTATTAAACGCTAATAAAGTGGTAATTTCTGAAAGCACTTTAGAAGGAATTGAATCTAACTTAAGTAAATAGGATCACAAAATGAGTATTTTAATAAAGCCTATTATTACAGAAAAAGCAACAAATGCAAGCGAAAGATTTAGTCGTTATACTTTTGTTGTGAAAAAAGATGCTAACAAAATTCAAATTAAAGACGCAGTAGAAGCTACTTATGGTGTAACTGTAGAGTCTGTTAGAACATTAAACCACCCTGCATTACGTAAAACCAAGTATACTAAAAAAGGTTTAGTTTCTGGTTTAACTAGTGGTTATAAAAAAGCAGTGGTTAAGTTAGCAGAAGGAGAAATTGATTTTTATAACAATCTATAAGAATAAGAGAGACAAATGTCAGTTAGAAAATTAAAACCAATAACACCAGGTCAGCGTTTTAGAGTTGTAAATGGGTTCGACACCATCACAGCTGATAAGCCGGAAAAGTCATTATTGGCTCCGAAAAAGAGATCTGGAGGTCGAAACAATCAGGGTCGTATGACAACACCTAATAGAGGTGGTGGTCATAAGAGAAGATATCGTATTATCGATTTTAAAAGAAATAGATTTAACGATCCTGCTACAGTATTAACTATTGAGTACGATCCAAACCGTACAGCGTTTATCGCTTTAGTTCAATATGCTGATGGAGAAAAGCGTTATGTAATTGCACAAAACGGATTAAAAGTAGGACAAACTGTGGTTTCAGGAAATGAAGCTACACCAGATGTAGGTAATGCAATGTTCTTAAGTGATATTCCTTTAGGAACCACTATTTCATGTATTGAATTACGTCCAGGTCAAGGTGCTGTTATGGCTCGTTCTGCAGGTTCTTTTGCTCAATTAATGGCAAGAGACGGTAAATATGCAACTGTTAAGTTACCTTCTGGTGAAACAAGATTAATCTTATTAACTTGTTTAGCTACTATCGGAGTTGTATCTAACTCAGATCACCAATTATTAGTTTCTGGTAAAGCTGGTAGATCTAGATGGCTAGGTAGAAGACCAAGAACGAATGCAGTTAGAAAGAACCCAGTTGATCACCCAATGGGAGGTGGTGAAGGACGTTCTTCTGGAGGACATCCAAGATCTAAGAATGGAATACCTGCTAAAGGTTATAAGACTAGATCTAAGACTAAGGCTAGTAACAAGTATATTATAGAACGTAGAAAGAAATAATAAACCATGGCAAGATCATTAAAAAAAGGACCGTACGTTCACTATAAATTAGAAAGAAAAGTGTTAGCTAACGTAGAGTCAGGTAGCAAATCTGTTATCAAAACTTGGTCAAGAGCAAGTATGATTACTCCTGATTTTGTTGGACAAACAATTGCAGTTCATAACGGAAAGCAATTTGTACCAGTATACGTTACAGAAAACATGGTAGGTCATAAATTAGGCGAATTTTCACCAACACGTTCATTCCGTGGACACGCTGGTGCAAAAAATAAAGGAAAAAAATAGTAGGAAATGGGAGTTCGTAAACAAAATATGGCAAAACAGTTAAAAGAAGCTAAAAAGCAACGTGCTTTTGCAAAGCTTACTAACTGTCCTACATCACCAAGAAAAATGCGCTTGGTTGCAGATTTAGTAAGAGGAGTAGAGGTTGAAAAAGCTTTACAAATCTTAAAATTCAGTCCAAAAGAAGCATCTCGTAACTTAGAAAAGTTATTATTATCAGCTATTGCTAACTGGCAAGCTAAAAATGAAGATGCAAGTATTGAAGACGCTGGATTATTTGTAAAATCTATTTATGTAGATAGCGCAGGTATGTTAAAAAGATTAAGACCAGCTCCGCAAGGACGTGCTCATAGAATTCGTAAGCGTTCTAATCACGTTACTTTAGAGTTAGGTGCTAAAAATAACAGTAATTAATCATTAGTAGAAATGGGACAAAAGACAAATCCAATAGGAAATCGTTTAGGAATTATCAGAGGATGGGAATCTAACTGGTATGGTGGAAATGACTACGGTGATAAATTAGCTGAAGACAACAAGATAAGAAAGTACATCAGTGCTCGTTTATCTAAAGCAAGTGTTTCTCGAGTTATTATTGAGCGTACTTTAAAACTTGTAACCGTTACTATCACTACTGCACGTCCAGGTATCATTATTGGTAAAGGAGGTCAAGAGGTAGACAAGTTAAAAGAAGAGCTTAAGAAAATTACAGGAAAAGAAGTTCAAATTAATATTTTTGAAATTAAGCGTCCAGAGCTTGATGCACAATTAGTAGCAGCAAGTGTAGCACGTCAAATTGAAAATAGAATTTCTTACAAGAGAGCTACTAAAATGGCTATCGCAGCTGCAATGCGTATGAATGCTGAAGGAATTAAAGTTCAACTTTCAGGTCGTTTAAACGGAGCTGAAATGGCACGTTCAGAGCATTATAAAGAAGGAAGAATTCCTCTATCAACCTTCAGAGCAGATATCGATTATGCACTTGTTGAGGCACATACTACATACGGAAGAATCGGTGTGAAAGTATGGATAATGAAAGGTGAGGTTTATGGTAAACGTGAATTATCTCCATTAGTAGGATTATCTAAACAAAAAGGTAATTCAGGAAAAGGAGGAGGAAAACGTCAACCTCGCAGAAGAAAATAATTTTTAAAAGAAATTAAAGATGTTACAGCCAAAAAGAGTAAAATTCCGTAGAGTTCAGAAAGGAAAAGGGAATATGACGGGTAACTCTGGTAGAGGACACCAACTTTCTAACGGAATGTTTGGTATCAAATCACTAGACCAGAATTTACTTACTTCTCGTCAAATAGAAGCAGCTCGTATTGCGGCAACTCGTTATATGAAAAGAGAGGGGCAATTATGGATTAAAATATTTCCAGACAAGCCTATAACTAAAAAGCCTTTAGAAGTACGTATGGGTAAAGGTAAAGGTGCTCCAGATCACTTTGTTGCTGTTGTAAAACCAGGAAGAATCTTATTTGAAGTTGGTGGTGTGCCAATGGAAGTAGCAAAAGAAGCTTTACGTTTAGCAGCTCAAAAACTTCCTGTAAAAACGAAGTTTGTGATTGCAAGAGATTTTGATTATAACGCTTAATTCTAAAAGACATGAAACAATCAGAAATTAAAGAATTATCAACAGCTGACTTACAAGACAAGCTAGGAGCGTTGAAGAAAAATTATACTGATCTTAAGATGGCTCATGCCATAACTCCATTGGAAAACCCATTAGAGTTACGTAGCTTAAGAAAAACTGTAGCAAGAATTGCAACAGAATTAACAAAAAGAGAATTACAATAATTCTAGTCAGTTTTAAAGATGGAAAAAAGAAATCTTAGAAAAGAAAGAATAGGTGTTGTATCTAGTAACAAAATGGAGAAATCTATAGTTGTTTCTGAGGTAAAAAGAGTAAAACACCCAATGTACGGAAAGTTCGTATTAAAAACGAAAAAGTACGTTGCTCATGACGAGAATAATGATTGCAACATTGGAGATACTGTAAAAATAATGGAAACTCGTCCATTAAGTAAATCTAAACGTTGGAGATTAGTAGAAATCCTAGAAAGAGCTAAATAATATGTTACAGACAGAATCAAGATTAAAAGTAGCAGACAACACTGGAGCTAAAGAAGTTTTAGTGATTAGAGTTTTAGGAGGAACAAAAAAGCGTTACGCTAGCGTTGGAGATAAAATCGTTGTAACGGTTAAGTCTGCAACTCCAAACGGAACTGTAAAGAAAGGTCAAGTATCTCGTGCAGTTGTTGTTCGTACTAAGAAGGAAGTTAGACGTAAAGACGGATCATATATCAGATTTGACGACAATGCTTGTGTATTATTAAATCCTGCAGAGGAGATGAGAGGTACACGTGTATTTGGTCCAGTGGCTCGTGAGTTACGTGAGAAACAATTTATGAAGATCGTATCATTAGCACCTGAAGTGCTTTAATATTGTATTTAAGATGAAGAAGTTCAAAATCAAATCAGGAGATACTGTTAAAGTTATAGCAGGAGATCATAAAGGATCTGAAGGAAAAGTTTTACGTATCCTTAAAGAAAAGGATAGAGTAGTAGTTGAAGGAGTTAATATGATATCTAAACATACTAAACCTAGCGCTACAAATCCTCAAGGAGGTATCGTAAAAAAAGAAGCACCATTGCATATTTCTAACGTTGCTTTAGTTGAAAACGGAGAAGCAGTAAGAGTAGGTTATAAAATGGAAGGCGATAAGAAAGTAAGAGTTTCAAAAAAATCAGATAAAGCAATATAACCATGAGTTACGTACCAAGATTAAAAGAAGAGTACAAGAGCAGAGTTATCAAAGCTCTTACTGATGAGTTCGGTTATAAAAATGTAATGCAAGTACCTAAATTACAAAAAATTGTTGTAAGTAAAGGTGTTGGTGCTGCAATTGCCGATAAGAAATTAATAGAATATGCTATTGATGAGTTAACAACAATTACAGGTCAAAAAGCTGTTTCAACTATTTCTAAAAAAGACGTTGCAAACTTCAAATTACGTAAAGGTATGCCAATTGGTGCTAAAGTTACGTTACGTGGAGATAAAATGTATGAGTTTTTAGATAGATTAGTTACAGCTTCTTTACCACGAGTAAGAGATTTTAACGGAATCAAAGCTAATGGTTTTGATGGTAGAGGTAATTATAATTTAGGAATTACTGAACAGATCATCTACCCAGAAATTAATATTGATCAAGTGAAAAAAATTAGTGGTATGGATATTACTTTTGTAACATCTGCACAAACTGATAAAGAAGCAAAATCATTATTAGGTGAATTAGGTTTACCATTTAAAAAGAACTAAAAGATGGCTAAAGAATCAATGAAAGCGCGTGAGCGCAAAAGAGCTAAAATGGTTGCAAAGTATGCAGAAAAGAGAAAAGCTTTAAAAGAAGCTGGAGACTATGAAGCATTACAAAAGTTACCAAAAAACGCATCTCCAGTTAGAGTACACAACCGTTGTAAATTAACAGGACGTCCAAGAGGATATATGCGTCAGTTCGGAATTTCACGTGTTACTTTCCGTGAAATGGCTAACCAAGGATTAATTCCAGGAGTAAAAAAAGCTAGCTGGTAACAGTAAGTTTTATATATGTATACAAAGGTGTATAACCAATTATGGTTGTACACCTTTTTTGTATATTTACAATTCTTTAAACTTCCTATATTTTAGGTTTACTTATACAGGTTTTGCCAACGTTTTTTAATCCGAAAAATCTAAATAAACAAAACACTTTGATTTTCAAAAAGTTTGTGTATATTTGCACACTGTTTTTGTGGGGTAATTATGTCCTGTTGTGAATGGGTTTTTTGATTTTAAAATTCATACTCAAAATGTACTTAATTAAGTATCAGTGTCAAAAACAAAAATAAATCAATATTAACTGGTTTCAGGTTTAGTGATTACGGCTATATATCCGTAGGAACAATAGAAATTACTAAATACCAAAACCGCAAATTAATTTTTTATGTATACAGATCCAATCGCGGATTTTCTTACTCGAGTGCGTAACGCCATCGGTGCAAACCACAGAGTAGTGGAAGTTCCTGCTTCTAAATTGAAGAAGGAAATGACGAAAATTTTGTTTGATCAAGGTTACATATTAAGCTATCAGTTCAATGACGAAAGTGTTCAAGGAACAATTAAAATAGCTTTAAAATATGACCGAGACACAAAAGAATCAGTTATTAGAAAGATTCAAAGAATCTCAACTCCAGGTTTACGTAAGTATGTAGGTGCTAAGGAAATGCCTAGAGTACTTAACGGACTTGGAATTGCTATTGTATCAACTTCTAAAGGTGTAATGACTAATAAGCAAGCACGTCAAGAGAATGTTGGTGGAGAGGTATTATGTTATGTTTACTAAAAAACATGTTGTAAAATGAGTAGAATAGGAAAAAATCCAATCGCATTACCACAAGGTGTTGAAGTTAAAGTAAACGGAAACGTGGTAACAGTAAAAGGTAAATTAGGAGAATTAACTCAAGAGTTAACTTCTGATATTACTGTAAAAGAAGAAGAAGGTACTATTGTGGTTGAAAGACCATCTGATGGTAGAGAGCACAGAGCTGCTCATGGTTTATACCGTGCCTTAATCAATAATATGATTGAAGGAGTTAGTAAAGGATTTACTAAAGAGTTAGAATTGGTAGGTGTTGGTTATAGAGCTTCTAATCAAGGTCAAAAGTTAGATTTAGCCTTAGGTTTTTCTCATAATATTGTTTTAGAATTAGCGCCAGAAGTTAAGATTGAAACCGTATCAGAAAAAGGTAAAAATCCAATCGTAAAATTAACTTCTCATGACAAGCAATTAGTTGGGCAAGTAGCTGCTAAAATCCGTTCTTTCCGTAAGCCAGAGCCTTATAAAGGAAAAGGGATTAAGTTTGTAGGTGAAGTAATTAGAAGAAAAGCAGGTAAATCTGCATAATAATATTTAGTGTTATGGCATTATCAAAGCTTGAAAGAAGACAACGTATAAAGTATAGAATTAGAAAAATTGTTGCAGGTACTGAAGCTAAACCAAGATTATCGGTTTTCAGAAGTAACAAAGAAATCTATGCTCAGTTAATAAATGATGTTGACGGTGTAACAATTGCATCTGCATCATCAAGAGATAAAGAAATTACATCTGGCTCTAAAGCAGAAGCTGCGGCAGCTGTTGGAAAAGCTATTGCTGAAAAAGCTACTAAAGCAGGAGTAGAAACTGTTGCTTTTGATAGAAACGGTTACTTATACCATGGTAGAGTAAAAGTGTTAGCTGATGCTGCAAGAGAAGCTGGTTTAAAATTTTAAGAAATTATATTATGTTAGGATATAAAAACGTAGAAAGAGTAAAACCAAGCGGATTAGAGCTTGTAGATAAATTAGTAGGCGTACAACGTGTTACCAAGGTTACTAAAGGTGGTAGAGCATTTGGTTTTTCTGCTATTGTAGTAGTTGGTGATGGTAAAGGAGTTGTAGGTCATGGTTTAGGGAAATCTAAAGATGTATCTTCTGCAATTGCGAAAGCAGTTGAAGAGGCTAAGAAGAATTTAGTTCGTATTCCTATTATTGACGGAACTTTACCACATGAGCAAAAAGGTAAATTTGGTGGAGCAAAAGTGTTTATTAAACCAGCTTCACACGGTACCGGGGTTATTGCAGGTGGTGCAGTACGTGCAGTATTAGAGTCTGTAGGTGTACACGATGTACTATCAAAGTCTCAAGGATCATCTAACCCTCACAACGTAGTAAAAGCAACGTTTGATGCATTATTACAGTTACGTAGTGCAGAAACAGTTGCAAGACAAAGAGGTATTTCTTTAGAAAAAGTTTTTAACGGATAAAAATTTTAAGACGATGAGTAAAATTAGAGTTACACAAGTAAAAAGTAAAATCGGTCGCCTTAAAAATCAAAAGAGAACCTTAGAGGCGTTAGGTTTACGCAAAATGAACCAAACTGTAGAGCATGATGCAACACCTACAATTTTGGGAATGGTAAATAAAGTTCAACACTTAATTTCTGTTGAAGAAATTAAATAAGATTTAACAACATGAGTTTACACAACTTAAAACCAGCTGCTGGATCAAACAAGAACAAAGGGAAACGTTTAGGACGTGGAGAAGGTTCTGGTAAAGCAACTACTGCTGGTAGAGGACATAAAGGAGCAAAATCTCGTTCAGGATATTCTCGTAAAATCGGATTTGAAGGAGGACAAATGCCACTTCAAAGACGTGTGCCTAAGTTTGGATTTACTAACATTAACCGTAAAGAATATGTTGGTATTAACTTAGATAAGTTACAAGAATTAGTTGACAACGGAAGAATTACTGATACAGTAAACATCGATGTTTTAGTTGAAAACAGATTAGCACGTAAAAATGATTTAGTAAAAATCTTAGGACGTGGAGAGTTAAAGGCTAAATTAAATGTTTCTGTACATAAATTTACTGCAACAGCAAAAGCAGCAATTGAAGCTGCCGGAGGTGAAGTAGTTACATTATAAGAATTGTAAATGATGAATTTTATAAATACTTTAAAAGACATTTGGAAGATTGAAGAGTTAAAAGAAAAATTACTTTTAACAATAGGTTTAATCGCTGTGTATCGTTTTATGGCAGCAGTTCCATTACCAGGAATTGATCCAACTCAGTTAGCCGCTTTAAAAGATAGCACTGAAGGAGGTCTTTTAGGAATTTTAAATGCATTTACAGGTGGGGCATTTGCTAGAGCATCAGTTATGGCTTTAGGTATAATGCCTTATATTTCTGCTTCTATTGTAGTTCAATTAATGGGTATTGCAGTACCATATTTGCAAAAACTACAAAAAGATGGAGAAAGTGGACGTAAAAAGATTACACAAATAACAAGATGGTTAACCATTGCTATTACGTTAGTTCAAGGACCTACGTATATTACAGCAATTAAAACTCAATTTGGATTGCCAGACTCTGCTTTCTTAGTAAGTGGTGCTACATTTTGGGTGTCATCAATGATTTTATTAACCGCAGGTACAATTTTTGCAATGTGGTTAGGAGAGCGTATTACTGACAAAGGTGTAGGTAATGGAATTTCATTATTAATTACCGTAGGTATCATCGCTAATTTTCCAGCAGCATTTATTCAAGAATTTATTTCTAAAGTAACCAATGCAGGTGGTGGAGGAATCATGATGATTTTAATTGAATTAATTGTTTGGTTTGTAGTAATTTTGTTAACCGTTTTATTAGTTACAGCGGTACGTAAAGTTGCAATTCAATATGCAAGACGTACTACAGTTACTAACATTAAAGATGTGGATGGTGCACGTCAGTACATTCCTTTAAAGTTGAATGCTGCTGGTGTAATGCCTATTATTTTTGCTCAAGCAATTATGTTTTTACCTATTGCTTTAGGTCAAAAATACCCAGCTTTAAATAGTTTAACTGATAATTTCGGGTTATGGTATAATGTTATATTTGCTATTTTAATCATTATTTTTAGTTATTTCTATACAGCTATTACTATTCCAACAAATAAAATGGCTGAAGACTTAAAAAGAAGCAATGGTTTTGTGCCAGGTTATAAGCCAGGAGAAGAAACAGCAAACTATTTAGATTCTGTATTGTCTAAAATTACTTTACCAGGATCTATATTTTTAGCAGCTTTATCTATTTTACCAGCTATCATTATTAAATTTGGTGTTACTCAAAATTGGGCAATGTTCTATGGAGGAACTTCATTAATTATTATGGTAGGTGTAGCAATAGACACTATTCAGCAAATTAACTCATACTTATTAAACAGTCGTTATGACGGTTTAATGAAGACTGGAAACAGTAATAGAAAATCATTAAAATAATATGGCTAAACAATCAGCAATTCAACAAGACGGAACAATTACAGAAGCGTTGTCAAACGCAATGTTCCGTGTAGAATTAGAAAACGGACATATTGTAACGGCTCACATTTCTGGTAAAATGCGTATGCACTATATCAAATTATTACCTGGAGATAAGGTAAAGTTAGAAATGAGCCCATATGATTTATCAAAGGCAAGAATTACTTACAGATATTAAAAAACAAAACTGATGAAAGTAAGAGCATCATTAAAGAAAAGAAGTGCCGACTGTAAAATTGTTCGCAGAAAAGGCAGATTATATGTAATTAACAAAAAGAATCCTAGATTTAAACAAAGACAAGGGTAGTTATGGCAAGAATCGCAGGTATAGATATTCCAAAGAATAAAAGAGGTGTTATCGCTTTAACTTACATCTTTGGTATAGGAAAAAGCAGAGCTAAAGAGATTTTAGCAAACGCAAAAATTGACGAAAATATCAAAGTTCAAGATTGGAATGATGATCAAATTGCAGCAATTCGTGAGCAAGTTGGTACTTACACTATTGAAGGTGAGTTACGTTCTGAAGTTCAATTAAGCATTAAGCGTTTAATGGACATCGGATGTCAAAGAGGTATTCGTCACAGACTTGGGTTACCATTAAGAGGTCAAAGAACGAAGAATAACTCTCGTACAAGAAAAGGTAAGAGAAAAACTGTAGCTAACAAGAAGAAATAATCGTTAGGTTATTTTTACTAATAGTAAAGAATTATGGCAAAGTCTAAAGTAACAAAAAAACGTAAAGTTGTAATTGAATCAGTAGGTGAAGCTCACGTTACTGCATCATTCAACAATATTATTATTTCTTTAACAAACAAAAAAGGTGATGTAATTTCATGGTCATCTGCAGGAAAAATGGGCTTTAGAGGTTCTAAAAAGAATACTCCTTATGCAGCTCAATTAGCAGCAGAAGATTGTGCAAACGTTGCTAAAGAAGCAGGTTTACGTAAAGTAAAAGTGTATGTTAAAGGACCAGGTAACGGTAGAGAGTCTGCTATCAGATCTATCCACAATGCTGGTATCGAAGTAACAGAAATCATTGATGTTACTCCAATTCCACACAACGGATGCCGTCCACCAAAAAGAAGAAGAGTATAATTTATATTTTAAACCAAGTAGGAAATAGGTTATCGAAGGAGTACGCCTTAATTCATAACCCCTACTTATAACAATTAAGAAATGGCAAGATATACAGGACCAAAAACTAAGATTGCTCGTAAGTTTGGAGAAGCAATTTTTGGAGATGATAAGAACTTTGAAAAAAGAAATTATCCTCCAGGACAACATGGATTAGCTAAAAGAAGAGGTAAAAAATCTGAATATGCTATCCAGTTAATGGAAAAACAAAAAGCTAAGTATACTTATGGTATCTTAGAACGTCAATTCCGTAACATTTTCAAAAAAGCTCAAGCTTCAGGAGGAATTACAGGTGAGGTTTTATTACAATTATGTGAGTCTCGTTTAGATAACGTTGTTTACCGTTTTGGAATAGCAAATTCACGTAGAGCAGCACGTCAGTTAGTATCTCACCGTCACATTACTGTAAATGGAGATATTGTTAACATTCCATCATATAGAATAAAAGAAGGAGATGTTGTTGCAGTAAGAGAAAAATCTAAATCTTTAGAAGCTATTGAAAATTCATTAGCATCTAACAGTAATGTTTATGAATGGTTAAGCTGGAATGCTGATCAGAAATCTGGAACTTTTGTTAAAGTACCAGAAAGATTACAAATTCCAGAAAATATCAAAGAGCAATTAATCGTAGAATTATATTCTAAGTAATAATTAACCATATTGGTATTCAGCTAAAGGGTCTGCTTGTTCTTCTTCAAACTTGCAGACCGCGCAACTGAATAACAATTAAAACGAAGAAAAAATATATGGCAATTTTAAATTTTCAAAAACCTGATAAAGTAATCATGATTGAATCTACTGATTTTTCAGGAAGATTCGAGTTTAGACCTTTAGAACCAGGTTTTGGATTAACAGTTGGTAACGCTTTACGAAGAGTATTATTATCTTCATTAGAAGGATTTGCAATAACATCTTTACGTGTTGATGGTGTTGAGCACGAATTCTCAACTATTCAAGGTGTTGTAGAAGATGTTACAGAAATCATCTTAAACTTAAAACAAGTACGTTTTAAAAAACAAATTGAAGAGTCAGATAGAGAAACTGTATCCATCGCTATATCAGGTAAAGAGCAATTAACTGCAGGGGATTTACAAAAATTCATTTCTGGTTTCCAAGTATTGAACCCAGATTTAGTTATTTGTAACATGGATAAATCTGTTAAATTAAATGCAGAAATTACCATTGAAAAGGGTAGAGGGTTTGTTCCAGCAGAAGAAAACAAAAGAGCAGGAGCACCTTTAGGAACTATTTTTACAGATTCTATTTACACGCCAATTAAAAACGTTAAATACGCTGTAGAGAATTTCCGTGTTGAGCAAAAAACTGATTATGAAAAATTAGTTTTTGACATCGATACAGATGGTTCTATTAACCCAAAAGATGCATTAACAGAAGCAGCAAAGATTTTAATCCACCACTTTATGTTATTCTCTGATGAAAGAATAACATTAGAGGCAGATGAAAAAGCACAAACTGAAACTTACGATGAAGAATCATTGCACATGCGTCAGTTATTAAAAACGAAGCTTGTTGATATGGACTTATCTGTTCGTGCTTTAAATTGTTTAAAAGCTGCAGAAGTAGATACTTTAGGAGACTTAGTATCATTTAACAAAAGTGATTTAATGAAGTTTAGAAACTTTGGTAAAAAATCATTAACTGAATTAGAAGAATTAGTGATTAGCAAAAACTTAAGTTTTGGAATGGATTTAAGCAAGTATAAATTAGATAGAGATTAAAAACCTTTCATAATTTGCTCCTCAAAAAGGGTTGAGCAAGATGAAAGCTAAAAACAAAGGTCATGAGACACGGTAAAAAAGTAAACCATTTAGGTAGAAAAACAGCGCATAGAAAAGCTATGTTAGCAAATATGGCTTGTTCATTAATTGAACATAAGCGTATTAACACAACTGTTGCTAAAGCGAAAGCTTTACGTACTTTTGTTGAGCCTTTAATTACAAAGGCAAAAGCAGAAAACAATACTACTACTGAACAAAATACTCACAACAGACGTGTTGTATTTAGTTATTTACGTAACAAATATGCTGTTACTGAGTTATTCAAAGAAGTAGCTGTTAAAATAGGTGACAGACCAGGTGGTTACGTTCGTATTATCAAGTTAGGAAATCGTCAAGGAGATAATGCTCCTATGGCAATGGTAGAGTTAGTTGATTACAATGAACTATACAACCCTAAAGGTAATAAAGCTAAAAAATCTACTCGTCGTAGCCGAAGAGGAGGTTCTAAACCAGCAGCTGCTCCAGTGGCTGATGTTGAAACTTCACAAGAAGAAGAATAAAAATGAAAATTTTTATAAATCATATAAAAAGGGACAAACATTTAATGTTTGTCCCTTTTTTTATATATTAGCATAACTTTTTAATTTTAAATTAATTACTATGAAGTTTTTTTTAACATTATTTTTAATTATTTCTAGCTTTGTATGCTTAAGCCAAAGAGGGCCTGCATCTATAAGTTCAGCAGCAAATTTACCTGGTGGATCTAATGGTTTTTCAGGAGGAACAAATAATTTTTTAAATTTAAATACAGGTAAATGGATAAAAAATAATAATAAAAAATTAGATATTGAGGGAACTACATATTTATTTAATAAGTGGAATAATGTTGTTGTAATTAATTCCTATGATGGTAAACAATATAAATTAAGAGATGTCAATTTTAATTTAAAGACTAATGGTATTGAAGCAAAGTTAAGTGATAATACTCAAGATTCAGTTTTTATTTTTAATTCTGGTAGTATTAATTATTTCAGTATTAATAATAAAAAATTTGTAAAAAAGATAATTGTAAAGGAAAAAAATAGTTTTTTTGTTGAAGAATTAAATAATGATGAAAAATTGAAATTGTTTAAATATTATCAAATAGGCATAATACAAGGCAGTTTTAACCCTATGACGCAAAAGAAAACATCTAATGATAAGTTTGAAAAGAAAGTTGCTTATTATATTGAAGAAAATAATAAAGAGAAAAAATTAAAAGAAATTAGATTAAGTAGATCTTATGCATTACAATACATGAAAGATAGAAAAAGTGAAATTAAAAGCTTTGTAAAAAAGAATAACCTAAGCTATAGAAAAGAAAAAGATTTTATTAGAATGATTAATTATTATAACTCATTATAATTCATAAAAAAAGGGACAAGCATTAAATGTTTGTCCCTTTTTTTATAATTTTACATTAAATAACAACGCACTAAATGAAATACGAACAACGCAAAAAAGCTTTAGTTTTATTAGCAGACGGAACAATATTCTATGGAAAATCTATAGGAATTGAAGGAACTGTTACTGGTGAAATCTGTTTTAATACAGGAATGACTGGATATCAAGAAATTTTTACAGATCCATCTTATTTTGGACAATTAATGGTTGCTACCAATGCGCATATTGGTAATTATGGTGTGAATAATGATGAAGTAGAATCGGAAGGAATAAAAATTTCAGGATTAATTTGCAGAAATTTTAGTTTTACACATTCAAGAGTAGATTCTGATAGTAATTTATTTGATTGGTTTGAAAAACATAATCTTGTTGCCATTTCTGATGTTGATACTAGAGCGTTAGTAGCTTATATTAGAGATAATGGAGCAATGAATGCTATTATTTCTACAGAGATTGATAATATCGACAAACTAAAAAAGCAGCTTGCTGAGATTCCGAATATGGAAGGATTAGAGCTAGCTTCAAAAGTATCAACTAAAGAGCCTTATTTTGTAGGAGAAGAAAATGCTACCTACAAAATCGCAGCTTTAGATATTGGTATCAAGAAAAATATCCTTAGAAATTTAGCAAAGAGAAATGCTTACATCAAAGTTTTTCCATACAATGCTACTTTTGAAGAAATGGAAGAATGGAATCCTGATGGTTATTTTATTTCTAACGGACCTGGAGATCCAGAACCTTTAAAAGATGCCCAAAAGTTAGCACAAGAAATCATCAAAAGAGATTTGCCTTTGTTCGGTATCTGTTTAGGACATCAAGTAATTGCATTAGCTAATGGTATTTCAACCTATAAGATGCACAATGGTCACCGAGGAATTAATCATCCTGTAAAGAACTTAATCACAGGCAAAGGAGAAATTACTTCTCAAAATCACGGATTTGCTATTAATCGTGAAGAAACTGAAGCGCACTCAGATATTGAGATCACGCATGTACATTTAAATGATAATACAGTGGCAGGAATCCGAATGAAAAACAAAAACGTTTTTTCAGTACAATACCACCCAGAAGCAAGTCCTGGACCACATGATGCAGAATATTTATTCGATCAGTTTATAGAAAACATTCAGAAAGCTAAAGTTGAAGCTTAAAAAAATCCCGCAATTGCGGGATTTTTATTTTTGGAAAACGTTTTCGCAAAATCCAGCAAAAAATAACACTAAACAAGGTAGCATTTTGTAAATTAGCTACCCTAAATAAAACTAAAAATAGACAACTATGAGTATGATTGTAAGCATTTACGCTCGTCAAATATTTGATTCAAGAGGAAATCCAACAATTGAAGTAGATGTTACTACTGAAAATGGAGTAAAAGGTAGAGCAGCAGTACCATCTGGAGCATCTACAGGAGAGCATGAAGCAGTTGAATTAAGAGACGGCGGAAAAGCATATATGGGTAAAGGAGTTTCAAAAGCAGTGAATAATGTTAACACTATAATAGCTGAGGGGCTATTAGGTGTTTCAGTTTTTGAGCAAAATTTAATCGACCAAATCATGATTGATTTAGACGGTACTCCAAACAAATCTAATTTGGGAGCTAATGCTATTTTAGGAGTTTCTTTAGCGTGTGCTAAAGCAGCGGCTAATGAATTAGGAATGCCTTTATACCGTTATGTTGGTGGTGTTTCAGCAAATACGTTACCTGTGCCAATGATGAATATCATCAATGGAGGATCGCACTCAGACGCACCAATTGCTTTTCAAGAGTTTATGGTAATGCCAGTAAAAGCTAAAAATTTCACGCATGCAATGCAAATGGGATCAGAAATTTTTCATCATTTGAAAAAGGTGTTGCACGATCGCGATTTATCTACCGCAGTAGGTGATGAAGGAGGATTTGCTCCAGCGTTAGACGGAACAGAAGATGCACTTGATACTATTGCTTTAGCAGTTAAAAATGCGGGGTATAAGTTTGGTGATGAAGTAATGATTGCTTTAGATTGTGCTTCGGCTGAATTCTATGTGGATGGTAAATACGATTATACCAAGTTTGAAGGCGATAAAGGGAAAGTACGTTCAAGTAAAGAACAAGCTGATTATTTAGCTGAATTGGCTGATAAATATCCAATTATTTCTATTGAAGACGGTATGGATGAAAATGACTGGGATGGATGGAAATATTTAACCGAAAAAGTAGGTGATAAAGTACAGTTGGTTGGAGACGATTTATTCGTAACCAATGTTGAGCGTTTATCACGTGGAATTGAAAATGGAATCGCAAACTCAATTTTAATTAAAGTAAATCAAATAGGTACGTTAACTGAAACGATTGCAGCGGTTAATATGGCACATAATGCAGGATATACTTCGGTTATGAGCCACCGTTCTGGTGAAACGGAAGATAATACCATTGCCGATTTAGCAGTAGCTTTAAATACGGGTCAAATAAAAACAGGTTCTGCTTCTCGTTCAGATCGTATGGCTAAATACAATCAATTACTTAGAATAGAAGAAGAATTAGATAATATTGCTTATTACCCTCAAAATAAAGCATTTAAGATTTAAGAAGAATTTTGTTATTTCTGTAATTAAAACCTTGTGTGCTATATCACAAGGTTTTTGTCTTTTTAAGACATTCTGAAATAAGAAAATGTTATTTTCAAATATTAAAAATCTATACATTAACATTTTTAAAATCTTGTAAAAAATGGTATCTTCGTGCCTCACTTCAAAATAATTAAACCATTAGTAAAAATGTCAGATATAGCAAAACTACAGATTGGTGAAAACACCTATGAGTTTCCAATAATTACAGGAACAGAGAATGAAAAAGCAATAGATATTAAAACATTGCGTGGAGCGACAGGAGGAGTAATTACAATAGATCCAGGATATAAAAACACAGGATCTTGTGAAAGTGCTATTACATTTTTAGATGGAGAAAAAGGAATTTTACGCTACCGCGGATATTCAATAGAAGAATTAGCAGAAAAAGCAGATTTTTTAGAAGTAGCATATTTATTAATTTTTGGAGAATTACCTACAAAAGCACAATTAGATAAGTTTTATAATGATATTTTAGATGAAGCTATTGTAGATGATGATATTAAAAAAATCTTAGATGCGTTTCCTAAAAATGCGCACCCAATGGGAGTGTTATCATCTTTAACTTCGGCATTAACAGCTTTTAATCCTTCTTCAGTAAATGTAGATTCTGAAGAAGATATGTATAAAGCTATTTGTAAAATTATGGGTAAGTTTCCAGTTTTAGTTGCTTGGACTATGCGTAAACAAAAAGGCTTACCATTAAACTATGGCTCACGCAAATTAGGATATGTTGAAAATGTATTGCGTATGATGTTTGAAAAACCAAACGAAGAATACGTGCAAAATCCAATTTTAGTGAACGCTTTAGACAAATTATTGATTTTACATGCAGATCATGAGCAAAACTGTTCTACTTCTACAGTAAGAATTGTAGGTTCTTCACACGCAGGTTTATTTGCGTCTTTATCATCTGGTATTTCAGCGCTTTGGGGGCCATTACATGGAGGAGCTAACCAAGCTGTATTAGAAATGTTAGAGGCTATTAAAGAAGATGGAGGAGACACTAAAAAGTACATGGGTAAAGCTAAAGATAAAGAAGATCCTTTCCGTTTAATGGGGTTTGGACATAGAGTTTATAAAAACTTTGATCCACGTGCTAAGATTATCAAAGTAGCTGCAGATGAAGTATTAGAAGATTTAGGTGTTGAAGATCCAATTTTAGATATAGCTAAAGGATTAGAGCAAGAAGCGTTAAGAGATGATTATTTTGTAAAACGTAAATTATATCCAAACGTAGATTTCTATTCAGGAATTATTTATCGCGCCATGGGTATTCCTGTGGAAATGTTTACAGTAATGTTTGCTTTAGGTCGTTTACCAGGATGGATTGCTCAATGGAGAGAAATGCGTTTACGTAAAGAGCCAATTGGACGTCCACGACAAGTATACACAGGAGAAAATTTACGTTCGTTCGTATCAATAGAAAAAAGGTAATAACTTTTTAATTATATAAAATGTCATTCGCTAATAAGGGAATGACATTTTCATTTTTATATGTTACAGTTAAATATTAAAAACGAAACTTCAAAACTTAGAGCTGTTGTGTTAGGAACCGCTGAAAGCAACGGACCTACACCAAAAATTGAAGAAGCTTACGATCCAAAATCATTAGAGCATATCAAAGCAGGAACTTATCCGGTAGAAGAAGATATGGTAAAAGAAATGGAAGCTTTTCATAAAGTTTTTGAAAAATATAATGTTAAGGTTTTTAGACCAGAAGTAATTAAAGATTACAACCAAATATTTTCAAGAGATATTGGGTTTGTGATAGATGATATGTTTATTAAGGCAAATATTCTTCCAGATAGAGAAAGAGAACTAGAGGCAATAAAGTATGTAATTGATCAAATGGATCCGAATAAAGTTGTTCGTCCTCCAGAGGAAGTTCATATTGAAGGAGGAGATGTAATGCTTTGGAATGATCATATTTTTATTGGAACTTACAAAGGTTCTGATTATAAAGATTACATTACAGCACGCACCAATATGGAAGGTGTTCAGTATATAAAAAAGATGTTTCCGAATAAAATTGTAAAAGAGTTTGATTTAGTAAAATCTAAAATTGAACCACGTGACAATGCATTGCATTTAGATTGCTGTTTTCAACCAGTTGGAACCGACAAAGGAATCATTTACAAAAGTGGTTTTAGAGAGGAAGCAGATTATATGTATTTGGTAAATTTATTTGGTAAAGAAAATCTTTTTCATATTCAAAGAGAAGAAATGTATCATATGAATTCAAATATCTTCTCAATTGCTCCTGATGTGGTGGTTTCTGAAAAGAATTTTACACGACTTAACAATTGGTTGCGTGAAAATGGTTTTACAGTAGAAGAAATTCCATATGCAGAAATTGCAAAGCAAGAAGGGTTATTACGTTGTTCAACATTACCTTTAATTAGAGATTAAATGCAACAAACAACTAATACCATATTAATGATTCGTCCAATTAATTTTAGGATGAATGAGCAAACGGCGGTAAACAATTACTATCAAAAAGTATTAGATAATTTATTGCCAGCTTCAGTAAATGCTAAGGCACAAGAGGAGTTTGATACGTATGTTGAAAAATTAACAAACCACGGTGTAAATGTGGTGGTTATTTCTGATACAGATGATTTTGATACACCAGATTCTATTTTTCCAAATAACTGGATCTCGTTTCATCAAGACGGTACGGTAGCTTTATATCCAATGTTTGCTGAAAACCGTAGGTTAGAAAGAAGAGAAGATGTATTGGATACATTGGAAGAAAAAGGGTTTATCATTGAAAATGTGGTAGATTATACTTCCGCAGAAGGAGAAAATATCTTTTTAGAAGGTACAGGAAGTTTGTTGTTAGATAGAGCTAATAAAAAAGCCTATTGCGCTTTGTCTCCACGTGCGGACGAAGAGTTATTTATCGAGTTTTGTGAAGATTTCGAATATACTCCAGTAGTTTTTACAGCAAATCAAACTGTAAATGGAGAGCGTAAAGCTATTTACCATACCAATGTAATGATGTGTTTAGCAGAAACCTTTGCGGTAATTTGTTTAGCTTCTATTGATGATAAGAAAGAAAGAAAAAATGTATTAAAGCATTTAAAAGAAGATGGAAAAGAAGTTATCGACATTACAGAGGCTCAAGTAAACAATTTTGCAGGAAATATGTTACAAGTAAAGGGCAAAAATGATGAATTGTTTTTAGTAATGAGTCAAGCAGCCTATGATAGCTTAACACAAGATCAAATTAAAAAAATAGAGAAACACTGTAAAATTATATCAAGCTCACTAGATACTATTGAAGCTTGTGGCGGTGGAAGCGCCAGATGTATGATGGCAGAGGTATTCTTGCCAAAACAATTGTAAACTATAAATAATCCGCCAAGTGCGGGTTTTTTATTTTTACGTAAATAAATTTACTATATCTTCCCTCAATGAATTTATTCTTCTTGGCTATAGCCCCTGTTATTGCAATTATACTTTACATTTATGTAAAAGATACTTACGAAAAAGAGCCTGTAATATTATTGTTTAAAAACTTTGTGTATGGTGCAACTGCTAGTGTTTTTATAACCACTATTTTAGGAGGAGCATTGAGCAAAATTTTTGTAGTCACTGATAGTTCAAATATTATTCAAACATTAATAAAAGCTTTTATAGTAGTAGGATTAGTAGAAGAATTATCAAAATATTTTGTGGTTAGATATTATTCTCAGTCCCATAAAGAATTCAATGAACCTTTTGATGGTATTGTGTATGCAGTTATGGTTTCAATGGGATTTGCTACGATAGAAAACATCTTATATGTATATAAATTTGGCGCACAAACAGGTATTATCAGAGCTTTTACCGCTGTGCCTGCTCATGCAACTTTTGCTATCTTAATGGGGTATTATATGGGAAAAGCAAAATTTTCTATACATAGAAAAAAACTCAATATACTAGGACTCCTTGCTGCTACATTTTTTCATGGTACGTATGATTTTTTCTTGTTTATTAATTATAAACCAGGTATTTCTGGAGGAGCTTTTGTTTCTTTAATTATAGGATTTGTATTAGCTAATAAAGCTATTAAAAATCATCAAAAAATATAGAAAAATTTAAGTGACAATTTTAAATTTTACGTGTCATACTAATAAACATATTTTATTAGTTAAGAAATAAAAATAAAAAAAGCACCAATAAATAACTTTTTTTTAGTATCTTTAGAAACATCTGTGAGAGCAGATAGTAATTTTCATAATTAATGTCCCCAACAAATGAAAAGAAGTAAAATAACAAGTTTAACAGTACTCCTGTTGATTTTTACAAGTCAATTGGTGTTAGCCCAATCTAATCCTAGCAATAGTTTAGATTTCGGAGAAGAGGCATCATCAGGAAATGATTTAAATTCCATTAAAATTATACCTGCTGAAGAGAGAGAAGGATCAATTAAAATTAAATCCTTTGATTATAAGTCTAAAACTACCCCTAAAAAGGTAAGCAACACAAAAAAAGGTCAAGATTTGTCTTTAGAAGACTTAGAGAGGATAGCTGCCCAAAGAAGTAATCTTCACTATAGAAACAAAAGAAAATTACCGGAAAAGTGTTTTAAAGAAGAATCAAATTGTGATAAAAAAGATAAATAGATTATTAAAAAGCGCTCATATGAGCGCTTTTTTTATTTCAACACTTCAGTAATAATTTTTCCTGAATTTCCATTAGGAAATTCAATATCAAGTAAATTACATATTGTGGGAGCTATATCAATAATTTTATAGTTGTTTTTAGAGTTACCTCTTTTTATACCAGCACCATAAAAAATAATAGGTACATGTGTGTCATAAGAATAGGCAGACCCATGTGTAGATCCTTTTTTGGAGTAACTTATGGTTGCTGGAGTTGGAATTAACATAACATCACCAGAAAATTTTTGGTTATAACCATTTTGAAGTGATTTAAGTAAGCCGCTATTAAAAGATGTAGATTGTAAAGTTTTAGCCGTTACAGTTTTGTAAATGCCTTTATAATTAATAGCTTCATTAGCTATTATTTCTGCTACTTCATGAACAGAAAGTTTTAAATCGTTGATTTTTTCTTTATTCAAGAAAATTTGAAAATTAGAGATGTTTTCAATTAATTCAGTTGATTTAAAATGCTTATCGGTTATCTCATTTATATAATCGTTAAACTTTTTATAGCTAAAATAATCTGCAGGTATTTTAATTGATTTTAAGTATGAAGGAACTTGAACCGCAGCATGATCGGCTGTTAAAAAAACAGTGTAATTATTTCTACCTACTTCTTTGTCTAAAAAGTTTAGAAAATCCTCTAAATCTTTATCTAAACGTAAATAAGTATCTTCAATTTCTTTTGAATCAACACCAAATTGATGACCTACATAATCGGTTGAAGAAAAGCTGACAGCTAGAAAATCGGTATAATCACTTTTCCCTAATTTTTCACCTAAAATGGCAGCTTTTGCAAAATCGGCAGTAATGGTATTACCAGCAGGAATTGCTTTTAAAATACTAAAGTTGTTGTTTTTGCTTCTTAAGTTAGGGATATCATGAGGGAAAACCGGTTTTTCTTCACCTTTAAAAGTTTCTTCAAAATTATTGTCATCAACTATACTTTCTGAATAGGTATTAATATCATACAGAGTTTCCCAAGGAGAATTTAAATAAGCATCTGCTTTACCCGAAGCATTAAAATCTTGCACCCATTTAGGTAATTCATTTAAATAAAAAGAAGAACTGATCCATTCTCCTTTACTACCTCCATCAAACCAATAAGCAGCATTTGCAGTATGACCAGCAGGTAAAACAGCAGACCTGTCTTTTATAGCAACCCCTATAGTTTTACCTTGCATGTTTTGTGCTAATTTTAGTTGATCTGTAACTGTGGTTGTTTGCATTCTGTAAGGAGATTTTTTTCCTCCATCACCATCGTTACCAATAGTTTTATAATTATTGTCATCAACGCAATAAATTGATCTTTTTTCATATTTATCATACCAATTGTTTCCAATTATTCCGTGATTAGTTGGGGTTGTTCCAGTATAAATAGAAGTGTGTCCTACAGCAGTGTAAGTAGGAATATAGTTGTAATGTGCATTTTCTAATGAAAATCCATTTTTTATCAAGCGTTTAAAACCTCCATTTCCGTATCGGTTTTCAAATCTGGTTAAATAATCATATCGCATTTGATCAACAACGATGCCCACAACTAATTTGGGTTTGCTTTCTTTTGTTGAATTGATATTACATCCTGTTAGGGTGAGAGTCGAAATAAAAAGTAGTAGATATATTTTTTTCATCATTTTAATTTTCAAACTAGATGTCAAAAATACTGAAAATTGGTAGTCCTTTTTTCTGTTAATTAAAATTTAATATACGTTGCAATTTCACCAATGGAATATTCTTTATTACATTAGCAAAAAATTGAATATAGGTAGATGAACTACATTGAGCATATTGGTAAGTATTTTATAATGCTTAAACAAGTTTTTACCAAACCTCAAAGAGCCAGAGTTTTTAAAGAGGTTTTGTTTAGAGAAATAGAAGAGTTAGGAATAAAATCTTTAGGAATTATATCCTTTATTTCATTCTTCATTGGCGGCGTAATTGCACTACAAACAGCATTAAACCTAGAAAGTCCGTTTATACCAAAATCACTAATAGGTTTTGCAGCAAAACGGTCTATTATTTTAGAGTTTGCTCCCACTTTTTGTTCAATTATTTTGGCAGGTAAAGTAGGGTCTTATATAACATCTAGTATTGGTACTATGAGAGTTACAGAACAAATTGATGCGTTAGAAATTATGGGTATTAATTCTTTGAATTACTTGGTGTTACCTAAGATTATAGCAACCATATTTTTTTATCCTTTCTTGGTTATATTAGCTATGTTTTTAGGAATATTAGGAGGGTGGATGGCAGGTGTTTTATCTGGATTATTTTCAGGTGCAGATTATGTAATTGGTGTTCAAACAGATTTTAATCCATTTTTAATAACCTATGCCTTAATTAAAACGGTAGTATTTGCTTTTTTAATTGCAACCATACCCTCATATCATGGGTATTTTGTAAAAGGAGGTTCTTTAGAAGTAGGTCAAGCCAGTACCCAATCTGTAGTATGGACTACAGTAGTTATAGTTATAGCTAACTATTTCTTAACCCAAATGCTATTGACTTAATGATAGAAGTTAACGATATATATAAAAGCTTTGGAGATACCGAAGTGTTAAAAGGAATTTCCACTTCTTTTGAAGCAGGAAAAACTAGTTTAATTATTGGTCAAAGTGGAGCAGGAAAAACGGTTTTCTTAAAAAGTTTATTAGGTTTACATACCCCTGAAAAAGGAACCATTGTATATAATGGTGTAGTTAATACAGAAATGACTATTGAAGATAAAAGGGAGTTTCGTCAAGAATTAGGAATGGTTTTTCAAGGAAGTGCATTATTTGACTCTCAAACAGTTGAAGAAAACGTAATGTTTCCTCTTAAAATGTTTACTAAAAAACCATTTGATGAGATGTTAGATAGAGTAAACTTTGTACTAGAAAGAGTAAACTTAGAAAACTCCAATAAAAAGTTCCCTGCAGAATTATCTGGAGGGATGCAAAAAAGGGTAGCCATTGCCAGAGCTATTGTAATGAAACCAAATTATTTGTTTTGTGATGAGCCTAACTCAGGATTAGATCCGAGAACATCAATATTAATTGACAACCTTATTCAAGAAATCACGGAAGAATATCAAATAACTACAGTTATCAATACCCATGATATGAATTCGGTAATGGAAATAGGAGATAAGATTGTTTTTTTAAAAGATGGAGTAAAAGCATGGGAGGGAAGTAGCAAAGAAATCTTCCGAACAGACAACCAAGCAGTGGTGGATTTTGTATATTCTTCTGATTTATATAAAAAAGTACGTCAAGCTTATTTAAATGACTATTAGTTTAAATAACTGATTTTAAGAAGATAGTAATTCTTCTGAAAAAATATTTAAAATAAATCCCAAAAAATATTTGCAGAACCGAAATAACCCACTATATTTGCACCCGCAAACAGCGAAATGATAATGACCGGGTAGCTCAGTTGGTAGAGCATCTCCCTTTTAAGGAGAGGGTCCTGGGTTCGAGCCCCAGCCCGGTCACTAAAGCTTCTCTCTCGAGAGGCTTTTTATTTGAAAAGTTTGGGGAGATTCCAGAGCGGCCAAATGGGACGGACTGTAACTCCGTTGTCTTACGACTTCGCAGGTTCGAATCCTGCTCTCCCCACATTTCAATTTTTTTAGGGGATTAACTAAAGCATTTAGGGAGACTGAATGCTTTTTTTTATTTCTAACACAATCACTATATCTCTGTTACTTTTTGTATCTTTCCCATTAAAAATTTAATTTAAAAAATGGAGAATAATAAGGGACAAGAAACTGTTGCTACACCTTCACAAGCAGATAGCAATTCCGCAAAAGAAGATATAACTAAAGACGCGCAAGGGCTATTTCAAAGTATAAAGAAATTTTTATTTGAGTTATTAGATTTTAGAAATGATACCGATCAAGAAGCCACTATAGAAGCAATAAAAAATGATATTTCATTTAAAGGAGCTACAGCGTGGATTTTAATATGTTCTATTTTTGTGGCATCTATAGGTTTAAATGCCAATTCTACAGCAGTAGTAATTGGAGCCATGTTAATCTCTCCTTTAATGGGGCCAATTTTAGGAGTGGGTATGTCTATTGCAATTAATGATATTGATACTTTACGAAAATCATTAATAAACTTAGCAATTATGATTGTTTTAAGTTTATTAACAGCATTTTTATTTTTCTTTTTATTTCCCCTTCGTGAAGAAACTTCAGAATTGTTAGGAAGAGTTCGACCAGATATTAGAGATGTTTTAATTGCTTTTTTTGGTGGATTAGCATTAATCATCGCTCGTACTAAAAGAGGTACTATTGCTTCTGTAATTTTTGGTGTTGCAATTGCAACTGCTTTAATGCCACCGTTGTGTACAGCAGGTTATGGATTAGCTATTGGTAATTTCGATTATTTTTTAGGGGCAATGTATTTGTTCACAATCAATGCTATTTTTATTGCTTTAGCTACTTTTTTAGTATTAAAATTACTTGGGTTTACAATGATAAGATATGTAAACTCTGTAAAACGTAAACGAATTGCTAGAATAGCTTCTGTAATAGCAATATTAGTAATGATTCCTGCAATTATGACCTTTATTGGAGTATATAAGGAAAGCATAATTAGTGCTAATTATAAGAAGTTTTTAAAAGATGAAATTGAAGCAAATAAAGATTTATGGTTGCAACGACAGAATATTGATATACAAGATAAAAAAATCAATTTGTTTTTCAATGGAGATGTTAGTGATGCAACCAAAACTTTTTTAAGAAATGAATTAAAAACGTATTCTAGAATAGATGGTTATGAGCTTTTAATCAATGAAAATAAAGCTAGAAGTGTTGACAGGGTTGTTGATGCATATGATAGAGCAATTGCTGAACTAGATGAAAAAGATAATATTATAAAAGGTTTACAAAAAGAAATTGAAGATTTAAAAATTACAGTAAGTAATTTAAACCAACGATTAGAACAAGATGCAGTATTACGAGATAAAAACACCATTCCTTTTAGTAGAATAGCAAAAGATGCAAAAATTAGATATAATGATATAGTTGAAATAAGTTTTTCAAAAGTGTTAACTTCAAAAGACTTTATTAAAGTTGATACTATACCTGTAGCTAGTGTAAAGTGGAATAAGAAGCTACCGGATTCTATTAAAGTTAAGAAAGAAATTGAACTTAAAAAATGGTTGCAGAAAGAGTTAAAGTTAGAATCGTTAAAACTAGAATAAACGAATAAAATTCAAAATTGAATAAAAAGTAAAACCCGAGCATCTGCTCGGGTTTTGTTATAAGGAAGTTTATAAAATGTTCTATACTACTAGTTAATCCTTATTTTTGATCAATAACTCTAAAAGTAGTTCTTCTATTGGCAGCGTGCTCACGTTCTGTACAAGATACCCCATCAGCACATCTGTTTGTTAATTTGGTTTCTCCATAACCATTTGCTGTTAATTGACTAGGATTGATACCTCTTGAAATTAAATAATTAACAACAGCCTGAGCTCTTCTTTCAGATAATGATTGGTTGCTTGTTTTAGAACCTCTAGAGTCAGTGTGAGATTCAATAGCTACGGCTACTCCATCTTTTAAAATAGGTAGTAAACGAGCATCAATGATACGTTTAGCACCTGGAGTTAAAGTAGCACTACCTAAATTCCAATTAATTGGTAAAGGAGTATTAGCAACTAATTTACATTCAACTTCTTTCCAGGTAGTTAATCCTCCTTTTGACACTAATACCTCTTTTGTAACTGTTTTGTATTTAGCAGGAATAGTTTCTTCATCGGTATAAGCATCTTTATCTAATATTGTTTTTTCAATTATCCCATATTTAGCATCTGTTTTAACAACTCTTGTGGTTGGTGGAGTTGCCATAACGGTTCTTTTCATTGTAGTGGTAACTTCAGGAATAGTAACTGCAGTAGTAGACTCTTTAGCAGGAACTGTTCTTTCAACAATAGTAGTTTCCTCAGGAATAACAATAGTTCTTGTAGTAGGAGGAGTAACCATTACTCTCTTTTTAACCACTTTAGTCACTGCTGGTATGTCAACCTCTCTAGTGGTAGGAGGAGTAACCATTACTCTCTTTTTAACTATTTTAGTTACGGCAGGTATATCAATAACTCTTGTAGTTGCTGGTACATCTACTACTGTTCTTTTAACTACTGTTGTTTCTTCAGGAATAACAATAGTTCTTGTAGTAGGAGGAGTAACCATTACCCTTTTTTTAACTATTTTAGTTACTGCCGGTATGTCAATAACTCTTGTAGTTGGTGGAGTTTTCATTACTCTTTTTTTCACTACTTTGGTTACTGCTGGTATTTCAATAACTCTTGTAGTAGGAGGGGTTTTCATTACCCTTTTTGTATATGACGCAAAGCATTTAGGGTCATTATCTCCGTCTTGACAAGGACCTTGAGTAGCAACAACAGCTGCATCTTTATTTAACACAGTTTTGTCAATAGAAGTGTATTGTGCCGGAACTTCTTTATAACACCAATAACGACAATCATTAGGGTCAGATGAAGTACAGTCGGGAGCTCTCTCGCTCATTTGCCATTGAGCTGATTTAGCTCTAACTTCAATAGTTTCTAAATCTTTACTAAAAGAAGCAGGTACTACACGTAAAGTAGAACCATAATCTCTCTTTTTATAAGTAATAGTTTCTGTAGCATAGGTTGCAGGTATAGCTTCTAAACGTTGAGAAGCTTCTTTAATTACTACTGTTACATCTTGCATTTCATATGTAGCAGGAACAACTTCAATGCGCTGACCAGCTTCTTTAACAGTAACAACTACATCTCGCATTTCATATTGAGCTGGTACTGCTTCTAAGCGTTGAGAAGCTTCTTTTGTTACTACGGTTTCTGTAACTGTTTTTAATTTGGCAGGAACAACTTCTAAACGTTGAGATGCTTCTTCAACTACAACAACTACATCTTGCATTTCATATTGGGCTGGTACAGGAACTAATTTTTTATATCCTTCTTTTTCAACCACTACAACATCTCGCATCTCATATTGGGCGGGTACAACTTCTAAACGTTGAGACGCTTCTTTGGTAACTACAGTTTCTCTTTCTAAAGAGGGTCTAGAAGCAGTTTTTTCTAACCGTTGAGACGCTTCTTTAGTAACTACTGTAAAGTTTTGTGTTTCATACTTTGCAGGAATTACTACTAAACTTTCTCCTCCCTCGTCTACTAAAACACGTTCAGTAACGGTTTTGTATTGAGCCGGGTGAGTAACAATTCTTTTGTAAGCAGGTGCAACTTCAATAGTTACATCTTCGTTTTTCCATACTTCCGGTGTTTTACAGCGGACGTAACATTTACCAGGTTCTGCATTTGTAGGTAAATCTTGTGCAGATACTGTAAATGTAAATCCGAACGCCACTAAAGCTCCAGATAACATTAGTTTCTTCATAATGAATAAGATTTGAATTTGATATTTATTTACCTCGGCTAGGTAAAGTGAGGGGGGGAGAGTTTTCTTACATAGCCATAACAAATATATAAAAAATATTTATGTTAAAGGCTTGTTAAAGAATATTTTAGAGTTTGTTAAAGTAAAGGCTTTTTATTATGCCATCAGATAAACCAATTTTAGGAACATAAATCTTACGGGCATTACTCCATTTCATAGCAGATAAATAAATTTTGGTAGCGGGTACAATAACATCAGCACGATCGGGGTTTAAGCTTAGTTCTGAAATTCTTTCTGAATAGCTCATTTTCTTTAAAAACTGATATTGAGCATTAAGGTAAATGTATGAAATAGGTTTACCCATTTCTCTACCAGACATTTTAAAAATTTTGTTAATATTTCCTCCAGATCCTATTAAAGAAATACGTTTAAAATCTTGAGTATGTTGTTTTATCCAAGCTTCTACTTTTTTAAATATTTTTTTGTTTTCTTCTTTTGTATTATTAATTAATCTTACGGTACCTATTTTAAAAGATTTTGAATTAATTATTTTTCCTTTTGAAAAAACAGTAAATTCGGTACTACCACCACCTACATCTACATATAAATAAGTGTCTTCGGAATTGATAAGGTTGTTTAAATCTGTAAAAGAAATAATAGCAGCTTCTTTTTTGCCATCAATAATATCAATTTCTACTCCTGTTTTTATAGCTATTTCTTTACCAACTTCTTTTCCGTTTGCAGCTTCTCTCATTGCAGAGGTAGCACATGCCTTGTAACGTTCAACCCCATGTACAGACATTAGTAGTTTAAAGGCTTCCATAGCGTCAATCATTCTTTTTTTATTACCTTCAGAAATTTGCCCAGACACAAAAACATCAGCTCCTAAACGGATAGGTACACGCACTAATGAAGATTTTTTGAATTTAGGTTCTTTGCCTTTTTCTTCAATAATGTTTGCTATTAAGAGTCTTATTGCGTTAGAACCAATATCTATGGCTCCATATTTTTTTATTTTCAATGGTAAAATTATTTATGATACTTAGGAAACTCAACTAATATGGTAGCTCCTTTTTTTATGTTTTTCCAATATTTTTCATCAAATTGAATGCCAATAACACCACATGTTGCTACATGGGCAATGGGTTTGTTACCGTATTTGTTTACAAAAGTGTTAATACCATGATCATGGCTAAATATAATAGCACTATCAAAATTATCATCAAGTGCTTTTACGGTTTTAACTAAATACCCATCGCTAAAACTATATAGCTGTTTGCTAATTTTTAAATTAGACATGGGGTAGCTAAAGTTTTCACAAAAAATAATTCCTGTATGTAATGCTCTGTTAGCACTACTAGAAATAAACACATCGGGTCTTTGAATGTTTTTTGCTAAAAATTTAGATATTAAATGAGCGTCATTTATTCCTCTTTCTTTTAAAGGACGATCATGATCTTTAACGCTGCTATAATCCCACGAAGATTTAGCATGCCTAACAATATAAAGTGTCTTCATTCAATTTTTAATCACTTCTCAAATATAAATATTTAAGGAGCTAATCGTTCAATTTTCCAAGAAAAATCTTTTTGAAGGGTATAACGTATCCTATCATGCATTCTGTTAGGACGCCCTTGCCAGAATTCTATAGAAACTGGTTTAACTATATAACCGCCCCAATGTTGAGGTCTTGGAATTTCTTGTCCTTTAAATTTAGTTTCAAAATCTCCAAGATTGTTGTCCAATTCTTCACGAGAAGTAACCACTTCACTTTGGTTAGAGGCCCAAGCACCTAATTTACTTCCGTCGGGTCTTGACTCAAAATACCCATCTGATAAATTCTCAGCAACTTTTTCAGCTTCTCCTTTAATAATGATCTGCTGCTCTAATCCCGACCAAAAAAAAGACAAACATACTTTATTGTTTTTTGCAATGGCTTTCCCTTTTTCAGAATTGTAATTGGTATAAAAAATAAAACCTTCATAGGTGTATCTTTTTAATAAGACCATTCTGTTTTTAGGATAACCGTCTAAACCTATCGAAGATATGTTCACTGCATTGGCTTCATCTACCAATTCAGATTCATCGGCTCTTAAAAACCAATCTCTAAACAGTTCAATTGGGTTTTCAGGACAATTTTCTTCTAGCAATTCATGCTTTTTATAGGTTTTTCTGTAATCACTTAAATCATGCGCCATTGTACTGGAATTTGTAATGTAAAATTACAACAATAAATGTAGGTAGTAAAACCAAATACAATTCGTCTTTCTTTTTTTACAGTTCGGTCATTCTTTTTATGTAACGCTGTAAAAGTATATAATCTTTGACCTATCAAAATCAATTAACCAATGAAACCACTATTTATTATAAGCTTTCTATTACTTTCATTTGCTTCAATAGCTCAAACTACCATTTCAGGAAAAGTTTTGGATGAAAAAGGCAACCCAATTGAAGGTGCCAATGTGTATTTAGAAGGATCCTATGATGGAGCTTCTACAGATGCGCAAGGAAACTTCAGTTTTTCAACCTCAGAACAAGGAAAACAAACCTTAGCAGTTTCTTTTATTTCTTATGAAACATTTACCAGAACAGATGAGGTTGTCAATTTTACAAATCTTAAGATAAAACTTCGAGAGGATGTAAATACTTTAGATGCTGTGGTTATCAACGCAGGAAGCTTTGAAGCAGGTGATAACGCTAAAGTAACAGCTTTAAAACCGCTAGATGTGGTTACAACGGCAAGTGCTTTAGGAGATGTAATTGGCGCTTTTCAAACGTTACCTGGTACATCTGCCAATGAAGAAGATGGACGATTATTTGTTAGAGGTGGTGATGCTGAAGAAACTCAAATTTTTATTGACGGATTAAGAGTATTCACGCCATTTTCTCCAACCGCTAATAATATTCCTACTCGCGGACGCTTTTCTCCGTTCTTATTTAAAGGAATGAGTTTTTCTACCGGAGGATATTCTGCGGAATTTGGTCAAGCATTATCGGGAGTGTTAGCATTGAATACCATAGATGAACCTGACCAAGAAAAGACTGATTTACAATTTATGACCGTGGGTGTTGGTGTTGGTAATACACAGATTTGGGGTGAAAATTCATTCAGTATTAATGCCTCGTACATCAATTTAGGTCCGTATCAGTGGGCGTTTCCTGATAGAAATGAGTGGAATAAACCATTTGAAGGAGCAGGAGGTGAAATGGTATATCGTTACAAAACCAACAATGACGGATTGCTAAAATTATACGGAGCTTTCGGTTACACCAATTTTGATTTGATTCAAGAAGATATTAATTATGAAAACGGTTTCCGTTTTGCGTTGCAAAACCTGAATTTGTATTTCAACGGTTCATACAAGCAACCGTTGGGAAATGATTGGACTATTTTTGGTGGATTGAGTTATACTAACGATAATTCTGATATTAAAATTGAAGAAAACAAAGTTGATGACAACGAAAACTCTGCGCATTTAAAAGTAAAATTTAACAAACGTTTTTCAAATCGATTTAAAGTAAGCTTCGGAACAGAATATTTTATCACCGACTTTTCTGAAGGGTATAATGAAAGTGGAGGAAACAATTTCAACTACGGATTTAACAACAATATTTTTGGAGTATTTACTGAAGCAGATATTTTTTTCTCTAAAAAATTGGCTGCCAAAGTAGGAGTAAGAGCAGAAAATGCTGAAGTTTTTAATCAATTTATGGTATCGCCCAGAGCTTCGTTGGCGTATAAATCGGGAAATCATACACAGTTTTCATTGGCGTACGGACGCTTTTATCAAAATCCGAAGAATGAATATTTAAAATTCAGTCAAGATTTAGAGGCTGAAAATGCTACACATTATATTGCTAATTATCAATATGTAAAAAACAAACAAATTTTACGAATTGAAGGCTATTATAAAAAGTACAATGATTTGGTAAAGTTTGACGATGCAATAGCTACTCCGCTTTCAACTTATTCCAATTCCGGAAATGGATTTGCCAAAGGTGTGGATGTATTTTGGCGCGATGGAAAAAATATTAAGTATTTAGATTATTGGGTATCGTATTCATATTTAGATACCAAAAGAGATTTTAAAAACTATCCACAACAAGCCACGCCTAATTTTGCTTCAAAACACAATGTATCAGTAGTGGGTAAGTATTGGGTTGACGATTGGAAAACACAATTGGGACTTTCGTATAGTTTTGCTTCTGGGAGATCGTATACCAACCCTAATGAAGGCGGATTTTTAAATCAGAAAACTAAAAATTACAATTCAGTAAGCTTAAATGCTGCGTATTTGATCAGTCAGCAAAAAATACTGTATTTTTCAGTAAACAACGTGCTGGGAACCAAAAATGTGTACGGATACAATTATAAAAATGAACTGAATAATAATGGTTTTTATGATAGACAAGCAATTATACCCGCTGCGGACAGATTCTTTTTTGTCGGATTTTTCTGGTCGATCAGTGATGATAAAAAGAGTAATCAGCTGGATAATTTATAAAAATTATTATTTGTTTATGAATGTCATTCCGAATTTATTTCGGAATCTCATATAGCAAACGTTAGGTTATTATGAGAACCTAAAACAAGTTCAGGTTGACATATTATTTTAAAAATATTTTTAAATATTAAAAAAAAACACAATTCGGACGTAAAAAATTACAGTTCGGTAAAAATTTTGAGGATACTACCTATAAACATCAGATATTTGAACTAACAAAAAACAATCATCATGCAACGAATCATTTTACTACTAGCACTATTAGTTTTTGGCCTTGTAAGCACATTTGCTCAAGAAACACACATAATTACGGTTGAATTCTCCGGAATGAAATCAGACACAGGAGATTTGTATGTGGCTTTGTATAATAAAGAAGCCGACTTTTTAAAAAAGGAAATAAAGGGAGCTATTGTAAAGGTTACCAACAAAAAAGCTACGGTAGTTTTTGAAGAAATTCCTGTTGGTGAATATGCCATTTCTGCATTTCATGATGAAAATGAAAACAAAAAAATGGATACAAGAATTTTTGGTATTCCAAAAGAGCCCATAGGTATTTCTAATGACGCCAAAGGTTTTATGGGACCACCAAAATATAAAGACGCAAAATTTATAGTGAAACAAAATACCAACTTAACAATAAACATTAACTAACATGAAACAAATAATAACACTAGTAGTTGCATTTATTACAATTACTGTTACGGCGCAATCAAAATACGAACAAGGAATGAAGAAGGCCTTTGATTTGTGGAAAGAAAACAAAACCACCGAAGCCTCTCAATTGTTTGAGCGTATAACCAAAGCAGAGAACGAGCAATGGTTACCACCGTATTATGTAGCAACTATAGAAATTGTAAGTAGTTTTGGGTTAAAAGATGAAACTGTTTTAAATGCTAAACTTACCAGAGCGCAAGAGTTTTTAGATATGGCAAAAACCATTTCACCTAACAACCCGGAAATTATTATTAACCAAGCTTTGTTAAATACTGCGTACATCGCTTTTGACGGACAAAAATACGGTATGACCTTATCTATGAAAAATACTGCCTTGTATGATGAAGCGTTGCAACTAGCACCTAACAATCCACGTGTAATTTTAGGAAAAGCAGAGTGGGGTATGGGTAGTGCACGCTACTTTGGGCAATCTACCGAACCGTATTGTAAAGATGTTGAAAAGGCGTTGGAATTATTTAACAAAGAAGAACTCCCACAGTTTTACCCAAGTTACGGAAAACAACGAGCCGAAACCATTTTACAACAATGTGGAAATTAAAAAACAAAAACGAACTCGAAAGAGTTCGTTTTTTTGTTTATATAAAATGTTTCGCTATCGTGTTTGTATATGTAAAGTAGTATTGTAGAAATACAATAATTTTCCGTTTAGAAAAAACATACTTAAAGATCATAAACTTTTTATTTTGCATTTTCCTGCTATTTTTATGTGCCTTGTTATGCCTATTTTTCTTTTATACCTCAAATTCTTGCTTTCTTGTATAAATATCAAACTGTTATGGCATTTTTTCAGAGTAAAGTCTATACTTTTCCGAACTTTAATTTGTCTAATAATAAGAGAATAATACAATTTAGGTAATTCTATCTGTTTTATTAAATCAGCTATTTATACTCTAAATAAATCTCAGTTATTAGACTATTGAAACGTAATCAAAAACAAATTATTCGATTAAGTAGCTACTATCAAATTTAGATTACAAAGGTAAAATCCGAAAAGCCTATACAAAAAGAGTAGGAAATTTAAATTTAAAAATTATGACTATAAGAGGATTACATAATCTTCAAATTCTTCGAGGATTAACTAATAACAGATCAATTCTTAGTTGTACTTCAGATGGGTCGAATGTTGATTTATGGAATGAAGATGATGGCAGTGGCAGACAACAGTGGGAATTTAAGCAATTAGAGAATAAACAAGGTGTATATAACATAATAATTACACAAGGAGTTACTGGTGATAATAAGTATTTAAGTAGTAATTCAGATGGTTCTAATGTAGATTTATGGCATGAAGATGATGGAAGTGGTAGACAACAATGGGAGGTTACCCTAATTAATAATTCATCAACATGTAATACTTATTTAATCCGAGTTCATGAAGGAGTTTCTGGTAATAAAAGATATTTAAGTTGTAGAGCAGATGGGACAAACGTAGATTTATGGAATGAAGATGACGGAAGTGGTAGACAAAGATGGCAGATTCAAGATATTTGGCCTACGTCTAAATAATGAAATTTGATATACATAAACCTTATAGGCAATAGAAAAAAAGTAGTATAGCTTAATTCTATTGCCTTTTTCTAATTATTATTGAAAGAATTTGATCTTATACAATAGAATAGTATCATGTATGTTTAAGTATTCCTTAATTATGAATTACTAAAATTTGATGCAAAAATAAAGTTTGTAATTTTCAGTAATGAAAATAATTAAAATTATGACCATATAAAATAATCTTATCAAAGGAGTTTGTATACTTTTTAAGTCCTTGTTATTTTTACAAAAAAGAATAGGTAATCATGAAAATCATAATATCTCCGGCAAAGTCGTTAGATTTTGAAACCAAAGCCCCAACTACGTTACATACGCAACCGCATTTTATAGAGCAGTCTAAAAAACTAAATAAGAAGCTTAAAACCTTATCAAGAAAAAAGTTATCTGAGTTAATGAGTATTTCAGATGACTTGGCAGCGTTGAATTATGACAGAAACCAAGAGTGGAATCCGCCATTTAGTTTAGACAACGCCAAACAAGCGGTGTATAGTTTTACAGGAGAGGTGTACAGAGGGTTAGATGTTACCACACTAGCTGAAGATAAATTACCCGATCTACAAGACAAACTTAGAATTTTATCTGGGTTATACGGTTTGCTACGTCCGTTAGATTTAATTCAACCTTACCGACTAGAAATGGGTACTAAATTAAAAGTAGGTAGAGCCGATAATTTATACAAGTTTTGGGGTGATGATTTGGCAAATGAGTTAAATGAAGATATGGATGATGGAGAATTATTAATAAACTTAGCCAGTGCTGAATATTTTAAAGCCTTACCTAAAAAAACATTGAAATCAACCATGATTACTCCGGTGTTTAAAGATTTTAAAAACGGACAATACAAAACCATCATGACCTTTGCTAAAAAAGCCCGCGGATTAATGGTACGTTATATTATTGATAACGATGTAGAAACATTAGAGCAATTAAAAGGTTTTGATGTAGGTGGATATGGTTTTTCCGAAGAAATGTCAACCGACACAGAATTGGTTTTTACAAGATAGATGAAGTTTAAAAGAGCAGGTAAAATAGTGTTATTCGGAGCAATTTTATCAGTTTTCTTGTGTTTTTTGGCAAATGAGATTATTGAGAAAAATGCAGCTGAAAAAGTTTTTTCAGAAATGAGTGCTGTTCCTAACAATAAAGTTGGATTGGTTTTAGGAACTTCTAAGCATTTATCTGACGGAAGAATTAATTTGTATTATAAGTACAGGGTTGAAGCAGCTATAGCATTATTTAGGGCAGGTAAAGTTGATATTATTATTGTAAGTGGAGATAATGGCTCAAAATCTTACGATGAGCCCACTGATTTCAAAAATGATTTAATCAAAGGAGGAATTCCAGAAGCAAGAATATTTTTAGACTACGCAGGTTTTAGAACATTAGATTCTGTGGTAAGAGTAAAAGAAATTTTTGGGCAAGAATCCATTACTATAATATCACAACCTTTTCATAATGAAAGAGCGATTTATTTAGCAGAACATTTCAATATACAAGCAGTAGCTTTTAATGCTAAAGATATTACAGGGAAATATGGTTTAAAGGTTAAATTACGCGAGTATTTAGCCCGCGTAAAAGTTTTTGTAGATGTATTATTTAATGTACAGCCTAAGTTTTTGGGAGATAAAATTACCATTAAATAATTAACAATCTACAATCTTTACCGAAACCGCTAAACCACCTTCAGAGGTTTCTTTATAGTTTTTATTCATATCCTTAGCGGTTTCCCACATGGTGTCAATAACCTTGTCTAATGGTACTTTTGATTCCTTCGGATTTGTATCTAGTGCCAATTCAGCAGCATTAATTGCTTTTATAGCACCCATGGCATTACGTTCAATACATGGTATTTGTACCAATCCCCCAATAGGATCACAGGTTAATCCTAAATGATGTTCCATAGCAATTTCAGCAGCTACTAAACATTGCGCAGGAGTACCGCCTAAAAGTTCGGTCAATGCAGCCGCAGCCATGGCAGAAGAAACACCAATTTCTGCTTGACAACCACCCATAGCTGCAGAAATAGTTGCGTTTTTCTTAAAAATACTGCCAATTTCGCCTGCAACTAATAAGAATTTTTTGATGTGTTCAAAATCAGCGTCATGGTTTTCAATCACCAAATAATACATCAATACCGCAGGAATTACACCTGCACTTCCGTTAGTAGGAGCAGTCACCACACGACCTAAAGATGCGTTTACTTCATTAACTGCTAAGGCAAAACAGCTTACCCATTTTAAAATTTCTCTGAATTTTACTTCGGTATTTCTAATGGCTGCAATCCATTCTTGTGGGCTATTATACGTTGCGTCTTTAATTAGTCTTTCATGAGTAGCAAATGCACGACGTTTAACGTTTAAGCCTCCAGGTAGAATACCTTCGGTATGACAACCAATATACATGCATTCTAACATGGTATCCCAAATACGATGTAGTTCAATATCAATTTCTGCAGCTGGTTTTAGCTCTAATTCGTTTTCAAAAACAATTTCAGAAATGGTTTTGTTGTGCGTTTCGCAATAAGCTTCTAGTTCTGTGGCTCTATTAATAGGAAACGGAAAGTTTTGTTTAGTAATTTCTATATCGGCATCTTTTTCAACTTCTTCTTGAATTACAAATCCGCCCCCAATAGAATAGTAAGTTTCAGTAGAGATTTCAGTTCCGAAAATATCAAATCCTCTAAAAGTTAATCCGTTAGCATGATAGGGAAGAAAATCTTTATGAAAAACAATATCTTGTGTAGTAAAATCAATTACTTTTTCAAAGTTGAAATGTAATTGTTTATTTTCATTAATTTGATTAATTATATTTTGAATTTCATTAATAGGAATGTACTCTGGGTCAGTACCACTTAAACCTAATAAAATTGCTAAATCGGTAGCATGTCCTTTTCCTGTTAATGATAAAGATCCATATAAATCTACTTTTACTGAAGTAATTGCTTCAAATATATTGGTTGATTTTAAAACTTGAATCCATTGTTGAGCTGCTCTCCAAGGTCCTAATGTATGAGAACTAGAAGGGCCTACACCTATTTTTAGCATATCAAATACGCTAATGAATTGTGCCATAAATTTAATAGTTGTTTGTAATACAAAAATAAAAAATCCCGTTTTGTAATACTCAAAACGGGATTAATTTATTTATTGAATTTGTATTACATTCCGTATACAGATTCTTTATCGAATTTTTTTACTAATAAATAGTAAACTACAGCACGATATTTATTTCTTTCAGATTTTCCAATCTTTTCTACCACTTCTTCAATAGCTTTGTCTAATTCCGGACTATCTTTTAAACCTAATTTTTTAATTAAGAAATTCTTTTTAACAGTTTCCAATTCTTTTGGATCTGATCCTGATACTGTTTCAGCATCTCTTTTGTAGATAGAAGGCCCCAAACCTTTTGTAACTGCTCTTAATAAATCAGTATTAGAACGTAAGTTTTTATCGTCCATAAACTTCTTGTACAGTTCTACTTTTTCATCAAATTTACTCATAATTATTTTTTAAAAGTTTATATTAAAATTAGTTAAATCTTGTTTAAACCTCTCAAATATATAAAATTAATCCTTCAATTCAAATATGCAGAGAAAGGAATAAAATAAAAAAGAGACAATTAAAACTAGCTATTATTGTTAATTATTTTGTTGAAAACTAAAAAATGTTTGTGTTTATAAAGGAGAATGATGTAGTAGATTTATAATGTAATTCAAATGTAATAGCCTATGTCACTATCAAAATTTGAATCAATGTTGAAAACCAACAACATTTTCTTCTTTGACGCCACTGAGTTTGAACAGATAATACAACATTACTTAAATATAGGTAAATTATCTTTAGCTAAAAAAGCTACTCAACTAGGTTTAGACCAGCATCCTGCTTCTATAGAATTAAAATTATTAAAGGTAGAGATTTATGTTTTTGAAGATAATTTAGAAAAAGCGGTAGAGTTACTTAATGAAATTGAAGCTGTAGAGCCTCATAATGATGAGGTGTACATTCAAAAGGCCAGTATTTTATCAAAGAACAGTAAACATAAAGAGGCTGTATTAATTTTAAAAGAATCACTAAAATTTGTACAAGACCCTGTAGATGTGTGGGCAATGATAGGAATGGAATATATGTACATGGATGATTATGAAAATGCCCGTTTGAATTTTGCTAAATGTATTGATGTTGATTATGAAGATTATTCTTCGCTTTACAACATTGTATACTGTTTTGAAATGCAAGAAAAGCAAGAAGAAGCTATCCGTTTTTTAAATGCATATGTAGATAAGAATCCATACAGTGAAGTTGCATGGCATCAATTAGGAAGGCAGTATTTTGAGCTAGAAATGTATAAAGAAGCTTTGACTTCTTTTGATTATGCTGTGTTAATTGATGAAGGTTTTTTAGGCGGATATATTGAAAAAGCAAAAACATTAGAAGAGTTAGGTCGGTTTGAAGAAGCCATTGAAAACTACTTAATAACCTTAGAGCTAGATGATCCTACGGCTTTTGCATATATAAGAATTGGAGAGTGTTTTAATGAATTAAATGATACAAAAGCAGCTATTAAATACTTTAAAAAAGCTGTTAATGAAGATCCTTTATTAGATAAAGGATGGGTAATATTAACAGATGCATATTTAGATCAAGAAAACCACCATAAAGCACTGTATTATATTACCAAAGCATTACAAATTGACGATTCTAACCCTATTTACTGGCGTAAGTATGCAAATATAAATGTTAAACTAAGTTTTTTTGATGAGGCTACAAAGGCTTTAGAAAGATGTATTGATTTGGGTGATGTTGATATTGACATTTATATTGCCTTAGCAGATGTTTTATTATTATTAGGAAATTATGAATACGCATTAAAAGTACTAGTTAAAGGGAAAAAAATATACCGTGAATTTGCTGAAATTGAATATCGTTTGTGTGGATTGTTCATGATTTTAAATAAACAAGATTATAGTATAATGCATTTAAAAAATGCGATAGCTATTGATTTTGAATATCATCAAGTCGTGAAGGAATTATATCCAAAGGTATTTGAAACTGAAGCTGTAAAAAAAACAATTACTAATTACCAAAAAGCTATCAAATAGCTACCTACTCCCAAATAATTTTACAGTTATTTGGGGTTTGAATTTTTATTCTACCTTGTTCGTAATCATCAAATTGATTATTACTCAATTCGAGTAATTGTAAACGTCTCAACCCGCCAATAACATCAGATATTTTATACAGATTATTACTTTTAAGTTTTAAAGCCCTTAAATTACTTAGTTCATTAAATGATGGAGGTAAAAAAGCCAGTACATTTTTTGAAGCATATAGTTTTATGAGTTGTTTAAGTTCGCCAATTTCTAAAGGTAAATCGGTTATTTTATTGTTTTGAATGTATAATTTTTCTAAAGAAGTCAACTCACAAATACCCTCAGGTAATTGTGTTAGCTCATTATAACTTATACTAAAATGTTCTAATTCTTGTAGTTTTTGTATTTGTGCAGGAAGCTCAGATATTTTATTTCTAGAAAGGTTAAGATAAGTGAGGTTTTTTAATTCAAAAAGTAAGGTGTCTATTTCAGAAATGATATTCTTTTTTAAGTTTAACTTTTGTAGATTTTTAAATTGAAATATTTCTTTTGGAATTTCACTTAAACCTTGCTCAGATAAGTTCAATTCAATAACCGTTTTTGGGTTTTGTAATGCCTCTTCTAATGAATTAAATTCACCATTTTGCGCTAAAGAAAAAATAGGGATTAAGATGAGAAGTAATGTTTTTTTCATTTTTTCAATTTAATTTTTTTGGTGTTTTCAAACCTAAACTCGTGTAAACTCAATAATTGTTCTTTAATTTTTAGTTTCCACTCATCTAATTGGGTCTTATTTCTTCCTGATTTCGTTTCATTAATAAAAAGCATTCTTTCTTTTGTGAATTCCTCAGATATCTCATTGTGAATTTTGTTAACTTCATCAAATCCTTTAGAAATTTTTTTCTTATTAATTAAAAGTCTTTTTCTAAATTTTCGGGTATAAATTTCAGATAAGTCAAATTGAAGCTGATGAAACTCAATATGCAAGTTTATATCATCGGTTTTTGAGCTGTCTATCCATGAAGAATTAGAGATGAATATGTTTTTTACTCTTTGATTTAAGTTTCTCTTTAAAAAATCGAAACCTTTAGCTTCATAAGAAATTAAAAACTGACTTCCTATTACATCGCTAGATTGATTTTCTAATTTTAATTTAAAATCTTCTGCTTTTAATTTGTTTGTTTCACTCCATAATTTTTGGTTAGAAATTAAGTCTTGACCAACTACACTATAACAAACTAATAATGCTAAAACTAAAATTTTATTCATGATGCTAAATCTTCTTCCAAATTCTTTGTAAAAAAACTACACAACCAATAGTTAACAAGGTTAAACCTATGGCTAATGCAGTTTTGCCGTAAATCCAGTTTCCTGTAGCAAATAAAAAACTATACACACCAATGGTGCCTGTTACAAAAGCCGCAATTTTTGCACCAATATTTTTAAACTTGTCTTCTCCTTCAAAAATTAAGTTATCAAATTTTTCAATAGTTTTAGTATTGGTAGGTTGAGTGAGTAGTGTAGTAATAATCCAACCCATGGTTGTAACAAATACTCCAATAATCAATTGCCAATATCCAGCAATTTCAAAAAAAGGAGTCTCCATTTTTCTGTTAATAAAGAAGAAGACTGCAATTACAAAAGAAATAGCCATAGCAGCAATTTCGCTATACGGATTAATTCTGTGCCAAAACCAACGTAAAATAAATAGTAAACCAGTACCAGCACCTATTTGTAATAGTAGGTCAAAAACATCTTTTGCCGATTGTAAGTAAAATGAAAATAAAGCAGCACATAACATCAATACCACAGTAGATATTCTACCTACTACTACTTTTTGTTTTTCAGTGGCGTTTTTATTGATAAAACGTGCGTAAAAATCATTTACTACATAAGAACTTCCCCAGTTCAATTGCGTGGAAATAGTACTCATAAATGCTGCTATTAATGAAGTTAATACAATTCCTAACAAACCAGCAGGTAAATAAGTCATCATTGCTGCGTAAGCAACATCATGTCCTTGCATTTCAGTTGTTAAACTAGGAAAAGCAGTATTCATGCTTTCTAAACTCGGAAATACAATCAAAGAAGCTAGCCCAACTAATATCCATGGCCACGGACGTAAAGCGTAGTGTGCAAAATTAAAAAATAAAGTAGCCCAGGTAGCATTTTTTTCATCTTTGGCCGCTAACATACGTTGAGCAATATAACCGCCACCACCTGGTTCAGCTCCCGGATACCAAGTGCTCCACCATTGTACTGCAAACGGAATAATGAACAAGGTAATCAAAGCCTCTGTATTAGAGAAATCAGGAAACATAGCTAATTTATCACTTACCGATGCATGAGTTAATAAATTATCTAATCCGCCAACTTCTGGTAAGTTCACGATATATACTGTTGCCCATATTGAACCGATCATTGCTATCAAAAATTGCACAAAATCTGTCAATAAAACACCTTTTAATCCGCCTAAAGAAGAATAAATTACTACGATAATTGAAGAGTATAGCAACATTTCACCTTGTGAAATCCCTAATAAGATATTTGCAATTTTAGCTCCGGCCAAACAAACACCCGCCATGGTAATTATGTTGAAGATTACCCCTAAATAAATAGCTCTGAATCCACGTAAAAAACTAGCCATTTTTCCAGAGTAGCGTAACTCATAAAACTCTAAATCAGTTGTAATACCTGATTTACGCCACAATTTTGCATAAAAAAACACGGTTAACATACCTGTTAGTAGCATTGCCCACCAAACCCAATTGCCAGAAACACCATTGTTCCTTACTAATTCGGTTACCAAACCAGGCGTGTCGGCAGCAAAAGTGGTAGCTACCATAGATACTCCTAAAAGCCACCAAGGCATATTTCTTCCAGATAAAAAGAATTCAGAACTGTTTTTTCCAGCAGATTTAGAAGCCCAAACACCAATGGCTAAAGAAAGTAAAAAAAAAGCGATAATAATTACGTAGTCAAGCGTGCTTAATGTCATATTTTAAGTTTATGTGCTAAAAGTAATTAAATATTTTAAAAGTTAATTCTTCATTAAATCGAAAACGATTTCGCATTTTTTTTAATAAAAATGATAAATATTAAGTAAATTTGATATTCGATTTTTATGGCAAAAAAGATAAAAAAAATAGCAGTAATGACCTCAGGAGGCGATTCTCCGGGGATGAATGCAGCCATTCGTTCAGTTGTTCGTACGTGTGCGTATTACCGAACAGAATGTGTAGGTATTTATAGAGGTTATCAAGGAATGATTGAAGGAGATTTTATTCCTATGACCGCAAGAAGTGTAAACAATATCATTCATAAAGGAGGAACTATTCTAAAGTCTGCTCGATCAAAAGAGTTTATGACTCCAGAAGGACGTAAGAAAGCTTATGAAAACCTAAAAGAACAAGGTATAGACGGTTTAGTGGTTATTGGAGGAGATGGATCTTTTACAGGTGGAGTGGTTTTCAACTCTGAATATAATTTTCCGGTAATTGGTATTCCCGGAACTATAGATAATGATATTTTTGGTACTTCGCATACGTTAGGGTATGATACCGCTTTAAATACCGCAATGGAAGCAATTGATAAAATTAGAGATACAGCTTCTTCTCATAACCGACTATTCTTTGTTGAGGTTATGGGGCGCGATGCAGGTTTCATAGCATTAAATGCCGGAGTAGGAGCTGGGGCTGAAGAAATTTTAATTCCTGAAGAAGATTTAGGGTTAGAAAGAATGTTAGAATCGCTTCAAAAAAGTCGTCGTTCAGGCAAATCGTCAAGCATTGTTGTAGTTGCCGAAGGAGATAAATCAGGTAAAAATGTATATCAACTAGCACAATATGTTGAAGAAAATTTACCTGAGTATGAGGTACGAGTTTCTGTACTTGGACATATGCAACGAGGAGGATCTCCAACATGTTTTGACCGTGTTTTAGCTAGTAGAATGGGAGTTAAAGCGGTTGAATTATTAATTGATGGACAATCAAACTTAATGGTAGGGTTACAAAATGATAAAATAACAACTACCGATTTAGATAATGCAATTAAAGGTCAATGTGATATAGATTTGGAATTATTACGAGTTTCTGATATCATGACCACATAAATATTAAACAAACAAAAGAAATGATTAAAATAGGAATTAACGGATTTGGAAGAATCGGGCGTTTAGCGTTCCGTTCTGCAATGGAAAGAGATAACGTGCAAGTAGTTGCAATCAATGATTTATTAGATGTAGAATACTTAGCTTATTTATTAAAATACGATTCAGTTCACGGGCGTTTTAAAGGAACGGTTGAGGTTAAAGACGGTCATTTAGTAGTAAACGGACAAACTATTCGTGTAACTGCTGATAGAAATCCTGAAAACTTAAAATGGGATGAAGCAGGAGCAGAGTATGTAATTGAGTCTACAGGATTCTTTTTAACTAAAGAAAAAGCTGAATTACACTTAAAAGGTGGTGCTAAAAAAGTAATTATTTCTGCACCTTCTAAAGATGCTAATATGTACGTAATGGGGGTAAATCATAAAGATTTATCTGCTGATGAAACTATTATTTCAAATGCATCATGTACAACAAACTGTTTAGCTCCGTTAGCAAAAGTTATTCATGAAAACTTCGGATTAGTTGAAGGATTAATGACCACTATTCACTCGGCAACATCAGGTCAAGATGCGGTTGATGGACCTAATAGTAATTGGAGAAGAGGACGATCAGTTTTAAATAATATGATTCCTACAACAACAGGGGCAGCAGTAGCAGTGACTAAAGTAATTCCTGAATTAAAAGGTAAATTAACAGGAATGGCAGTACGTGTACCAACTCCAGATGTTTCTTTAGTAGATTTAACTTTTAGAACAGAAAAAGCTACAAGCTTAAAAGCTATTTTAGCTAAGTTAAAAGAAGCTTCAGAAGCAGACATGAAAGGAATTTTAGGATATACTGAAGATGAAGTAGTTTCACAAGATTTTGTAACCGAAACAAGAACTTCTGTTGTAGATGCAGGTGCAAGTTTAGAGTTAAATGAAAATTTCTTTAAGGTGATTTCATGGTATGATAACGAGTACGGTTATGCCACAAAAATTGTAGATTTGCTGGAGCATGCAGCTTCATTATAATATAGATGAATCCCGCTGTCGCGGGATTTTTTATTTAGAAAAGAATTAATATGGAAATAGCTATTATAGCACACGATGGCAAAAAGGCAGAAATGGTTCAGTTTTTAAACGAGCACAAAAACTTTTTTCATCAAACAAACATTCATCTTATATCAACAGGTACTACTGGAGAAAAAGCAGAAAAAGCGGGTTTCAAAGTAGTTAAATTTTTATCAGGTCCTTTAGGAGGTGATGCTCAGATAGCAGGTAGGGTAGCGGAAGGAAAGTGTGATATGGTGCTGTTTTTTAGAGATCCGTTGGCGAAACATCCACATGAGCCAGATATTTTTATGTTAATGCGTTTGTGTGATGTTCATGACGTTCCGTTGGCAACTAATCCTTCTACAGCAGAACTTTTGATTAAAGCTATATAAAAAAGGGAAAACAATTTTATTGTTTTTCCTTTTTTTGCTATAAGCCATAAGCATAAAGCCTAGATCTATTTAACCGCAATCATACTTATTTCTACGTTAACAAACTTTGGTAAGTTAGCAACTTCTACCGTTTCTCTGGCAGGTGCAGTAGCATCATCAAAATAGGTAGCATATACTTCATTTATTTGAGAAAAGTTATGCATGTCAGAAATAAAAATAGACGTTTTAATAACGTTTTCAAACGTCATTTCCGCAGCTTCTAAAACAGCTTTCATATTTTCCATTACTTGCTTGGTTTCAGAAGCAATATCACCTAAAACTAACTCTCCCGTTTCCGGATTAATGGCAATTTGCCCAGAAGTATATAAAGTATTGCCACTTAAAACTGCTTGATTGTAAGGTCCGATTGGAGCCGGAGCTTTATCTGTAGTAATTATTTTTTTCATCATTTTTATTTTAGAATAGTCTTCTATCTGGTGGTTTGTTTTTATCCCATTTTAAATCGCTCAACATGGATGATTTTACACCAATAAAGAAGTTATATGAGGTTCTTGTTCCAAATGGAATCCAGTTAAAATTGAATCGCCAACTATCTAAATCTCTTGAAAAGTTTAAACGAGTGTAAGAAAAAGCACCATTTAAAATATCATAACCAGAAGCAAAACCAACTTTCCATTTTGGAGTAAGCTCAACATCACCACTAAATCCTAAGGTGTGAGATTGAATACCTACGGTACTATATCCGTTATTCGTATAGTTAGCAGAATATACAAAGCTAACATTCCAAGGAATATTGGCATGGTATAATTTTGCTACTTTTTCTTTATCTTCTTTATTACTATTTGCAGATTGATTGTGAAAACCATTAGTAGGGTTAATCTCTCGATTTAATACATCAGGAGGATTGTTTTGTGACCCATTTCCACTGTTGCTATCTTCTTTTTTGTCTTTTTTAAAATCGCTACTAGAAATGCTATAGTTAGCAGTTAAAGTAGCTTGGTTTACTCTGAAAATAGAAGGGTTGAACTTATCTATTTTAACTCCTTTTTCTGTTACTTGATACGGATCTAAATTTCCTGATAGGTTTACCGCCATTTTATCTTTAAACAAACGTGTTCCTGCAGAAAAAATAACGTTACTCCAGCGTAAACTATCTGCAGCTATGTTATAACTAGTGCTAAAATTTAAGTTATTTAGTAAAGTTATTTTTTCATCTTCTTTGTCACTATCAGGGTCTTTAGGAGCAACTTTAGCTTCTAATACATTATTTACGCTAATTCCAATAGAATTTGATAAGCCACCAGAAGGCCCTCTATAAATTCCTTCATCAAAAGGAGTATAAGTTATAATATCTCCAGGAGAAGAACTGCGTCTCACTCTTTTTTCGTAAGCTTGAGCAAAATCAGGTTTATAGTTCCAGGAAATAGAAGGACGAATGGTATGACGAATGGCTTTTAGCCTTCCTTTTTTAAAATTAAACATACCATAAATATTGGTTGACATAGAAACTCCAACATTGTATTCATTAAAGCGATTAAATCCGCTAATAGTATCATTTACAACAGCACCTAGATCACCGTTAGAGTTTAATTCGTTTATATCATATCTTTTATTAATCTTATCAAAATACCAAATATCTTTATAAGAAATATTTGGTGAGAGAGTAAAATATTTAAAAGCTTTAATATTAGTGTTTGCACTTACGTTATGTTGAACTCCTGTTTTGGCCTCTTTAAACATTTTTGAGGTGAAAAATTCATCATCTGTAGTGTTTATTCTGTATTCACCTTGCAAACTGTAATTAAGTCCTACTTTTTGTAAAGCATTCTTTTTTATACCTCCTTTTCCAGCAAAAGGATAAATTCTATCCATATTTACTTGAAGCGAAGGTAAGGTCATACTTATTGCTTCTGTGTTAGAGTTTTGACTATGAGTCATGGTCACATTCATATTAAACGGTGTGCCTACAAACTTTTTATAGTAACTAATAGAAGAATTAAATGTATTTGTAAGATATTGGTTAGCATCAATTTCATTTAAAGATTCCCTATAAAAACGACTACTTCCCATATTTACAGAGGCTGATAAGCGTGAATTTGGACTTGATTTAGTGTCTTGACTGTGAGACCATCTTATATTATAATTTGAGGTTTTTGAATAATCTGAAAATCCTCTAATACTATTGGTTAAGTTTTGATATCTAAAACTAAATCCTCCTGAGAATTTATATCTTACATAATAGTTTGAGTCAAAATTTACTCCCCAGCTTCCATTTGAATAAACATCTCCAGTAACTTGAAGATCAAAATAATCATTAATTGCAAAATAATATCCTCCATTTTGTAAGAAAAAACCTTGCTGATTGTTTTCTCCCCAAGAGGGTATAATAAAACCAGAGGTTCGTTCGCTAGTTAGTGGGAAGTAAGCAAAGGGTAAATAAACTGGAGTGGGCACATCTGCCAGAACTAAATTGCTTCCTCCAACAATAATTTTTTTACCAGGTACTAATTTAGCTTTGTTGGTAGCAATGTAATAATCAGGGTTTTTCTTTTTTGAAGTAGTGAATTTTAATTTACGCATGTAAATGGTTGAATCATTTACACGCTTTGTTTTTTCACCATACGTTATCATTTCTCCTTGTATGGTTTTCACTCCATACACCAATGCTTTTTCCGTTTTATAATTAAATAAGATAGAATCTTGCTCTGATTCCTGACTACCTTGTTTAAAAACAGGTCTTTGAATATAGCCTGTGCTATCTTTAATTCCGGTTGCGTAAACCGTATTTTTTCTATAATCAACAATAATTTTACCTGCCTTTAAATCTATATCTTGATAGGTTACGTGAGCTTGATTATATAAAGTTAAGGTTTTGTCTTTTGCGTTTTGGATAGTGTAATCTTCTGCATCATGAGTAATTATTCCTTCAATAACTTCCTTTGGTTTTTTGATAGAATCATTGGCTATAGTGTCAGCTTTTTTAGTGAGAATGCTGTCTTTTTTTATAGAAGGAATAGTATCATTTAAGTTAAAAGACACTGTTTTTTTTACGTTCTGATTGATAGGTTTTATCTTTTTACCAAGCTCTTGTGAACTACTTGATTGAAAACAAAAAAGATAAATAAATAAAAGTATGTACGATAGATTTGCTTTCAATACTATAAATACTATTTTTGTGTTTAGTAAAAGTATGGCTCAATATTTGGAGAACCAAATTCTAGAAGCCAAAATTAGTTAATTTTTATTGATGCAATTCTTAAAATTCAACAAATATAACACCAAAAGAGTAACTTTAATTTTTATACTATTTATTCCTCTTTTATTAACCTCTTCAAAAACAGCTGCTCAGAAACGATATAAAGTGGTTTTAGATGCAGGTCATGGAGGGAAAGATCCAGGTAACTTAGGAAACGGTTATCAAGAAAAAAAAATAGTGTTAAAAGTAGCCATGCTTGTTGGTAAGGAGTTAGAAAAAACCAAAGATATAGATGTGGTGTATACTCGAAAAAAAGATGTTTTTATTGAGTTACACAACCGTGCTAAAAAAGCAAATAAAGAAAAAGCAGATTTATTTGTATCTATTCATTGTGATGCTTTTCAAAGACCAGATCCACACGGAGCAGGTACATTTGTTTTAGGGCTCAGAGGAAATCAAGGAAATTTTGAAATAGCTAAACGTGAGAACGCCGTTATTTTATTAGAGGATGATTATAAGCAGAACTATGACTATGATCCAAATTCACCAGAATCTCTAATAGGGTTATCGGTTTTACAAGAAGAGAATTTAGATGAAAGTCTGTCGTTAGCAGGAATGATTCAAGGAAATTTCGTTACTATTAAACGCTATAACAGAAATGTTAAACAAGATAACTTTTTAGTGCTAAGAGAAACCGTGATGCCTAGTGTGTTAATAGAATTAGGTTTTTTAACAAATAAAGCAGAAGGAAAGTTTTTAAATTCTAAACAAGGGCAAGAAAGAATGGCATTGGCAATAGCAAAAGCTATTATAGGGTACGTTAATCAATTAAAGTTGAATACAGTTCAAGAAATTGTTGTTACAGAAAGAGGTGTTACTACTCAAACCGCTCAAAAAAACACTGCAAATACTAATGGTTCTTCAACTACAACACCTAAAGAAGAGAAAAACACACAAGCGAAGCCAGAACCTATAGTAGTTAAAAAGGAGGAACCTAAAATAGTAGTTGAGGTAAAACAACCTGAAAAGGTTGAAGAGAAAATAACAAAAGAAGAAAGTAAAAAAGAGAATCAAACAAAACCAACTTCTGTTTTGTCAGAAGAAAAAGTAGTAGTAAAAAAAGATCCTGTAAAAATTGAAAGCCCTATTCAATTTAAAGTGCAAATAGCTGCATCAAAAACTTTCTTAGCTACAGAACCATACAATTTTAAAGGGCTTCAAAATGTTGAGGTAATGCAAATAGATGAATACTATAAGTATTATTATGGTAAATCATCTAATTATGAGTCTATAAAACAAGTTTTAGAAGATGTAAAAAGTGCAGGTCATAAAGGTGCTTTTATAGTAGCTTTTGAAAATGGAGTTAAAATTCCGTTATACAAAGCCTTAAAAAAGCTGTAATTTAGATAAAATCTAATCTGTACTCCCAAAAATTATTAGTAATTTCGTTTTTGGTAAATTTTGTTTATGTCAAAGGAACTAAAAACAGGAATCATTTCAGTAATAATTATAGCCTTAGGTATTTGGGGGTATAATTTCTTAAAAGGCCAAGATTTATTCAGTCCTAATTCACGTCATTTTTATGTTGAATATAAAAACATTAATGGTTTAGATGAAGCAAGTATTGTTACCATTAATGGTTTGCAAGTTGGTAAAGTAGAGAAAATTTCCTTCAATACTGAAGGAGAGAAAAAAGGAACTTTACAAGTAAAACTATCTATTGAAAACGATTTTGAATTTTCAAAGAATAGTATTGCTAAAATCTATTCGGCAGGTTTAATGGGAGGTCAGAACTTAGCTATTGTACCAAGTTACGAAGGAGAAATAGCTGTTTCTGGAGATTATTTGCAAGGAGAAATAGAATCTGATTTGTTTTCATCAGTTGGAGAAAAATTGAATCCTATTCAAGCAAAACTAGAAAATGTTTTAGTAGGGGCAGATTCTTTATTAATTGGTTTTAATCAAGTTCTTAATGAAAAATCTCGTAAAAGCTTAAATAGGAGTATTCTAGCATTAGAGTACACGGTAAATGATGTTAGAAAAACATTAGGTTCTGTTAATTCAATCTTAGACAATAATAAAGGTAACATAGATGCAACACTCAACAATGCAAAAAAAATTACCGATGATTTTTCAAAAGTATCAGACGATTTAGCAAAAGCAAATCTTGGAGCTACGGTAAAAAAACTTGAAAGCACTTTAGAAGGAGTAAATGGAATCTTAGCAGAGGTTAAGAACGGTGACGGTACTTTAGGAAAACTCATGACCGATGAAAAAATGTATAATAACCTTACCAATGCTTCTAAAGAACTAGAAGAATTATTAAGAGAAATTAAGTTGAACCCTAAACGTTTTGTGCATTTTTCACTTTTTGGTAAAAAGGCAAAACCTTATAACGAAGAAAATAATCAACAAAACATAAGTAATCAATAATTCAAATGGAGAAATATTTACCAAACATCTTTTTTGCACTTATTTTAATTGCTGGTATCGGATATTTTGTAATGAATGTTCGCAAGCTTATCCGAAATATAAAATTAGGAAAAGACGTTGATAGAACTAATAACCAACCAGAGCGATGGAAAAATATGGCTAAAATTGCTTTAGGGCAATATAAAATGGTACGTCGTCCGTTATCAGGAATTTTACACATCATTGTGTATGTGGGTTTTATTTTAATCAACATTGAATTATTAGAAATTGTAATTGATGGTGTATTTGGTACCCATCGTGTATTTCAACCGTTATTAGGAAATGGATTATATGGTTTTTTAATAGGGTCATTTGAAATTTTAGCGGCTCTAGTACTAGTGGCAGTCACTATTTTTTGGCTACGTAGAAACATTCACAGAGTAAAACGTTTTTGGAATAAGGAAATGCTAGGGTGGCCTAAAAATGATGGAAACATTATTTTATACTTTGAAATGGTTTTGATGACTTTATTCTTAGTTATGAATGCTACAGATGCTAATTTTCAGCAAGCAGGAGCAGGAAATGTAATTTCTCAAATCATTGCTCCATGGTTTAATGAGTATTCTCCAGAAACATTACATACTATTGAAAAAACAGCTTGGTGGTTACATATTGTAGGTATTCTAATTTTCTTGAATTACTTATACTATTCAAAGCATTTACATATTTTATTAGCTTTTCCTAATACATTTTTTGCAAATCTGAAACCAAAAGGTCAGTTTAACAATTTAGAAGCCGTTACTAATGAGGTAAAGATGATGATGGATCCTGAAGCAGATCCGTATGCGATGCCAGAAGAAGGAGCCGAAGATGAAGAACCTGCTAAGTTTGGGGCTTCTGACGTTATGGATTTAAATTGGGTGCAACTAATGAATGCTTATACCTGTACAGAATGTGGACGTTGTACCTCATCATGTCCAGCTAATTTAACAGGAAAAGAATTATCTCCACGTGCTATCATGATGAAAACACGTGATCGTTTAGAAGAAGTAGGAAAAAACATTGATGCTAATAAAGGTGAGTTTAAACCTGACGGGAAGCAGTTATTAGATGATTATATTACTCGTGAAGAGTTATGGGCGTGTACAACATGTAACGCATGTGTGCAAGAATGTCCTGTAAGTATAGATCCATTATCTATTATCATGGAAATGCGTCGTTATTTAGTTATGGAAGAATCTGCAGCTCCACAAGAATTAAATATGATGATGACCAATATTGAAAATAACGGAGCACCTTGGCAGTATAGTCAAATGGATAGGTTAAATTGGAAAGACGAGTAGTTTTCAATCAACAATCACGAGCAAAAAAGTAAAAGTTTAACGTTTAAACGATAAAAAAATGAACATACCAACAATGGCAGATATGATGGCTCAAGGTAAACAACCAGAAGTGTTGTTTTGGGTAGGTGCTGCAGGTAGTTATGATGATAGAGCTAAAAAAATAACCAGAGCATTTGTAAAAATTTTACAAATGGCCAATGTAGATTTTGCAGTATTAGGAACTGAAGAAAGTTCTACAGGAGATGCAGCGAAACGAGCAGGAAATGAATTTTTATTTCAAATGCAAGCCATGACTAATATTGAAGTTTTAAATGCTTATGAAGTAAAAACCATTGTTACCTGTGATCCACATTCATTTAACACTTTTAAAAATGAATATCCTGAATTAGGAGGGAAATATGAAGTGTATCATCATACGCAATACATTAGTAAATTAATTGCAGAAGGTAGGTTAACTGTTAAAAACGAGAACTTAAACGGAAAACGTTTAACATATCATGACCCTTGTTATTTAGGTAGGGCTAATGAAGTATATGAAACTCCGCGTGATTTAATTCGTCGTTTGGGAGTGAACATGACTGAAATGAAACGCCATAAATCTACAGCGTTGTGTTGCGGAGCAGGAGGAGCACAAATGTTCAAAGAACCCGAAAAAGGAAATATGGATATTAACGTGCTACGTACAAAAGATGCTTTAGAAACGAATCCAGAAATTATAGCTACGGGATGCCCATATTGCAATACCATGATGACAGACGGTGTTAAGTTTCATTTAAAAGAAGATCAAATTGTTGTAAAAGATATTGCTGAGTTAATTGCTGAAGCAAATAATTTGTAGAGTCTAAAAAAGAATACAATATGCCTTTTATTGAACAAAATGATTTAGTTAAGTTATATGATGAAATTGAAGATCTTACAGAAAAAAAAGAAGAGCTAAGAAAAGGGTATATTGATCTAAAACTAGAAAATAACAAGCTTCTAAAAAAAGAAAAAATAAAAACTATTATACTAGTAGTATTGTTATTAGTGCTATTGTTTTTTGGTTTTATGCTATATCAACTAAAAAAAGGTTCACATAATGATTCTTTTGATAAGAATGAGTTTTTAAATCAAAAAATAGATAGTATAGAAGAGGTTTATTCTGCAAGACAAGAAGAAGATTTAATAGAAGAAAAGCATGATCTTATTTACACAATACAAATAGGAGCTTTCAAAGAATTAAACATACGTACTTTTGATGAAGAAGAATTAAAGAATTTTTTAAAAATTCCAAATAAAGACTTATATACGTATTCAATAGGGCAATTTTATACCTTTAACCAAGCAAACATTTTTTTAAGCGAAATAAAAAAAATAGGAATCAAAGATGCGTTTATTTTACCTCTTAAAAACAATGAAAGAATAAGTTTAAAAGAAGCTAAAGAAGAGGAGAATAATAAATAATTTGTAAGTGATTTATTTTGAAAAACTACATTAAAGCAGCTCGTTTACGAACATTACCACTATCAGTTTCTGGAATTATTGTTGGAAGTGCATTAGGCTATGAATTCGCATATTTAAATAATCCAAATTGTATAAAAGGTTACTTTTGGTTGACTCCAATTTTCTGGCTAGCAATCTTAACCACTATAGGTTTCCAAGTACTATCAAATTTTGCGAATGATTATGGTGATGGGGTCAAAGGAACAGATGCTGAGAGAGAAGGAGAACAACGTATGGTAGCGTCTGGAGCCATTTCGCCTAAGCAAATGAAAACTGCAATGATTGTAACCACAATCTTAACATTAATTGTTGCATTGCTTTTAATTTATGTTTCCTTCGGAAAAGACAATTTTTTATATTCCTTATTATTTTTTGGTTTAGGAATTGCTTCCATAGCTGCAGCAATCAAATATACAGTAGGGAAATCAGCCTATGGTTATAGTGGTTTTGGTGATGTGTTTGTATTTATTTTCTTCGGATTATTAGCAGTGGTAGGAACGTATTTTTTATACACTAAACGACTTAATTTCACCATTTTTTTACCGGCATTTTCAGTTGGATTATTATCAACAGCGGTATTAAATTTAAACAATATGCGCGATCGAAAAAATGATGCAAAAGCAGGAAAAAATACACTAGTGGTTAAGATAGGAAGTGAGTTTGCAAAATACTATCATTATTATTTAATCATCGCTTCATTTTTATTTGCGATGTTATATGTGGTAATCCATTTTCATAGTCCGCAACAATTTTTATTTGTGCTAGCCTATATTCCATTGATAAAACACATCATTTTTGTCTCTAAGAATAAAAACGAAGCGTTATTAGATGGAGAATTAAAAAAAGTGGCATTAAGTACTTTTTTATTCTCGATACTTTTTGGTCTAGGTAACGTTTTGTAAATTGCAATACAACTAAATTTCTTAAAAATTTATGAAAATTACTTTTTACGGTCATGCTTGTTTCGGAATTCAAGCAGGCAATACGCACATCTTAATAGATCCGTTTATTACAGGAAATCCGTTAGCTTCACATATCAATATTAATGATATCAAGGCCGATTATATTTTACTAACACATGCACATCAAGATCATGTGTTAGATGTTGAGGCTATTGCCGAAAGAACAGGAGCAACTATAGTATCAAATTATGAAATAGTGGCGTATTATGGAGCAAAAAATTTAAAAGGACACCCTGTAAATCATGGAGGAACTTTTAAAACAGATGATTTCTGTGCTAAATATGTAAACGCTATTCATACATCTTCTTTTGCAGACGGAACGTACGGTGGGCAACCTGGAGGATTTGTAATTACTGCCGAAAAAATTTCTATGTATTTTGCAGGAGATACTGCATTAACTATGGACATGAAATTAATACCAATGCATAATAAATTGGCATATGCCATTTTTCCTATAGGAGATAATTTTACGATGGGAGTTGATGATGCAATGTTAGCAAGTGATTTTGTGGAGTGTAACAGAGTCATTGGTTGTCATTACAATACATTCCCGCCTATACAAATTGATACAAAAGCGGCTCAAGACAAGTTTAAAAGAAGTCAAAAAGAATTAATTTTATTAGAAATAGGAGAGTCTATTGAAATATAGTGAATGAAAACAATTAAAATTATTTTAGGAATTATTACGCTCTTAGTTTTGGTGTTTTTTTCAACTGGACTCATAGTTAAAGAAACAAAATATACTACACAGGTCAACATCAATAAATCATTAGAAGAGGTTTTTACAAAGTTCAATGATCCTTCAAATATCAAAGAATGGATTCCAGAATTTAAATCTATAGATACCCTTGAGGAAAAACCAGGTAAAATAGGAAGTACTTACAAGTTAGTGGTTGATAATAAAGGAGAAGAAGTAGTTTTAAACGAAAAAGTACTGGCTTATGTACCAAATGAAAAAGTAACCTTGTATTATAATGCCGGAGATATGCTTAAGACGGATGATTATACTTTTAGTCATGCCAACGGTGTTACTACTATTGTAAACAAATCTAGTTGTAAGAGTAATAAATTTTTATTGAGCTGTTTATTTCCTTATTTTAAATCAACATTTAAACAACAAGATCAAGGATATTTAAATAATTTTAAAGACTTTGTTGAAAAACAATAGTTTATTGCCTTTCAAAAACTGTGATAAAAGCGAGTTTTCAAAAATATATTTTAGAGTTTAAGCGTCCGAGTGGTACTTCACGTGGAGTTTTAAAAACTAAAGAAACCTATTTTTTGACTTTACAAGAAGATGGAAAGCAAGGAGTAGGAGAATGCGGATTGTTTAGAGGTTTAAGTGTAGATGATAAACCCGATTATGAAGAAAAGCTACATTGGGTTTGTGATAATATAAATAGAGGATTGAAATTTTTATTGGAAGAACTAGCAAGCTTCCCATCAATTCAATTCGGTTTAGAACAAGCTTTTTTATCATTACAAAGTGATGATAAATTTTTATTATTTCCTTCGGATTTTACTTCTGGCACAGCATCTATCAATATCAACGGATTAATTTGGATGGGAGATAGAGATTTTATGAAATCTCAAATCCAACAAAAAATTAAAGACGGCTTTTCATGCATAAAAATGAAAATCGGTGCTATTGATTTTGATGAAGAAATCAATCTATTGAAGTTTATCCGTAGTCAATTTTCAGCAAAAGATATAGAGTTGCGCGTTGATGCAAACGGAGCTTTTGCTCCATCAGAAGCCTTAGAAAAGTTACAACGCTTATCAGAATTTGATTTGCATTCTATCGAGCAACCCATAAAACAAGGGCAATGGCAAGAAATGGCCAGTTTGTGTAAAAAAACACCATTACCAATTGCTTTAGACGAAGAATTAATTGGTGTTTTTTCTGTAACAAAAAAGCAAGAATTACTACAAACTATTAATCCACAATACATTATCTTAAAGCCAAGTTTAGTCGGTGGTTTTGGAGGAAGTGAAGAGTGGATTCGATTGTCTGAAAAGCAAAATGTTGGATGGTGGATAACTTCCGCATTAGAAAGCAATATTGGACTCAATGCTATTGCGCAGTGGACGTATACATTAAATAGTAATATGCCTCAAGGGTTAGGAACGGGAGGTTTATTTACTAATAATTTTGAGAGTCCGTTAGAGGTATCAAAAGGAAATTTACAATACAATCCAGCTAAAAAGTGGGATTTTAATTTATAAACTATGAATTTTATACAACAAGCTTATAAAGGAAAAAATGAATGGTATCACTACTTTGCTGCTATTTTGCTCGTATTTGTTGGTTGGCAAATAATAGGAATCATTCCATTGGTAATCGGCGCTGTTCTACATTCAAGTGATCTAGGAGAATTAATGGAAGCCGCAGGAAACAACTTTATGACCTTAGGTATCGATAAAAACCTATTCTTGTTTTTAATGATTCTTATGTTTGCTTTGGGTTTGTTGACTTTGATTTTATGTGTAAAATATATCCATAGGCGTAAGGTAAAAACGTTGATTACTAGCAGAAATAAAGTTGATTGGAAACGTTTTTGGTTTGCCCTTTTATTATGGGGAGGTATTGCTTCTTTGGTAACATTAGCAGGAGTGTTTTTGATGCCGGAAAATATAATAGCTAACTTTAAACCTATTCCTTTCTTTACATTATTAGCCGTTTCAGTATTGTTTTTGCCGTTACAAACAAGTTTTGAAGAATTGCTGTTTAGAGGCTATTTTATGCAAGGTTTTGGTACATGGTTTAAAAATAGATGGTTGCCTTTAATTTTAACCTCGGTAATTTTTGGATTGATGCATGGAGCAAATCCAGAAGTGGAAAAGTTAGGGTATATTTCAATGGTGTTTTACATTGGTACCGGATTGTTTTATGGTATCACAACATTGATGGATGAAGGAACAGAACTAGCTTTGGGTTTACACGCTGCTAATAATATTATTGTTGCTATTTTGGTGACTACTGATTGGACTGCTTTTCAAACTGATGCGTTGTATATTGATACCTCTGAGCCTTCTGTAGGTTTTGAAATGTTTTTACCGGTTTTTGTATTGTATCCATTGATGTTATTGATTTTTTCAAGAAAATATGGATGGAAAAACTGGCAAGAAAAGTTGTTGGGAAGGATTGAAAAACCATTCATTAAAGAAGAAAGTTTTTAGACTTGTCATTACTGCGAAAGCAGGAATCTGTTTTTATGGAAAAACAAATGCATCATAGCGATTTTCAATTAAATGGACAGTCATTTTCTTCGGTTGATGAATTGTTGAACTATTCACAGCAGTTGAATCCTTCTATTTTTAATTTTCTTACTGATTGGTTTTCTTCGGATGATTATATTGTTGTGCAAACATCAGGCTCAACAGGAAAACCTAAACCCATTCAGCTTAAGAAAGAATATATGAAAAACTCAGCCAAAGCTACTGGTGAGTTTTTTAATTTAAAAAAAGGAACCACTGCTTTATTATGTTTATCTACTGATTACATAGCAGGAAAAATGATGTTGGTTCGTGCGCTAACTTTAGGTTGGGAACTTGATGTGGTAGAAGTAGATTCAAATCCGTTATCTCAAATTGATAAAGTATATGATTTTTCTGCAATGGTACCCATGCAATTGCAAAATTCTCTAGCAGATTTGCATAAAGTAAGAAAGCTCATTGTTGGCGGAGGAGTGGTTTCTAACGAGCTTATCAATAAAATACAAGATGTAAAAACAGAAGTTTTTGCTACATACGGAATGACGGAAACGATTACTCATATTGCAGTCAAAAAACTCAATAATTTTACAATCACTCCGGTTTTTTATGAAGTGTTACCTAATGTAACCATTTATAAAGATCAACGGAACTGTTTATTAATTGAAGCTCCAAAAGTGAGTGATGAATTAATTGTAACCAATGATGTTGTTGAGTTGATTTCTGATACACAATTTGAGTGGTTGGGTAGATTTGATAACGTAATTAATTCGGGAGGAGTAAAATTGTATCCTGAGAAAATCGAAGAGAAACTATCAAAAATCATTTCTGAACGATTTTTTGTTGCAGGCATTCCTGATGGGGTTTTAGGAGAGAAATTGATTTTAGTTGTGGAAGGTATTACCTCAGGTGAAGTCGAGAAGTCTTTATCAGTCCTTGAAGGTCTTTCAAAATACGAAAAACCTAAAGCTATTTATTTTGTTGAGAGCTTTATAGAAACCGAGACAAAAAAAATCCAACGTAAAAAAACGCTGGATTTAATATCTTTTTAATTCTATTTTATCTTATCTATCAACGTCTAAAAAACGTTTGCTATCAAAAGCTTCTTTGTATTCGTTTAACGATAAACCAAATCGTTCTGCATTATAATTAGCTTCTTTGTCAATTTTATACAATTTTCTTTTTCGTTTAATTTCCATAGAGTTTGCCACTACAAAAACAGAATCTGCAGTAACCTTTGTAATTTTTAAAGTAGAGTAAGCATTATCTGAAGATTTATAATCTATAATGTCATTTACTTGTGGTGAGTTGATATAATCAACTACATTATTATCATGTTGTTTGGCTGAATAAATACCGAAAGCTATTAAAGCACCAATAACCAAAGAACCTGCCCAATGGGTGATAGGTGTTTTTGTATTTCTTTTTACATTGTCGTGTGCCAATTGTAATTGTTCGTTCATTTGCTTACGCTCATACGTAGCTTTACAATGATTGCATTCAGAAACCGCTTTTTTGCCTAATGGAAAAATAGGAATCCAATAAATATAAAAATATCTACCAAAAACACTAATAGTATGTGTGTTTTGTTGATTGCAGTGGTCGCATTTTACACCACTGACTTTTTCGCTGTGTAAGTGAGTTCCTTTAGTACCGTAGATAATCATGGTTAGAGGTTTATAGTCGAGGTAAATATATAGAAATATGTAGAAATAAAAAACCCAACCTTGAAAAGTTAGAGTTTAATAGTTTACTCATTAATATGTTGGTTTTACTTTTTAAATCAATCTGTTTACTCATTACTTATTTTTTTTAAACCTTATAATAAGTAGGTTTATATAAAATTTAAAACCTAAAACTATGCTAAAAAAACTATTTTATGTGTTGTTGTTGACAGTGTCAATGGTTTCACAAGCACAAGAAAAAATAATAAAAGGTATTGTTTCGGATGTGGCTGGACCGTTACCAGGAGTGTCAATTTTGGTTGAAGGAACAACTAATGGAACAGAGACAGATTTTGATGGAAACTATCAAATAAAAGCAGAAAAAGGGAGTGTATTGGTGTTTTCTTTTGTGGGAATGAAAACTGTAAGAAAAAAAGTTGGTAAATCAACAGTTATTAATGTTTTAATGGAAGAAGATAGTCTGTTAGAAGAAGTGGTTGTTACCAGTTTAGGAATTAAGAGAAGTTCAAAATCATTAGGTTATGCTTCTTCTGTAATAAGAATTAGAGGAAGAAATCAAATTCAAACTAGAGATTCATATAAAAAAATAAATGAAAATGAATTTAAGAAAACTGAATATTCACCTTTGTCTACTTTTTCTATAGATGTTGATAAAGCTTCTTATAGTAATATCAGGAGAATGATTAATAATGGACAAAAAATTCCAAAGGATGCTGTTAAAATAGAAGAAATGATTAATTATTTTGACTATAACTATCCGCAACCAAAAGGAGAGGATCCTTTCTCAATCAATACAGAAGTAGTTCAAACACCATGGAACAAAGACACTCGTTTGGTTAGAATTGGTTTAAAAGGAAAAGAATATAAACAAAATGATTTACCAGCATCTAACCTTACTTTTTTAATAGATGTTTCTGGTTCAATGGGAAACTCAAATAAATTACCGTTATTAAAATCTGCTTTTAGGTTATTGGTAAATCAATTAAGAGAACAGGATAAAGTAGCAATTGTTGTTTATGCTGGTGCAGCTGGAGTTGTTTTAGAGCCAACATCAGGAGTTAATAAAGAAAAAATTTTAACAGCTTTAAATAATTTAGAAGCAGGTGGGTCAACTGCTGGTGGTGAAGGAATTGAGTTGGCATATAAGTTGGCTGAAGAAAATTTTTCAAAAAAAGGAAACAACAGAGTGATTTTAGCAACAGATGGAGACTTTAATGTAGGGGCAAGCAGCAACGAATCTATGGAGAAGTTAATTGAAGAAAAAAGAAAGAGTGGAGTATTTTTATCTGTTTTAGGTTTTGGTTATGGAAATTATCAGGATGATAAATTAGAAATTTTAGCTGATAAAGGAAATGGTAATCACGCTTATATTGACACTATGCAAGAGGCTCAAAAAGTATTTGGTGAAGAGTTTGGAGGTACATTGTATACTATTGCAAAAGACGTTAAAATTCAGGTAGAATTTAATCCCAAAAAAGTCCAAGCTTATAGATTGATCGGTTATGAAAACAGATTGTTAAATGATGAAGATTTTGTTGATGATACAAAAGATGCGGGTGAATTAGGAAGTGGTCATACAGTTACTGCATTATATGAGGTAATTCCTGTTGGAGTTAAAAGTAGGTTTTTAAAGAAAATTCCAAAATTGAAGTACACTAAAAATTTAATAGAGAAGAATTTTAGTGATGAATTGTTTACTGTGAAAGTTCGATATAAGAAACCATCAGGAACAAAAAGTAAAGAATTGGTTAAAGTGATAAAGGATAATGTTGTTAATCCTACTAGTGATATGAATTTTGCATCAGCTGTAGCTTTATTTGGTATGTATTTAAGAAAATCAGAATATAAAAATGGAGCAAAAGTTAAAGATATACTTGAGTTAGCTCAAAACGGGAAAAAGGGCGATGAATTTGGTTATAAAGCAGAGTTTATAAGGCTAGTGAAAAGTATGTAACAAAAAAGCCAGTGATTCACTGGCTTTTTAAAATTCTTACTCTTCCATTGAATGGTAAACCGAGTTTACATCATCATCTTCCTCTAAGCGTTCTAATAACTTGTTTACCTCTTCTTTTTGTTCGTCAGTCAAGGCAGTTGTGGTCGCTGGAATTCGTTCAAATTCTGAAGAAATAATTTCAATGTTATTTTCTTCTAAATATTTTTGTATTGATCCGAATTGATTAAAAGGCGCATATAACATCACACTGTTGTCTTCTTCATCAGTGAAAACTTCTTCTACTTCAAAATCAATCATCTCCATTTCAAAATCTTCTAAATCCATACCAAGGCTATCTTCTTTTACTTTGAAATTTACCACATGGTCAAACATAAAAGCAACAGAACCCGAGGTACCTAAGTTTCCGTTACATTTGTTAAAAGCAGCACGTACATTAGCCACCGTACGATTGTTATTGTTAGTAGCTGTTTCTACTAAAACAGCTATTCCGTGAGGCGCATAACCTTCAAATAATACCTCTTTATAGTTTTCGGTATTTTTATCACTTGCTTTTTTTATAGCACGTTCTACGTTGTCTTTAGGCATGTTAGCTGCCTTTGCGTTTTGAATTACAACACGTAAACGCGAGTTGGTTTCAGGGTTAGGACCGCCTTCTTTAACGGCCATAACAATATCTTTACCAATACGTGTAAAGGTTTTGGCCATTGCTGACCATCGTTTCATTTTTCTTGCCTTTCTAAACTCAAATGCTCTTCCCATTTCTGTTTTTATTTATTATTACAATTGCTATTGTAAAACTCTACAGCTTCTACAATATCTTTATTTTTATATTCTTTGTTTTTTATTTTTTTTACTAATTCAGGACAGTCTTCAAAATATTTAAGTAAGCCTTTTTTAATACTTTTCCTTCCAACAGTAATGCTCTTAGCTCCAATAAATTCGACTAAATTACTTTCGTTATTTCCAATATAGAAGTTTGCACCTTTGTAGTTGTATGTTGCTGATAGAGGAAAAGTACTAGGATTACCTAGGCTTGTTTCATGCTCTAATTTATAGAGAGAGGCTTTACCCACAACAACTACTTTTAATAATTTAATTTTACCTTTTTTCTTTCCTTTAATGATTTTATAATGATATTCAGAATCTTTACCATCTTCATTAATAATAACTTTCTTAATTTTTTTATAAGATAATTCAGATGTTTCTTTGTCCGTAATTTTTTTCTTAAACTTTATTTTTGAATTCTTGATTTTTAAATAACCTTTTTCAGATCTTCCATCTCTGTAAAATAAATTCCCTGATTCAAAAAAAGATTGACTAAAACAACTTAATGAACATATAAAAATTAATATAAATAAAATTTGCTTCATAAATAAAGTAAATACTTAAACTTGAATAACTCCCAAATTAAAAGGTTTCTCTATAGGAGCATGATTTGCTGCTTCAATTCCCATAGAAACCCATTTTCTGGTATCTAACGGATTGATCACTGCATCTGTCCATATTCTTGCAGCTGCATAATATGGAGAGATTTGCTCATCATAGCGAGACTTTATTTTGTCAAATAATTCGGCTTCTTTTTCCTTGGTGATCTCTTCGCCTTTTTTCTTTAAAGCGGCAGTTTCTATTTGTAATAAAACCTTAGCAGCAGAGGCTCCACTCATAACAGCTAATTCTGCACTTGGCCATGCAGCTATTAATCTTGGGTCATAAGCCTTACCACACATTGCGTAGTTTCCTGCTCCGTAAGAATTTCCCACTACAATAGTAAATTTTGGAACTACAGAGTTGCTTACAGCGTTTACCATTTTAGCTCCGTCTTTAATAATTCCTCCGTGTTCAGATTTGCTTCCAACCATAAATCCTGTAACGTCTTGTAAAAATACTAGCGGAATTTTTTTCTGATTACAATTGGCAATAAAACGAGTAGCTTTATCGGCAGAATCAGAATAAATAACTCCTCCGAATTGCATTTCACTTGGTTTAGTTTTAGCTCCTTTAGATTTTACAATTTTACGTTGATTAGCCACAATACCAACTGCCCAACCATCAATACGAGCATAACCTGTAATAATTGTTTGTCCGTATCCTGCTTTATATTCATCAAATTCAGAATTATCAACTAAACGCTCTATGATTTCCATCATGTCATATTGTTCGTTGCGAGCCTTTGGTAAAATTCCGAAGATTTCATTTTCATCTTTTCTCGGTGGATGAGCTTCTGAGCGGTTGTATCCCGCTTTTTCAAAATCACCGATTTTGTCCATTACGCTTTTAATTCTGTCTAAAGCGTCTTCATCGTCTTTTGCTTTGTAATCAGTAACTCCAGAAACTTCACAGTGTGTTGTTGCTCCACCTAAGGTTTCGTTGTCAATACTTTCTCCAATAGCAGCTTTTACCAAGTAGCTTCCTGCTAAAAAGATGCTTCCAGTTTTATCAACAATCAACGCTTCATCGCTCATAATAGGTAAGTAGGCACCACCTGCCACACAGCTTCCCATAACAGCAGCAATTTGAGTAATTCCCATGCTGCTCATTACTGCATTATTCCTAAAAATTCTTCCGAAGTGCTCCTTGTCCGGAAAAATTTCATCCTGCATAGGTAAATATACTCCAGCTGAATCTACTAAATAAATAATAGGAAGTTTGTTTTCAATGGCTATCTCCTGAGCTCTTAAATTCTTTTTTCCGGTGATTGGAAACCAAGCTCCGGCTTTAACAGTAGCGTCATTGGCAACTACTATACATTGTTTGCCTTTAACGTACCCTATTTTTACAACCACTCCACCAGACGGACAGCCACCATGCTCTTTATACATGCCTTCGCCTGCAAAAGCACCGATTTCTATGGAATTTGAATTTTTGTCAAGTAAATAATCAATACGTTCACGAGCAGTCATTTTGCCTTTTTCATGATGTTTGGCAATACGCTTTTCGCCACCGCCTAATTTTACTTTGGCTAATTTTTGACGTAATTCAGAAACTAATAATTTATTGTGGTCTTCGTTCTTGTTGAAGTTGATGTCCATAGTTGTTTGTTTGGTTCGCTAAAATAAGAAAATAGCTTAAAACCATCAATGGTAAATCTATTCGTATGATTTGATAATTTTATCTACTGATTTTTCTATTTTTTCGTTATTCAAAGCTTTTTCTAAGCGCCAAGGTTCGGCAACTCTTTCTTTGCAATTGCTTACCGAGCAAGTTTCGCAAGTAACGCCTACCAATCGTTTTTTAAAAGTATCTTCTTTAAAAAACTGAAGTTTCCTTTTTAAATGAGGAGATAAAAGTAATCCAATACTTATGCTTCTGTAAATGTCCTTTTTAAAAGGATCTTTGTTGGCAGCTGCTAATACTAAATATTCATTATTGGAGTTTTCATAAGATGAAATTTGAATTCCAAAAGCAGATTTTTGTTGAGGTGAATGTTTAAAATCCTCAATGGTTTTTAAAGAAATCCATCTTCTGCAATAATGTTCATTGTTTCTATTGGCATGAGGAGATTGTTGCTGAGTAATATGAAGTTCTTTACTTAATCTATAAGTGTTGGAATTGTCTTTATGTGTAAAACGTAAAAAAAACAAATTTTTGATGTTAAACACCTTTGGTAAAATGTTGGTCAAACGCTGATAAAAGGTTTCGTCTGAACAGTTGTAGCTTTTAATAATTTTATGTAAACGCAAAGGTTGCCATTCTTCTTGTGCAAAAAGAGCGGTTAGTTTTTCTGATAGACTTTCTTTTGGGATAATTAATGCACCAGCAAAATAGGATGCTATAAAGTTGTTTAAAACCTGATCAAAACTGTCAAATTTTATCCACGGAAAAGTGTACAGTCTGTCTTCAATTTCTAAGAAGTTATAGGCAATTTCTTTGGCGTAAATAAATGTTTTTTGGGCTTCAGTGATATCATTACTGAGTAATAAAGTCTTATTCTTTGGAATGAAAATGTTTCTAAGCTCAATTAGATCTTTGTGTTTAGAAAGCTCTTTGGTATCAATTTTATAATTGAACTCTTCCATCAAAATTTCTTCCAAATCAGTAGAAGTAATTCTTTTACTCAAATCTAATTGATAGGCCTTGGCAAACTTCTCAACACTTTCTTCAATATCTTCAAAATAATTGTTATGAGCTTCTTGGTAGGAGCGAAGTGAAGCAAGGAAAAAGCTTTCTCTTGTTAGATTATAATTCTGGGCAATTTTAATAATGGTGCTGATGAATGCATTGACTTTTGCAGGAGCATTGGCAACAATATCGATTAAATTGTTTTCTTGAATTCCAAATAGATCTAACGGAATTTCTTTTAAAATTTTTGATTGTAAAATCTCACCAATAGGAGCTAAGTTCTTGTCAAGTTTCAAAGAAACTAAATGATCATAAGGAACTTCTAAACTTTCAGCAAGAATAACAATTTTATCTGTTTTAGGATATTTTTTTCCTTTTTCAATCTCGTTCAAGTATGATTTTGATAAACCTGTCAATTTTGCCAACCCAAATAAAGATAGCTTTTTGTCGGTTCTTATTTGTTTTAGTTTAAGCCCGAAAATAAGGCGGATATAGTCGTCTTCCATAATCATAAATCAAATATAAAAACAAAAGCGAACAATAAAAAAATAAAATTTTTACAAAAAATAGCGAACGTTCGCTTGTGGCGTTCAAAATTATTTCATAAACTTGTAGTGTAATTTTAAAACAACACAACATCATGGAGGCAAATGTAATAGCAAAAGGGATTCATTTTAAGGGATTTAATCAGCAGGACTATGCAAATGTTTTAACAAAAGAAGCAGTTGATTTCTTAATTGCGTTACATCAAAAATTTGATAAGAGAAGATTATCATTGTTAGAAGATAGAGAGGTAACGCAAGCATATTTTGATGCAGGGAATTATCCAAATTTCCCTGAAGAGACGAAAGAAGTAAGAGAGTCAGATTGGGTTTGTGCTCCGCTTCCGAAAGATTTATTAGATAGAAGAGTTGAAATTACAGGGCCGGTGGAACGTAAAATGATTATTAATGCATTAAATTCTGGTGCAAAAACGTTTATGGCCGATTTTGAAGATAGTAATTCGCCAACAATTGAAAACATATTAAACGGTCAGCAAAATTTATTTGATGCAAATACGAAATCGATTTCGTATTATAATGAAGTGAAAGATAAAACCTATAGCCTAAATGATGAAACAGCAGTTTTATTGGTTAGACCACGAGGATTGCATTTAAATGACAAACATTTTGAAGTGGAAGGTGAGCAAATGTCAGGTTCGCTAGTCGATTTCGGATTGTATTTCTTTCATAATATTAAAACCTTATTAGAGCAAGGTTCTGCCACTTATTTTTATTTACCGAAGCTTGAGCATTATTTAGAGGCACGTTGGTGGAATGATGTTTTTGTGTTTGCTCAAGAGTATGTTGGAGTTCCTCAAAAAACAATCAAAGCTACTGTTTTAATTGAAACGATTACTGCAAGTTTTCAGCTAGATGAAATCATTTTTGAGTTGAAAGATCATATGGCAGGATTAAACTGTGGGCGTTGGGATTATATTTTCTCATACATCAAAAAATTTAGAAATCATAAAAACTTTGTAGTTCCAAACCGTGATCAGGTAACGATGAGTTCACCTTTTATGAAGGCGTATTCGTTACGTGTAATTCAGCGTTGTCATAAACGTGGCGTACATGCTATGGGAGGTATGGCGGCTCAAATTCCTGTGAAAAATGATGATGCTGCAAATGAAAAAGCATTTACTAAAGTGTACAATGATAAATTACAAGAAGTTAAAAATGGGCATGATGGAACATGGGTAGCGCATCCAGGATTGGTAAAAGTAGCGATGGATGTTTTTAATGAATATATGCCGGAAGCTAACCAAATTGCTAATAAAAGGGAAGATTTATCAATCACCGAAGAACAATTGGTTGAAGTACCTGGTGGAACGATTACAGAAGAGGGAATCAGAAAAAATATTAACGTAGGTATTTTATATATCGAGAGTTGGTTGTCGGGTAACGGAGCAGCAGCGTTGTATAATTTAATGGAAGATGCTGCTACAGCAGAAATTTCAAGAACTCAAGTATGGCAATGGATAAAAAATTCAGAGATGCTTGAAGATGGAAGAACTTTGACAAGACCAATGTATGAAGGTTATAGAAATTCAGAAATAAATAAAATAAAAACCTTGGTAGGAGAAGAGGCTTTTAAAAACGGAAAGTTTGAACTAGCAATTCAGTTATTTGATGATTTGGTAGTATCTGAAGATTTTACTGAGTTCTTAACACTACCAGCATATCAATATTTATAAAAAGAAAAAGCCCCCAAAATGCGGCAACATTATAAGGGGCAAGCTATTAATAAATCAATAACTTATAACAACACAAAATTATGAAAAATTTAGCACAAGCTAGTTATGGTTCTGCATTAGAAACCGTAAAAATGTTGAAAGAAAAATACGGTAATACATGGAATGCAGTTAGTGCTCACAACGCTGCAAGAATGATAACTCAAAACCGTTTTAAAACAGGTTTAGACATCGCTAAATATACTGCATCTATCATGCGTAAAGACATGGCGGCATATGATGCAGATCCTTCAAATTATACACAATCTTTGGGCTGCTGGCACGGATTTGTGGCACAACAAAAAATGATTGCAGTTAAAAAGCATTATAAAACAACCGATAAAAAATATTTGTACTTATCAGGTTGGATGGTTGCGGCATTACGTTCAGAATTTGGTCCGTTACCAGATCAATCCATGCATGAAAAAACAGCAGTTCCGGCACTTATTGAAGAAATTTATGATTTCTTGCGTCAAGCAGATGCTATAGAGCTTAATGATTTATATAGAAGATTAGAAGCTGGAGAAGATGTTCAAGCTGAGATTGATAATTTTGAAACGCACGTAGTGCCTATTATTGCTGATATTGATGCTGGTTTTGGAAACGAAGAAGCTACTTATTTATTAGCAAAAAAGATGATTCAGGCGGGAGCATGTGCTATTCAAATTGAAAATCAAGTTTCTGACGCTAAGCAATGTGGACATCAAGATGGAAAAGTAACGGTGCCACACGAAGATTTTATAGCAAAATTAAATGCAGTTCGATATGCATTTTTAGAGTTGGGGGTTGAAGATGGGGTAATTGTTGCCAGAACAGATTCTGAAGGAGCAGGTTTAACTCAAAAGTTACCGGTAAGCAAAGAACCAGGAGACTTAGCTTCAAAATATTTAGATTTTATAGAGGCTGAAGAAGTTACTTTGGCAGATGTTGCTGATAATGATGTATTATTAAAAAGAGATGGTAAGTTGGTTCGTCCAGTACGCTTACCAAACGGATTGTACAAATTTAAAGACGGGTCAAACATTGATAGAGTGGTGTTAGATTGTATTACAAGTTTACAAAATGGTGCTGATCTATTATGGATTGAGACTCCAACGCCTCATGTTGGTCAAATTGCGCATATGGTAAACAGAGTGAGAGAAGTAGTGCCTAATGCTAAATTAGTGTATAATAATTCACCTTCATTTAATTGGACATTGAATTTCCGTCAGCAAGTGTACGATGCTATGGTAACAGCAGGAGAAGATGTTTCTGCTTATGACAGAAATAACTTAATGGAAGTTGTTTATGATGCTTCTGAATTATCAAAACGCGCTGATGAGAAAATTCGAAGTTTCCAAATGGATGGTGCAAAAGAAGCAGGTATTTTCCACCATTTAATTACGCTTCCAACCTATCATACTACAGCATTACATATGAATGATTTAACTGAAGGTTATTTTGGTGAAGAAGGAATGCTAGCTTATGTAAAAGGTGTGCAAAGACAAGAAATTCGTAAAGGAGTAGCTTGTGTAAAACACCAAAGAATGGCAGGTTCTGATCTGGGAGATGATCATAAAACATTCTTTTCAGGAGATAATGCATTAAAAGCGGGAGGATCTAAAAACACCTCTAATCAGTTTGAAAATAAAAAGAAATCAACTACACGCTCAGAAGAAGAGCCAGTAGCAGTATAAAAACACTAAAACTGTAGGGGTTTTAGTTAGTTGTTTGTTTACATATATTTCTAATTTGAAGTAAAAACGCTACCAATTTGGTAGCGTTTTTCTATGTTAAGGCTTTTTACTTCCTCAGCAGGGAGAAGTGCCCTTTTTTATTTTTGATATTTCCGTTGTTATCGATAAGTTGTATGTTAAACCAATAATCGTTAGAAGGTAGTGGTTTTCCGTTGTAGAGTCCGTTCCATCCTTCACTATCAATAGGGAAGCTAGCTAGTGTTTTACCATGTCTATCAAAAATATAAACAGTACTTTGTGGGTAAAAATCGGTATTAGCTCCTTTGATGGTCCAAGTGTCATTATATCCATCATTATTAGGGGTGAAGAACTTAGGGAATTCAATGACTGAGACTTCAATTTGGGCAAGGCCACAACCGTTTTTATCTCGTACTAAAATGGTATATATTCCTCCTTCTAAACCTTCAAAATAGGGTTCGTCTTGGAAGTTTTGTACAATAAAACCTTGTTCGTTTTGAAGTGCAAATTCATAATCTCCTACACCTAAATTATTATCTTCATTATTGATAGAGATGGAGTTGTTGTTAGAATCATCTATAATAGTAATATCCTCTTCTTCAATAGAAGCGATGATAGATTCTTCTACAATAATAGTTCTGGTACGAGTACAGCCAGTAGTTGTATTGGTAGCAGTTATATGATAGTGTCCGCCAACATCCACATTTAATTGCTCTGTTGTACCCAATACTGTAGGATCTGTATCTTTTGTCCAGATGTAATCATACGTTCCGTTAGGATTTTCTACTTGTAAAACTACCGGAGGATTGTTTAAACATACAATTTGTGGAGAGGTTACCTGAAAATCAGGAAGTGGATTGATAATAATGTCAAAAAAAGTATCATCATTTACACATCCTGTATCATTGTAAACTACTCTTATATATATGCGTTGCGGATTGCTGATATTGGTATATGCACTAGTTTCTGTATCAGGAATTACATCTGTATTATTAATAGCTCCATCTTGGGTTAAGTGATAGGTGATGGTAAAATCATCGTGTTGAGCTACGGGGTAATTTGTTAAAATTTCCGTTTCTTTAGTAGTTAAATCGATAGTTTGAATAATACCATTGGTATCATCGCTATCATCATCATTATCACATTCGGATATGTTAGAAATATCAGTAAGTAAGATGTTAGGTTCAGGTTGCACACGGATAAGCAATGAGTTAATTCCATAACGACAACCGGTTACGTTGTTTAAAATACTAATCCATAGTGTTTCTTCTCCTATATTGTCGGTTACCGTAGTGGTAAGAGGGTTGTTGTCATAACTAATTTTATTTACCGGATTCACACCGTCAATAGCATCCTGTTGTGATGTGTGATAGCTAACCTCAAACTGAGCAGGATCTCTACCGTCAAGGATTTCAGCATCTTTTACACTTAAATCGATTTGTTGTTCTAATCCATTACGTGTGTCATTATCAACAGCACCGGTATCACATACTTCAAGAGGCTGAATTGTATTGTTGATAGTAGGTAGTGGATTTATAACAATATCAAACGATAGATGATCGTTAAAACAAGCTGTTGTATTGTTTTCAATTCTTACATATATGGTTTGTGTACTAACATCTCCAACAGTAAAACCTGCAGGAGCAGTATTTCTGAAGTTGGTGTCATTAGTAATAGGGTTGTTGCCCACATTTGCATCAGTTGAAGAAGTGTAAAAAGTAATGGTATAGTCTGCAGGGTTTTGAGTTCCTAAGATACCTGAGTTTTGTGTTGTTAAATCGATACCGACATTTTCTCCATCAGTATAACTTCCACTATCAAAATCATCACAGAGGGTAATGTTGTTAACAGGATTAGCTTCGGGAACGGGTTGCGCTAAGATATAGAGTTGACCAATACCTGTACAATCATTGTTTACTGTATTTATAATTTTAATGTAAATAGGTTGTTGTGTTGTAGCAGGAACATTCGTATTTCTGTAATTTGCTAAATCGGTTATTTGATTGATAACCGCATCTCTATCGGCTATAGTTTCAAAGAAAAGTATGTCTAGATCTTGTTGGATAGTCACAGGAAAAAGTGCTTTTACTTCATTTTCAGCATCGCTGATGTCAAAATAAGAAATACCATCGGTATCGTTATTATTAGCAGTATCATTTCCGTCAGTATCTAAGAAGTCGTCACATACTTGAAAAAGCCTGTCGTAAGCTACATCACCTGCATAGGAAACAGTAATATCTAGCTGAGAAATACGATAACATCCTTGTGAAGTAATGGTTCTTATCCATACGCTATCTCCGTCAGAAACATTGTAGGAATAGGTGTTGGTAATAGCATTGGTGTCAGCAATTGCATCTGCTTGTGTTGGATAGTAGATGAAAGTTTCGTTGGTATAATCGGCTGAAATATTGATTTCTGCTTGTGTTAAATTGACGTTTGTATTTAAATCGGCATCTGTATCACACTGAGTAAGTTGTGCAGGGTCATTGGTAATAACTGGTAGCGGATTTACAATTAAATTGAATGGTTCAAAGGTAGTACCGTTTTCAGAAACAGCACTACAATTGGGATTATCTACATTCTCCACACGTACAAAAATGGTTTGCTGGTTTGCTGTGGTATTACGGTAAGGGTTGTTTTTATCAATTACATCTGTAAGAGCATCGGTTTGCGCTCCAGTAAGTGTTGTGTGGTAGGAAACAGAATATTGAGTAGGAGATAGGCTTCCTAGTACTTCAATATCTTTAGTAGACAAAATAAAATTATTGAAAAATCCATCAGTATCTCCTCCATTAGCAGTATCATCACATTCAGCATAGTCGGTTGGTTGAGAGGGTTGAGGATATCCTGTAACTACTAAATTAAACTGTGTGGTATCATAGCAAGCATCGGGAGCATCAATATTATGGATACGAGCAAAAATGGTTTGTGAGCTGAATGCTGAGGGATTTGTATATGGATTAGGTAATGCGTTAGCCGTAACGTTATTATCTGCATCTGCTTGAGTTAAGAAATACAATACTTCAAATTGAGCAGAATCTTGAGTGCCTAATACTTGAGGAGTAACATCTGCTTGTAAATCAAAAATGTTGAAGCCGTCTCCATCAGTGTCGCAAAATAATAGGTCATTAGCAGTGTTAGCAATTGGAATAGGATAAAAAGTTATAACAACCTCATCAGTAGCAGTATTGTTATTTTCATCTGTTATGATTACTTTATAAATACCAGATAAATTGTTACTTATTTCTATAGTTGCATTAGTTTCTCCAGTTATGGTTGTAAATCCAGAGCCTGTGTCAACTTGCCATTCATAAGAAATAGCAGTTCCAGTTGTAGGTGTACCATCTAAAGTAACAATTGTGCCTTCACAGATATCTTGATCAAAACCAAGTTCTCCTGCAACAATGGAACAGTCTGTAGTACCAGAATTAGGTAACCCAAAATTTGTTTGTTCCAATTTTATTTGACCGTCAGCACCGTTAAAATTTGTAATAAGTAATATGTAAAACTCATCAGCTTGTGCATTTATAATAGTAAAGTTTTCTTGAGGAGCTCCATCATAACTACAATCAATAATATTAGTATTGTCTATATTATTTAAGTAAAAATTAGGATTAGAAGTGTTATTAGGGCACTCAATGGTGTTTCCAAATTGATCAAAACAATTTTCAGCTAATCTATCACAGTTAGAGTCTGATGTATTAAATGGACCCCAAGCAATGAAGTCAACATCTAGAGGAGTTCCAATAGCATTTCCATTAGAATCAAATTGAGTATTTTGGACAATTTGGAATTCTAAATCTCCTGTTTGATCAACTTTAATAAAAAACCAAGAAGGATTAGGAGTAGATATAAGACAGCCTATTGTTCCAGCTCCAGGCACGCCATCTGAAAAATCAACATTATCAAAAATTTTCACGCCAGTATTATCAGAGCACATAGGTTCTGCCCCTTCACATATAGGTGAACCATTTTGAGAAAAAAGACCACTGTTAAAACAAAGCAATAAAATAAATATTAAAGTAAATTTATTTTGTTTCATAAGTTTTTTTGCAATCTACATATTAATTGTGACAGATTGTTTATAATAAGTTAACAAAATTAAAAAATAACTAATTTATTAACTTTTAATCACATTATGGTTTATCTAAAATAGATAATAAAAATATTAAATGTAATGAAGAATAATTATATAATAAGATACAGAAAATATACCTAATATTCAAATAGAGATTAAAATATTATGCTAAAAAGTTGTATAGGAAAACTTATTTAATACGATAAATATTTATACCCTTAAAGAGTTATCAGGTTGTTATTTATTTAATAACTTCAATTCCATTTTAATATCACCGCGTTTATACGGTGAGTTTGGTTCCATAGCTACTTCAACAAAACCATATTTTCTGTAGATATAAATAGCATTTTCAAGAATTCGGTTAGAGTATAGTACTAGTTTTTCAAATTTGTTTTCTTTTGAAAAGTTAATACAATGTTGCATTAATTGTTGCCCTATTTTATGTCCGCGATGGTTTGGGGAAACGGCCATTTTTGTAAGTTCAAAAACATTTGTTTCTTCCATAGGCATTAAAGCGACTGTACCCACAACTTCGTTGTTGAGTTTAGCAAAAAAGATATGCCCGCCTTTGTTTACAATATACTTTTCCGGTTTGCTTAAAACTTCTTCGTCATAAGGTTCAACATAAAAATAGGTTGTTAGCCATTCTATGTTTAAATCATAAAAATTCTTAGCGTAAGAATTTTTATAGGTTACAATTTCTAAGTTACTACTGTTGTTCATTTTTACATGTTCTATAATTGCTGCACTAAAATCTTTTTTATCGAATTTTTTCTCTAAAATATTGATATGTTCTACCAATGAATTGGATGTTATAGAGGTATACTCTACAAGTGTATGTTCTATGCTTTTCCAAATCGGACTCATTTTTTCAATTAATTCTTTTCCTTTTTTTGATAGGGAAATAATCTTCTTTCTTTTATCGTTTTTATCTTCTTTTAAATTCACTAGTCCTTTTTTAACCAGTTTGTTAATGGCTTGTGTGGTAGCAGGTTGAGTGGTTTTTAAGCTTGAGTTGATTTCAGTATTCGTTACTTTTTCTTTATTCATAATAACTTTAAGAGTAGGAAACAAATACGGATCAAAATCAATATTAAATTCATCATACACCACTTGAGTTTCTCTCATTAAATATTCACTTAATCTTTTGAGTCTTGATCCCATTCCTGTTTCACCTAAACCTTGCAATGCATCCATATTATAAATAATTATATAAGTACTTATGCAAATTTATATAAAAATGATAAATTCAAACATATATTTTTAAATTTTTAATTCGCCTAGAAAATATATTCCTTGGAAAATAAATTATTATTTTATACCTTTGTATCGTTAAAAAAAGAAAAGACATGAAGAAAGTAGCAGTATTTGGGGGAAGTTTAAGTAAAAAATCAATAAATAAACAATTGGCAACATTTGCTGGAGAGCAATTGCAAAATACCAATTTTGAAGTGTTGGATTTGAATGATTATCCACTTCCGATTTTTAGTGTGGATTTAGAGCAAGAAGAAGAATATCCAGAATCTGCACAAAAGTTTAATGATAAATTGGATACTTTTGATGGTTTTATTGTTTCACTGTCAGAGCATAATGGAATTTACACAGCGGCTTTCAAAAACCTGATAGATTGGGTTTCAAGAAAAAATTTGAAAATTTTTAGAGAAAAACCAGTATTGTTAATGGCCACTTCACCAGGAGCTAAAGGAGGAGCATCTGTATTAAACTTTGCAGAAAAATCTTTTCCAATTTTAGGAGCTGACATTATAACTACCTTTTCATTATCAAAATTTTATGATAACTTTAAAGAAGGTGAAATAGTTGATGAATCTTACCTAAACGAATTAAAATCAGCAGTAAATAAGTTTGAAAAATCTTTATAATTATGGGAGATATTGCTAAAGATATCAATTCAAAATTTCCAAATAACAGAATAAAAGCACATATAAATATTAGGTATACCGCTAATTGGATCAATAGTAAAGAAAGTGAATTTTTTAAACCGTATGGTATTTCTCCGCAACAATATAATATTCTACGAATTTTACGTGGTTCAGGAGATAAAATAAAAGTACAAACAGTAAAAAATAGAATGATTGAACGTGCACCTAACGCAACACGTTTAATGGATAAATTACTTGAAAAGAATTTAATTGAAAGAACGCGTTGTGAAGAGGATAGAAGAGTGGTGTATGTAAATATAACTGAGGAAGGGTTGTTGTTGCTTTCTGAAATTGATCAGTCTTTTAATCTAAGTCTTTTAAAAAATTTAACAGATGAAGAAGCGAAACAATTAAGTGATTTATTAGACAAAATAAGATAAGAAAATGAAATTAGAAAAACATATAGCAAGCTCAAGAGGCTACGCAAATCACGGTTGGTTACAGGCAACACATTCATTTAGTTTTGCCAATTGGTTTAATCCAAATCGTTTACATTTTGGTGCTTTGCGCGTGTTGAATGATGATTTAATAGCGCCAAGTATGGGCTTTAGTACGCATCCGCATCAAAATATGGAAATTATAACCATTCCGTTAAAAGGAGTATTAAAGCATAAAGATAATATGGCAGATGAATGGTTGTATGTAAAACCCAATGAAGTACAAGTAATGTCAGCAGGAACAGGAGTTTATCATTCCGAAGTAAATGGATCTGCCAACGAACATTTAAGTCTCTTTCAAATTTGGATTATTCCTGACAAAGAAGATGTAACGCCTCGATACGATCAAATGGCATTTAATCCTGAAGAAAGAAAAAACAAGCAACAAATTATAGTAAGTTCTATTGATGATGATAAAAAAGGATTAAAAATTCATCAAGACGCTTTAATTTCTAGAATAGATTTAGAAGAAGGAAAAGAGTTTACGTACCATATAAAATCAGAAAATCATGGTGTATATCTTTTGAATATTTCAGGAGATGTTACTGTTGATAAAGAGAAATTAACTACTCGAGATGCTTTGGGAATATCACAAACCCAAGAATTTAAAATAAAAGCAAACGAATATTCAGAGTTGTTAATGATTGAAGTTCCTATGATTGGAATTTAAGATTGTTAGAAGCCTCGTTTAAAACGAGGCTTTTTTATTTTTAAAAAATTGTATCTTGCAAACTATTATGCATGCATAATAAATTAACCAAAAACTAACAACAATGAGCAAATACAAACATATTTTTGAGCCTTTAGATCTTGGTTTTACTACCCTTAAAAACAGAATTTTAATGGGGTCTATGCATACCGGTTTAGAAGAAGAAAAGAACGGATACGATAAAATTGCAACATTTTATGCTGAGCGTGCCCGTGGTGGAGTTGGATTAATTGTTACCGGAGGAATTGCACCGAATGTTCAGGGTTGGACAGCACCTTTTTCTGCAAGAATGAGTACTAAAAAACATGCTCAACATCATAAAGTAATTACAGAGGCGGTTCATAAAGAAGGTGGTAAAATTTGTATGCAAATTTTGCATGCAGGTCGTTATGGATACCATCCGTTAAACGTAGCTCCGTCAGCAATAAAATCACCCATAACACCTTTTAAACCTTTTAAGTTAAAAGAATCAGGAATCAAAAGAACCATTAAAGATTTTGTAAATTCAGCAAAATTGGCTCAAGAAGCTGGTTATGATGGAGTTGAAATTATGGGTTCTGAAGGGTATTTAATCAATCAATTTATAGCTAAAAGAACCAATCATCGTGATGATGCTTGGGGCGGGAGGTATGAAAACCGCATGCGTTTACCCATACAATTGGTAAAGCAAACACGTGAAGCTGTTGGAGAAAATTTCATAATTATTTACCGATTATCAATGTTAGATTTGGTAGAAAAGGGAAGTACTTGGGAGGAAATTGTAGAATTAGGAAAAGAAATTGAAAAAGCAGGAGCTACCATTATTAATACAGGAATTGGTTGGCATGAAGCAAGAATTCCAACTATAGCTACATCAGTGCCAAGAGCAGCATTTACATGGGTTACTCAAAAAATGAAAGAAGAAGTCTCTATTCCGTTAGTTACTTCTAATAGAATCAACATGCCTACTACTGCTGAAAAGGTATTGGCAGAAGGACATGCAGATATGATTTCAATGGCGCGTCCGTTTTTAGCTGATCCAGAATGGGTAAATAAAGCCGAAGCTGAAAAAGAAGATGAAATTAACACCTGTATAGCGTGTAATCAGGCGTGTTTAGATCATGTATTTGAACAAAAAGTGGCAAGCTGTTTGGTAAATCCGAGGGCATGTCATGAAACAGAACTAAATTACAATCCGACCGAACATAAAAAGAAAATAGCTGTTGTTGGGGCAGGACCTGCTGGTTTAGCAGCTTCAACAGTAGCGGCACAAAGAGGACATGAGGTAACATTGTTTGATAGTGAAAGTGAAGTAGGAGGACAGTTTAATATTGCAAAACAAATTCCAGGAAAAGAAGAGTTTTATGAAACGATTAGATACTTCAAAAAGCAATTAGAACTTCATAAGGTAAATGTTAAGTTAAACACAAGAGTTACTGCGGAAGATTTAGCTAATGGTAATTTTGATGAAGTTGTGTTAGCAACAGGTATTTCGCCAAGAACCCCAAGAATCGAGGGGATTGACCATGAAAAGGTGTTGAGTTATATAGATGTATTAAAACTTAAAAAACCTGTGGGTAAGAAAGTAGCGGTAATTGGCGCTGGTGGTATTGGTTTTGATGTTTCTGAATACTTAGCTCATGAAGGAGAAAGTACAAGTCAAAATATTGATGCTTGGTTAAAAGAATGGGGAATTGATAAAACCATGGAAGCTCGCGCAGGAATTGAAGGAATGAAACCAGAAGTTCATCCGTCTCCAAGAGAAATATTTATGTTTAAGCGTAGTAAGGGAAAGTTTGGAGGCAATTTAGGGAAAACTACAGGTTGGATTCACCGTACTAATTTAAAAAAGAAAAACGTACAGTTTATAGGTGAAGTTCAGTACACTAAAATTGATGATGAAGGCTTACATTATGTTCAGGCAGAAGAACAAAAAACACTTGCTGTAGATAATGTTGTTATATGTGCGGGGCAAGTTCCTTTTAAAGAATTATTAGAACCTCTACAAGCTAAAGGAATTACTGTTCATGTTATTGGAGGCGCTGATGTTGCTGCAGAATTAGATGCAAAAAGAGCGATTGACCAAGGAAGTAGGTTGGCAGCTAGTTTATAATTACCTAACCATTTTTACAGAATTTATATGACCATGCCCGTCAAATTCTTTAACAGGATTTGTCGGGTCTACAGTCCATTTTCCATCAACTATATATTTGTAGTGATGCTTGCCTGCTGATAATTTTGTTTTATATATCCAACCATTTTCTGTTCTTTCCATACGGAAAGAATGTTCGGACCAGTTGTTAAATGAACCAGCTAAAATAACACGTTTCGCATCCTTAAAATTATCTAAAATAAACTCTACGTCAACTTGTATATCAATTAAAGAGTTATGTTCTCCAAATTCATTCGGAACTTTATTTGGGTTTTCAGGATCTTCCATCCAATGGCCATCAACAATAAATCTATACTCATATCTGTCAGGTTTCATCTGAAGAGTTAATTCCCAACCGTCATCAGTCTTTTCCATTTCAAAATGATCTTCATTCCATTTATTAAAAGAACCAGTAACAATTACTTTTTTAGCTTTTTTATAGCCTTTTAATTTAAGATGAGTATTGCCTGTTTTAGAAGGGAACGCACTATACATTTTTAGATTGTATGTATGTAAATTAAATCCCTCAGGATTTTTTGCAGGAACTATATTACTTATTTTTTCTGAAGGTTCTGCCCAAATAGAGTTGTTAATCACAAACTTAAATTCCCAATTAAAATCATCATTAAAGTCATCTATTCTTTTCTTTAATTCATACACATATTCATTAATCTTATTCATTTTCCAATGGTTTCTAGACCAATTGTTAAAATTACCAGCTACAACTACTTTTTCAATGTTAAAATCATCAAAATCTAAACGTCTATGAGTTCTTTCATTAGTAGCTTTAGAATAATCTCTTTTATCAAAAGTAAAGATTACATAATCTCCTTCAATTCTATATCCCTTAACAGATTTTTCTTGTGAAAAACCGGAAAGAGTAACAAAACTAAAGAGGAGTAGAATTATGTAAATATATTTAATGTTCATTTATCGTAGTAAAGGATACTTTATAAAGTAAAGTTTTTGCTTTTGATAATTAATTATTACCCTTTTTTGAGCAAAAAAGTCATACCCTAAAACACCATCTAAATTTGTGCCAAAAGCTTTATTCATATTATGAAGACTTGTTAAAATAGTTTTCATGGGGCCAAAATAAATGGTTTTACTCAAGTTAACCCTAAAAAGATTGCCATAAAGCACCTCAATTTTTTTTCCGCTAGCACCAGAGAGTTTAACACGTTGTTTTGGATAAAAATGTTTTAAGGCTCTTTTATTGATTTTTCTGTTAATTTGATTGAATTCTGCTCCAGAATCTAAGCCAAATCTAACGTTTTCTTTTCCAATAAAACCATCAATTACTATGGTGTGTTTTTTTAGTTTAAAATCTAGACTATCAACAATTTTTTCTAAATAAACATCTTTACCTAAAGTATTACCAGATTTATCAATTTTAGTTAAAGTTATCTGGTTCAAATATAAATCTATGAAAACTTCATAATCCTTTAAAATATTGAAACCAATAATACCCAGTAGTTTCATTTTTTTGCTTTTCTCAATATGAGATAAATCAATAATATCAGAATTTCGGTTCTCTAATGTTAAATTTTTTATAGATAAGCTTTTTATTGTTTTTTCCAGTGGATTGTCAACCATACTTAAAATACCAGATGTTTTAGTTTTCTTTTCTCTTAAATACGGATGAATTTTAAAATGAACTTTATTTAAAATCATTGTTTCTGATCCCGTATCAATAATAAAATCGCCCTTTTTATTCTTTATAGAGCCTTCTATCACAATTAATCTATCCACTAATTTAAAAGGAATTCGGGTAGAGTATTCATTAACAATTACAGCATTACTAAAACGAATAGGAATATTATGGAAGTTAAATTCAATTATATCATTAGCATAACTAAAAAAACTAACCCATAATAAAAACAATAAGCTTATAACTTTACACATACTATAAAGACTATGTTTTTAATGAAATTGTTACAATATAACTACTCATGTGTTGGTTTACAGGTAATTATAATTAAAATAAAAAAACGATATTTGTAGCCTACTTTTGTGTAAAGTTAATTACAAACAATTAAGTTTCTACACTTTAAATTTACAAAAAATGAATAAAAATACAGTATTAGGTTACGCAACCTTAATTATGATATTAATGGGAATGCTTTTAATTGCCTTGGCAGTTTTTAAATATGACGAAATTGCAGGTTACGGTTTTGGAGCTGTAGGTGTTGGTTTTTTTGCTAACGCATGGGTTTTTAATGCACTAAAAGGACGTGTGTAACTTTTTAATTTTATAAATAATGAGCGACGATAAAAAAGTGATTTTTTCCATGAATAAGGTTTCTAAAACCTATCAAAGTACTGGAAAACAAGTTTTAAAAGATATTTATTTAAGTTTTTTCTACGGAGCAAAAATTGGTATTTTAGGTCTTAACGGATCGGGTAAATCTACCTTATTAAAAATTATTGCCGGAGTAGAAAAGAATTATCAAGGAGATGTTGTTTTTTCTCCTGGTTATAAAGTTGGATACCTTGAGCAAGAACCACAGTTAGATGAAGATAAAACTGTTTTAGAAATTGTAAAAGAAGGTGTAGCTGATGTGGTTGCTGTTTTGGATGAATACAACAAAATCAACGATATGTTTGGTTTAGAAGAAGTGTATTCAGATCCAGATAAAATGGATAAACTCATGGCACGTCAAGCTGAATTACAAGACCAGATAGATGCTTCTAACGCTTGGGAATTAGATACCAAGTTAGAAATAGCTATGGATGCGTTAAGAACTCCTGATTCTGATAAGAAAATTTCGGTACTATCAGGAGGAGAGCGTCGTAGAGTTGCTTTATGTCGTTTATTATTACAAGAACCAGAAATTTTGTTATTAGATGAGCCTACTAACCATTTAGATGCTGAATCGGTACATTGGTTAGAGCAACATTTAGCGCAATACAAAGGAACTGTAATTGCTGTAACGCACGACCGTTATTTCTTAGATAATGTTGCGGGTTGGATCTTAGAATTAGATAGAGGAGAAGGTATTCCATGGAAAGGGAACTATTCATCTTGGTTAGATCAAAAAGCAAAGAGATTAGCACAAGAAAGTAAAACAGAAAGCAAACGTCAAAAAACCTTAGAACGAGAATTAGACTGGGTACGTCAAGGAGCAAAAGGGCGACAAGCTAAATCAAAAGCTCGTTTAAAGAATTATGATAAATTATTGAACCAAGACCAAAAACAAGCAGAAGAAAAATTAGAGATTTTTATTCCTAATGGTCCGCGTTTAGGAACCAATGTGATTGAAGCAAAAGGAGTTTCAAAAGCATTTGGCGACAAGTTATTGTATGAAAATTTAGAGTTTAATCTTCCGCAAGCAGGAATTGTGGGGATTATTGGTCCAAACGGAGCAGGAAAAACCACTATTTTCAAAATGATCATGGGAGAAGAAACTCCAGATAACGGAACATTTACCGTGGGCGAAACAGCTAAAATAGCCTATGTAGATCAAACCCATTCAAATATTGACCCTGAAAAATCTATTTGGGAAAACTTTTCTGAAGGTCAAGATCTAGTAATGATGGGAGGAAAGCAAGTGAATTCAAGAGCTTATTTAAGTCGATTCAATTTCTCTGGAAGCGAACAAAATAAAAAAGTTTCAACTTTATCAGGTGGAGAGCGTAACCGTTTGCATTTAGCAATGACCTTAAAAGAAGAAGGAAACGTTTTATTACTAGATGAGCCTACCAACGATTTAGATGTTAACACACTTCGTGCCTTAGAAGAAGGTTTAGAAAACTTCGCAGGTTGTGCTGTGGTAATTTCTCACGACCGTTGGTTTTTAGATAGAATTTGTACACACATTTTAGCTTTTGAAGGAAATAGTGAAGTATATTTCTTTGAAGGTTCATTCTCTGAATACGAAGAGAATAAAAAGAAACGACTTGGAGGCGATTTAATACCAAAACGTATTAAGTATAAAAAGCTGATTAGATAATTGTTAAAAACAATAAAATATGTTAAAGGTTTGCAAATTTGCAAACCTTTTTTATTTAAAATGTTAAAAATCAGTTAATTAAAGAAATAAAAAAAGTACAAGATGCGTTGTGGTTTTTGTAGACAAGAAAATTGCGCAATTTATTTCTGAAGCTACCCCCGGATCTTTACTTGTTAATTAACAAGAAGCAATTTTTAACAATTTTAAAACGATTAAAATGAAAAACTACGTAAAAACAATCACAGGTTTTTGTATGCTATTGAGCATATCGTTATTTGCAACTTCACCAGATGTAACAACTAATTTTAGTTCTAATTGGGTTGCAAATCAAGAGCAAATTACTACTGCTGTTTATCAGGGATATTCAGAAGAAGAGGGTTACAAATTTTTGACAGATGCTGGAAATGAAATTGCATTTCATTCAGCTACAGATGAGGTTTTAAAAGAATTTGAATTACAAACAGATTCTTTAGAAGGTAAAAAGTTTACAATTAAATATACCTCTACCAAACAAAATGATGGAGCGCTTATTTTTACAATTGTAGAACTTATAATTGAAAAAACATAAATTAAAATTTAAAGCTCGTTACTTTGTAGCGAGCTTTTTTATAGCTTGTTTATTTTTTATTTTAAAATAGGTAATGAATGTTAAGAATGATAATACAAGCCAAAACGTATCAATAAATAAAATTTGTTGTTTATTTTCTAAATAAGATGTCCAAATCCAATTTCCGGTAGTAATTCCGTTAATAATAGGAATTAGAAACCCAAAAATGCTTCCAAGTAAAAGTGAGCTTTTAGTTGTAAACTTATTGTCTTTTTTGATGATAAAAAACAATGATATTAACAACCATCCCACGAAATAAAAACGATAAATAAAAGGCATTCCGTTACCTAATGTTTTTACAGCTATAAAAGATAAGCCAGTAATGGGATACATACTTAAACAAATAGCTAAATAAATTCGTACTAACCATTCATTAAATTGTCTTTTTTTCTCCGGAATATGTTTTTTGTCCCTTGCCACCAACCAAATCATAACACCAGAAATAATTACTACACAGGTAATAATGCCTAAGATAAAACTAATTAATTTTAAAGCATATCCACCATAATCTCCGTAGTGTATTCTGTATAAAATATTTTTTACACCTTCTAAATAGGTTGTTTTTAGTTGAGGTTCTTTTTTTGAAATTAGTTCACCGCTACTCACTTTATAAATAGCTTCACCCATTCCGTTAAATTTTGTTTTATAGTTTAAATGACCACTAACTAAAACATGCATATTGGTATCACCATAATTAAAAATATGTATTTCAGATACCTGAAAATCTTTCCATAATTCTTTTGTTTTTTGGGTAAATGTATTGATACTGAAATTGGTACTTAAGGTGTTGTTTTCAAAATTAAAATGAGGGTGAGCATAACCCAAATCTTCATAAAACTTGGTTTGATTTCCGTCATATAAAAGCATAACACTCGGAGCTACCAGTATTGCTTTTATCATAAAAAAAGCACCCGTAACAGCATACACAAATTGAAAAGGTAGGCCTATTACTCCGAGTGCTGTATGAGCATCTGTCCAAAGAGTTTTTAGTTTAGCCCACGGCCTAAATTGGTAAAAATTAGATACAATTTTATTCCAATGAACCAGAATTCCGGTTATGATTGCAAATAAGAAAAAGAAAGCAATGAAACCAGATAAATAATATCCGAATGGATAAGGAATTTGAGCTAAAAAATGTAAGCGATATAAAAATTCTCCTAAGGTATATGAATTAATATACGTATGATTTGATAACTCTTTAGTATCTATAGATAAATAGGAAGAAACATTCGTTTCTTTAGGCGCTAGAGAGTCTTTTGAAGCAGATAAAGATACTCCAACTCTTTGTTCAATATTGTATTTTCTAAATTCTACATCTCTACCATACAGCTTGTGCTGTTTATCAAGAGCAATTAGTGCGCTGTCAATATCCAGAGTCATATCATCGGTATATTCAACCGTGTGATTGCGTTCCCAGTTTACAATTTCATCTCTAAAGAAAGAAAAAGAACCTGCAAAAAATATTACATAAAGAACTGCACTGATAATTATACCGCTAATGGTATGTGTATGAAATAAAATATTATAGGGTCTATTTTTCATCTTTATATAATTGGATTGTAAGTTTTACCAAGGTAGATAGCCACAGAAAAGAGTAAGGTAAGTAGTATGTAAACTCCCCAAATTTTCCATCCATTTTTAGAAAGAAAAGCTAAGATCATTAAAACAGACCACAAAATAAAACCGGTAAAAGTTGAGGTAATCATAACAGATGTATGATTAAAAAGAAAGGCTAAAGCTAAGTGTAAACTAATTGTTACTAAGTATCCTCCAATAAATCCAGCAGTTATTTTTGAAAAACGTTGCCAATTAGATGATAAATATTTTTTGTTTGCAGGCATATTTAAAACAGTAAATATTCAATAAAAAAAAGAGTTATGATAATAATACTAAAGTTTGAATAGGTAATAAGTTTTAGTGGTGCCATTAATATGATGATACTTCCAAAGGTCATTAGTACTATGCAAAAAAATAAAATTCCGGAAGCTATTCCGAATACAGTTGTCATTAACAACAAAGAAAAAATAAACAAGAAAAGAGCTACAATTTTTGTTACGGTTTTAAATTTATAAGCTAAATTTTCAAAACCTAAAAATGATTGAATTTCTACTTTTTTAGAAGTGTTGTAAAATAAATAAAACCCCAGTATATTTAATATAATTGCTGTTGATATCATACTTATATTTTAATAAGAACAACTCTGAAATTTACTTTCAGAGTTGTAAAAAATCAATTTAAATGAAGTACACGCTTTTTTTAATTATCAGGAAAACAATATGTTGCGCAATGCCAAATAAATTGATAATCTTTTCCATTGTATTTTCCTGGAACTTCTTCTTTTGTTGTTGTTTCAATAGTGTATTTTGTTTTCCAAGGTAACTTGAAAGAAACAAAACCATCTTTATCTGTATGTAAAGTTTTTGACCATAAATCAGTAACAAAAACTTTAACTTCATTTTTTACTAAAGGTTTATTTTTATATAAAACTTGTAGTTTTTTTTCTTCAGTTGATGTAGCGATTTCTTTTATTACAATTCCGGTATCATTTAAAGTAGCTGTATTTTCGTTTTTGTTTCCTACTATTATTTTTGCAGTTGAGTGATAATGTGTTTTAAAAATTCCAAAATCGTATTGCGTGTAATCTATTACATCAATTTCATTATTATTCAATACAACTGTATAAGTTCCTTTAGTTTTTGGAGTAAATTTTGCTGAAAAATAATTATCGAAAGCTTTGGTGTTTAATTGAGTTTTCTTTCCAGAAGGATCCACAATCCAAAGCGTGAAATTTTTTACTTTTCCAAAAGCTTCTTCGTTAGCTTTTTCAATAACTCCGTAAGTATATTCGCCAAAATACACTCTAACTTCTTGTTCTTTATTCAGTTTACCAGTAGTTTTTGTTTCTATCCATAAATAGTGAGCAAAACTCTGTATAGAAGCAAAAAGAACTAATAAAAAGGTTAATATTGATGTTTTCATTTTTATAAAATTAAACTCCTCTTGGAGTATTAAAAAACTACCAAGAGGAAAGATTTAACAAACAATTAAAAATTATAAGAGAAACTAGCTGAAACGCTCCTTAAGTTTTGAGGTGATACTGTAGACCAACCTGTATAGTATTTTTCATCAGTAATATTATCAAGCTTCAAAATAATTCTGTATTTGTCAGCTGTGTATGATAGAGAACTATTAAATACAGTGTAACTTGGTAAAGTAAACGAACCAGTTGTTCTTCTGTTTAAAGTGTTGAACTCACTAGCATGATTTCCTCCGAAACCTAATCCAAAACCTTTAATGCTTCCTTCTGAAAAAGTATAACTTGCCCAAAAGTTTAATAATTCCTCAGGACCTGCTTCTTCTGGTCTTAAACCTAAATAACCAGCACCTTCGGTTTCTTTTAAAACCTCACTTTTATTGTTACTATAACCAGCAATTATATTCAATCCTTCTAAAGGATTAGCTATAAAGCTTATTTCAAAACCTTTACTTTCAACTTCTCCACCTTGAATAGAATTGTTAATATTATTAGGATCTGTCATTAATTTATTAGAAACGGTAATGTCATAATAATTTACAGTAGCCGCAAGTTTGTTATTAAACAGGTTTGTTTTAAATCCAACTTCCCATTGATTAGCTTTTTCAGGCTCAAATGTTTTTATTCTAGGATTAGATCCGTCTATATCTGAAACAGTAGTTGGAGATACATTAGAGAAACCGTTCATGTAGTTTGCGAAAACAGATAACTTATTTTTTAAAGGTTGATATACTAATCCAAATTTTGGAGAAAATGCGGTTTGATCATCGTCATCATTATGTTTTTCACCTTCAAATTTATCAACTCTTAAACTTGCCATTGCAGATAAAGAAGGAGTAAAGTTGATTACATTTGATATATATGCGCTGTAGATTTCTTGTTCTACTTCTGTATTTCCAACAGCTGTTTCAGCCAAAATATTATCTACAGAAGCTTGAGATAACACAGCAGAATTTGTTCCTTGACTTATAGAAACCTCACCTATTTGTAACCAACCAGTACTATTGTCTTTTTGAGTTGTATGTAAATAATCTAAACCAATAACAACTCTGTTTCTAAGATTTCCTAATTTGAAATCACCAATAAAATTTTGTTGAATATCCGTTGTTCTTGTTTCTCCTTTTATTTTAGCTATATAATGAGCAAAAGTATCTCCGTCAGATAAATCCCATAAATAAGAATAATATCCATCTGTTTTTGCAGTACCTTTAGATAATACAGTTTGTGATGTCCATTCATCAGAAATCTTATACAAAGCTTGTGCTTGTAATGTATATGTAGGATTTTTTATAGATAAATTATTACTTGTAAAAGAGTTCTTATAATTTTGATCAAAAATATCAATATTATTATAAGACAAAGGAGCATTTCTATTTAGAAATAGCATAGGGGCATTTACAGATTCTTTGTTTAAAAATTCTGTGTTGATTAAAAAAGTAAGCCTTTCGTTAGCTATAAATTTTAATGAAGGAGCAACATAAAAAGATGTACTTTCTCCAGCATCTTGAAAACTACTTTCTGTATGATAAGCTGTGTTTATCCTTAAAAAAGCACTATCACTTTCTCCTAAAGGAGTGTTTACATCCGCGGTAATTCTACTTAATCCATTAGAACCAGTTGTGTAGTTTATTTCACCACCAAAAGACTCATATGGCTTTTTAGTAACTACATTAATTAATCCACCGTAAGAAATTAAACTACTTCCATATAAAGTTCCTGAGGGTCCTTTTATAACTTCAACGCTTTCTATGTTTGCAGGATCTAATCCACCATTATTTAAACCTGGTAAGCCGTTAATCATTGTAGGTTGTACAGAGAAACCTCTTAACGAGAAAAATTCTGCTCCATCACCTCCACGACCTGTAGATTCCCATAGTCTACTAATACCAGTAGCATTTTTTAAAGCATCATTAAAGTTTGTTACAACTTGTTCTTTTAATAACTCAGAAGAAATTGAATTGTAAACCTGCGGATTTTCAATGTCAGCTAAAGGTAATTTAGAAACATTTATACTCTTTCTATTATAAAACTTATTCTCTTTATTTCCATCAATAGTTACTTCACTTAATTGTTCATCACTTTCTTGTAATGAAATAGAAGAAATGGTGGTTGTTTCATTGCCAATTACTGTAGCCGTAGCAGTTTTTGTAGCAAAACCAATAGAAGATATTTTTATTTTATACGTTCCTGCTTTTAAGTTTTTAATAAAAAATTCACCATCAAAATTTGTGGTAGTTCCTTTGTTTGTTTTTAAAACAAATACATTTACACTTGCTAAAGGATTATTGTCACTATCAACAACAGTTCCTTTTATGTTCCCTTTTTGCGCAAAAATTACACCTGCGCTAAATATAATTACTGTTAAAAATAATTTTTTAAGCATTAGATTTGTTATTTATAATTAGTCTAAATAAATTTGTTGCAAAAATAAAAAGGGCACAATATAAAAAATGACGAATTTTGGATAAAAAAAGACGCGAAGGGAAAAACTATGAGTATGTAGATTTAGCCACGTTAAAAACAACCTTTAAAGAGTTTTTAACTACTCATGCTATAAGCTATACAGATGAGGGTGTACATTGTAAAGAAAGTAGTATAAAAAGTCAATTTGGAAAGGGTAAAGTGACTGATTTTATTTTTGACGGAGTTGAGCTAACTATTTTTGATTATGTTTTAAATAAAGATTTTAGGTTTTTTAATAAAAGAAGTGAAGATGTTGTTCAACTGTCGTTTTTATTTGAAGGAGAAAAAATAGCTAAGGTAAGTGGAAGTAAGCATGATTATTTATTTGAATCTCATGAGTGTTATTTAATGAATTTAACTTCGTATGAAGTTAATGTATTAATTTCTGGTAATAAACCAGTAAAAGAAGTTCAAATTAAAATACCTCAACAGTTTTTATTACAACACGGCTTTTCACAAAAATTTAATTTTAAAAATAGTGGAGATGCTAAAGTAATTGTACCTATAACTAACCATCAAATATTAGCTTTAAGAGATATAGAACAGCTAAATTTTAAAGGAATTACAAGAAAAATATTTTTAGAAGCAAAGGTTTTAGAGCTCTTAGCTCTACAAATAGAAAATTATAATAATATAGATGTTAATGTGTTAAAAGAAGTTCAGCCCAAATTAATTAAGAAAATGTATAAGTTAAAACAATATTTAACTGAAAATCTGCAAAACAACTATACTCTTAAAGATCTTTCAGATAAGTTTTTGTTAAATGAGCATATACTCAAAAACGACTTTAAAAGAGTATTTGGCTTTTCAGTAAACGATTTTTTTAATGAAGAGAAAATGTTAAAAGCTAAAGAATTACTTAAAAACACTAAAAACCCTGTTTACCAAATAGCTGAAGAAATAGGTTATAAAAATGCAACTCATTTTAGTGCTGCTTTTAAAAGAAAATTTGAAATAACTCCTAAAGAATTTAGAGAAGGGGTTAATGTAAAAGAATAATAAAAAAAGCTCCAAATTTACATAGTAAATTTGGAGCTTTAATCATAGATAATTTGGGGATTATGATTTAAAAAACTCATTTAGTTGGCTCTGTATAATTTTCAAAGTGTTGTTATTTTGATTTATACTTCTCTCAAGTAATGACATTTACAGATACACTTATTTTACCAACAGAAATTTTTAAAGATTGGGGGATGTTATATAGTTTAATGGAATTTCTTTAAATAATTTCGTTATCTATACTGTAAAAGTACTGCTGAAGATTAGTTTATTTTAGTTTTTTCGATTATTACAATGCAATTGAAGGATAAACGGTAGGCAAAAGTCGGTAAACAGTAATTTGTTGAATTATAATCACGTAATAACGATTATTTATTGCGTATTCTTAAAAATAGTATTGAAAGAAAAAAATCCGAATTTTATAATTCGGATTTAATCTTTACTATGCCAAACATTACTCTGGTTTAAAAACTACCTTATAAGTTTTTGCGCCATTTAAAATTTGTTGGGTTAGTTCTTGAATATCTTGAAGTGAAATATTTTTAACAATAGATTCAAAATTTTTAGGATCATCTATATTATAGCCATATCTATAAAAGTTAGTTAACAAATACATTTGATAACTATTTCTGTCTTTAGATTGCTCCCTTTCCTTTAAAAAATTTGTTTTTATTTTTTTTAAATCATCATTACTTATTTTACCATCGGCTATTTTTTGTAACTCATTTCTTACGGCATTTGTTAACTTATCAACCAAATCAGGGTTACAATCAAAATTAAAGTTAATTCGGGCTATTGATTTAGGTTCTCTTGAAAATGTAGCGTATGCTTTAGGGCTATATGCTCCTCCAGCCTTTTCACGCACAGATTCTGTTACTCTAAGTTGTAAAATACTACCTAATGCATTGGTAAGAATAGTGTTTTTAATAGAGTAGGGCATTTCTTTTTGATACACAATATTTACAGAAGCTTTAGGATCTTCCATTTTTAAATAAATATCTTTATCAATATTGTCTGCTATCCAGTTAACGCTATTATCTTTATATTTTTCTGTAATTTGTTTGGTAGGAAGACTAGCTATGTATTTTTCTAATAAAGGTTTTAGCTCTTTTTTTTGTATATCTCCAACAATAAAAAATTCAAAATCAGAAGCGTCAGAAAATCTATCTTTATAAATAGCTTTTATTTTATCAAATGAAATATCATTTACATACTCTTGATTGAAAAGTCGTTTTGTAGGATGATTTTTTCCATATAAAGTAACAGTTAAACTGTCATTCATTTTTTCTCTTATATTTTGACTTCTTCTAGTTAAATAATTAGTTAAATTATTATTAAGTACCTCAAAAGCATTTTGGTCAAAGCGAGGTTTTGTAAAGTATAAATGAATTATTTGTAACATAGTTTCAACATCTTTTGTGTTAGATTCACCTATAAAACTTTCATAAATATCATTTAATTTAACTTCAACATTAGCTGTTTTTCCTGCCAGTACTTTTCTTAAATCGGTTGCAGAGTAGTTTGCTAAACCAGACATTTGAACTAAACCTGTAACCAGATTTGCAGAAGGAAGATCATCATTTTTTAAAAGTGATTTTCCTCCATAACTCAATGCATTTAAATCTACTTTATTTTTGTTTTTATTTGCATATTTGTAATGTACTTTTACTCCATTGCTAAGAGTAAAGGTTGTAGCATTAACATTTTTATTTTCTACTTCTTCTTGAATCTTACCTGCTTTGATTTGTACTCCAGATAGTAAAGTTTTTCCTTTTACAGTTTCTGAATATGCGCTTAATTTAGTGTTGTTTTCTACTTCTTTTATAATTTGTTCAGCTTGTTTTTTTGATATGTTTTTTTCTCCTTTTACACCAGTTATATTCAAAAATCTATTTTGTTTTGAGTATAATTTGTTAATGGTTAACTTTAATTCTTCTTGAGTTATAGTGCTTAATAATTGTTTAACTATTTCATATACCTTTTTAACATCTGTAATAGGCTTATTTTCTAAATAGTTTTTAAGTATTAATTGTTCAATTTTACCATGGCTTCTATCGTTTAATCTAGCTATTTGATTTTCATATGAATTTTGAATGTTAATAATCATTCTGTCAATTTCTGATTGATTATAACCAAATTTTACAGCTCTTACAATTTCAGTAAGAGTTTCTTTAAATGCTTCTTTTTGCTTATTTTTTTTAGGGTTTATTGAGAGTCCAAAAACATTATGTGTTCTTGAAAGATCTCCATAATAAACACGAGCACCTAAAAATGAAGATTCTGGATTTTGCGATAATTCAGAAATTCTTGAAGACAACATATTTAAGGCCATTGCTTCTAGTAACCTATCTTTCAAATATGCCACATTTTTTAATTCTGATGGTTTTTTATGTCTAATGCCAAAGCTTATAGATGAGGTTGAAACTTCAGGATCGGTAGCTAAACTGTACATTAAACCTTTATGGTTAGGAATAGATATAACTTCTCTTTTTCTAGGTTTTTTAACAGCAGGAATCTTAGAAAAATTTTCTATAATTTTAGCTTCAATTTCTTCAACATTAATATCTCCTATTATTGCAATGGCTTGTAAATCTGTTCTATACCAATCATGATAAAAATCTCTAAGTGTTTTATAATCAAAATTTTCTACAACAGACATTAATCCGATAGGCATTCTTTTTGCGTATTTTGAGTTATTGAAGGTAACAGGTGAAGATGCTTTGTATAAACGGGCTTGTCCGTTTTGACGAGTTCTCCATTCTTCTTTAATAACACCTCTTTCAGCATCAATTTCGTTATCAGTTAATAATAAATAATTAGACCAATCTTTTAAAATAGTTAAACAGGTGTCTACTAGTCCATCTTTCGTAGGTATGTTGTTAAGATTATATACAGTTTCATCAAAACTAGTGTAGGCATTGATATCTTTTCCAAACACAGCGCCATGTTTTTCAAGAGTATTCAAAATGCCTTTTCCAGGAAAACTTTGGGTTCCATTAAAAGCCATGTGTTCTAAAAAATGTGCTAATCCTTGTTGATCTTTATTTTCTAAAATTGATCCTACATTTTGAATAATGTAATAGCTAGCAGCTCCTTTTACTACATCAGTATTTTTAATATAATATGTTAGTCCGTTAGCTAACACACCTTTTTTAATAGTAGTATCTATAGGAAGTTTGCTGTTTAAATCTAAAGTTTGTGATTTTATAGTATTTATAAATACAGATACTACAGAAAGGGTAACGATTAAAATTTGTTTCATATTGAGTTGTACAATTACTATTCTAATTTTTATAGAATAAATTAATAATATGTTTGCTTATTTCTATGACGATTTTAATTCTTACCTAAGCCATTAAACTTTTGTTAAAATTTTTATTTAATGCTAAATCTGTTCGCTAAGTATTCAGGTAAAATACATTCTTGATTGTTGAGTTGGGAAGATTATTTTAAACAAAAGAAGTTTAATAGTGAAAAATTGAAATTAAATTGGTTTATTGTGGGATATTGATATATTTACGGTCTCTTAACCCATGAAATAAATAATATATTTGAATAATCCTGCATTTACATTAAAGGAGTTTAAACAAATTTTTGAAGCTTTATACCCGTCATTATGTCTTTTTGCAAATACGTATGTGAAAGATATAGCGGTAGCTAAAGATTTGGTTCAAGATGTGTTTATAAAAATTTGGGAAAGCAATATAAATCTTAAAGAAAAAAACTTAACTAAGGCATATTTATATACTTCTGTAAAAAATAAATGTATTGATTATTTAAAATCAAAAAGAGTAAGAGTGATTAATAAACAAGTTGAAGTAGAAGGATTAGATATTTTAGAGTCTGAAACACATTTCAACAGAGAGATAATTCTTATAGAAGCAAGTCAAATAATTCATGATGCTATTAATAGTTTGCCTCAAAAATATTCTCAAGTAGTACTGTTAAGCATGAAAAACTTAACAAATAAAGAGATAGCAGAAGTACTGTCTTTAAATATAAATACGGTTAAGGCACATAAAAAAATTGCATACCAAAAGCTACGACCATTATTAAAAGGCTATTATTATCTATTTATATTAATCTTTACAGAAATGTAATTTCATTACTTCCTTTTTTTTGCTGTTTTTGTATTAAAATTAGTAAAAAATTTAATTTTATTTTTACCCACCTTCAATATTTTATCGTTATAACAATAATAGGTTGATTTATGATGCATTTTAATAAAATTTTGGAACTAGCCAAAAAGATGTCAAGAGCAATATTGTATTCTGAGAATATAGATTACATTGAGTTCCTTCAAGAGAAAGAAAAAGAAGAAATTAAAAATAAGTTAGAACCAAATTCTTCTTATTGGCAAGAACGTGCTACTGTTTTGAGTAAAATAGATGTAGCAGAAGATTGGAAGAAAGTAGAACAGAAAATTAAGGTTCCTAAATCAAAAATTAAATATTTATTTAGGTACAGTGCAGCAGCAATAGTAATAGTAGGTCTAAGTTCTTTGTTTTTTATTTATCAAAGCCAGTTAATAAAGCCACCTGTTAAAATTACAGCTGGTACAGATAAAGCTATACTTATTTTGGAAAACGGTGAAAAAGTAGAATTAACCCATTCTACCAATTATATAGGAGCAAATGCAAGTATGATTAATAATCAATTAGAATATAAAAATAAAGTTCAAACCAATCAAGTAAACACAAGCATTAATACTTTAAATATTCCAAGAGGAGGTCAATTTGTAGTTCAATTATCTGACGGGACCAAAGTTTGGCTTAATTCAGAAAGTCAATTAAAATATCCAGTAAAATTTAACTCTGGAGAACCAAGAATGGTGGAGTTGTTGTATGGAGAAGCGTATTTTGATGTTACTCCTAGCTCTCAACATAGCGGAGACAGTTTTAAGGTAATTACCAAAAATCAAGAAATAGAAGTGCTGGGTACAGAGTTTAATGTTAGAGCTTATTCCGAAGAAAAAAACATATATACTTCTTTAATAGAAGGAAGTGTAAAAGTTAAGAAAGATAGGTTAGTAAAAGTGCTATCACCAGGTTTTCAGTCGGTGGTTGATTCAGAAACTTCAAGTATAGAAGTGAAAAAAGTAGACGTTACTAATGAAGCAGCATGGAAAAAAGGACTTTTTATATTTGAAAGAAAACCTTTAAAAGAAATGATGGACGAATTATCTAGGTGGTATGATGTAAAAATTGTTTTTGTAAATAAAGAAAAAGAAAAATTTATTTTTTCAGGCTCTCTAAACAGAGAAGGGAACATAAAAGATTTACTTGAAAATTTAGAAAAAACAAAAGAAGTTGAATTTGATATAAAAGATAAAAATATATATATAAAATAAAAAAAAGGAATTTCAGTATACACCTTCCACAGTATTCAACTAAAAATTCCTTTAAACTTTAATTAAACTAATGTCTAACTAATTCTATGCAAATTTATGAAAAATAATCGGAATTGTACTTGGGTTGTAATGAACCCTAAAATATACAATATACTTATGAGAACGTTCCTATTTCTGTTTTGTTCAACTGTTTTTAGCTTATCCCCAAATAATAGCTTTTCTCAGGATTTCCCTATTAAAATTGATAAAAATCAATACCTCTCATTAGAGGAAGTTTTTAACCTGATTAAATCTCAAACAGACTATCAGTTTGTTTATAAGTATGATGGTCTTAAACAAGCATCTAAAGTACATGTTAAAAAAGGGATAATAAAAACCTCAAAATTATTGTCAAAAACTCTTTATCCTTCTGGGTATACTTATAAGTTTAATAAAGACAATACAATTATTGTCTCTAAAATGACTAAGCTAAAGTCTAATAAAAAATCTACACAAGAAAATGTAACTGTTAAAGGTTTTGTTACAGATTCTCTTGGTACGGCTTTGTCAGGAGCAACTGTATTAATTAAAAATAGCTTAAAAGGTGTTTCAACTGATTTTGATGGGTCATTTACAATAAATAATGTAAAAATAGGCTCTAAAATTGTAGTTTCTTATATAGGTTTTTATGATGCAGAAGCCACGGTAACTGCAGAAAACTTTAATAATCTAGAAGTAATTTTAAAAGAAGATATTAGTACACTTGAAGAGGTTGTTTTAGTATCAACTGGTTATGAAACTATTTTAAAAGGTAGGGCAACAGGATCTTTTTCTAAACCAGATATGAATGTAGTTCAAACCAGAACAAGTAGTATGGATGTTACACAACGGTTAGAAGGTTTAGTACCCGGTTTAGTCATAAATCGTAGCCCAGGAGCTCAATTAGATCCTGTTTTAATTAGAGGAATGTCTAGTGTTAGCTTAACATCTACACCACTTTTTGTAGTTGATGGTTTACCCATTGAAAATATAGGGGTAAATGATATTGGTCTTCCTCAATCAGGTATTGTTAACATTAATCCTCAAGATATAGAAGATATTACAGTTCTAAGAGATGCAACAGCAGCTTCTATTTGGGGTGCAAGAGCTGCAAACGGAGTTATTGTAATAAACACTAAAAAGGGGTCTAAATCAGGAGACGTTCAAATTCAATATGATACCTTCACAACTATTGAGGGTAGACCAGATATGGGGTATGCTAATACACTTAATAGTAAAGATCTTGTACAAGCAGCCGAAGATATTTTTGACCCTGTACTTAACCCGTATGAAGAAGTTACTTCTTTTACTACAACAGGAAAAGGAATACCACCTCATGAACAAATTTTATATGATGAATACAGAGGAGTTATTAGTAGTGCTACAGCTAGAAGAAAACTAGATAGTTTAGGAAACATAAACAATAAATCTCAAATTGAAAATTTATGGTATCGTCCTTCTATTTTAACAACTCATACACTTTCTGTTTCAGCAGGAAAAAAAGGATATTCGGTGTATGGTTCAGGAAACTATACAGAAACACAAAGTAATCGTCCTGGAACCAAAGACAATAGGTATAAACTAAATTTAAGACAAAACTTTGATTTAGGTAAAAGAGTGAATGTTGACTTAATTACCGATCTTACCTATCAAAAAAAATATACGCCTAACAATATTTCAATAAACGGAAGCTATTTACCTTATCAGTTATTTAGAGATAAGAATGGAAAAAACATTGAAGTCTCTCATATGACAGAGTTAAATGATTCTATTCGTAACGTTTATGAAAATGCTAGTAGAATTGATTTGAGTTATACTCCGCTTGATGAAGTGGATGATAAGTATTCGGAAGATAGAAGAAAAAATATTAGAAATATTTTAGGAATTAACGTAGATCTAATAGAAGGATTAAAGTTTCAAGGAAAATACGGTTATACTTTTGGTTCATTAGATCGTGAAGATTATGAAGATCATTCAACAATTCGCTCTAGATTAGAAGCATTAGAATATACTGTTGTACCCTCACCAGGAGCAGATCCAACATATATAGTACCCGTAACCGGAGGTATTTATCAAACTTCAAATACTAATAGTGAAGCTTGGACCGTAAGAAATCAATTATCCTATTCCCTAAACTGGAATAATGATATGCATCATTTAAATGTAATTGCAGGTCAAGAAGCTCAAGAGCAATTTAGTTACACAAAAACAAGTAGAGTTAGAGGATATGATGAAAGATTACAAACTTTTGATGATAGAGAATATTCATCATTTGCAGATACAGGTACACTTATTTTTAACGTAGTAAAAGCTAATGCTTTACAACATCCTGCACTGGGTAATATAAGTAGCCTTGGAAGTCTTATTCAAGAACGTCAATTTGGAAGAAGTGAAACAACTACAAGATTTATGTCTTATTACGGAAATGCTTCATATACTCTTAATCAAAAATATTCTATTAGCGGAAGTATAAGAAATGATCAAAGTAACTTATTTGGGTTAGATAAATCTGCCCAAAACAAACCAGCATGGAGTACAGGTTTAAAATGGAATATTGGTAGAGAGAATTTTATGCTAAGAAATTGGTTAAATACCTTATCATTAAGAGCTACATATGGTATATCAGGAAATGCACCAAATCCTGGAACAGCAGCCTCTTTTGATATTTTACAAGCCACAGGGAGTTCTTTCTTTCAAGGTAACACGGGCTTGTTAATTGCTACACCTGGAAATAGTAAGTTGAGTTGGGAAAGTACAGCAACCGCAAACTTTGGAGTTGATTTCTCATTATTCGGGCGTATTTCTGGAGCTATTGATTACTATAATAGAAAAACAACAGATCTTTTAGGTAGAATACCAACAAACGGATTTACAGGATATAGTAGCGTTATTGGAAATCTTGGAGATTTAGAAAATAATGGTATTGAATTAAGTTTAACTACCAATAATTTAAATATAGGAGATTTCTCTTGGGTTTCTTCTTTAAATGCAGCCTACAATAAAAATACAATTACAAACCTAAATATATTAAATGAGGCAACAACGGGCGATGGAAGAGTTAATGATATGTATGTAGAAGGATATGCAGCTTATGCCGTATTTGCTTATGATTTTGCAGGACTTGATGAAAACGGAGACCCACAAATACGTTTGGCAGATGGTACGGTTACAAGTGAAGTAGATGTAGCAGAAATTGATGATATAAAGTTCATGGGTACTTCTCAACCTAAATGGACAGGAGGTTTAAGTAATACATTTAAGTATAAGGGGTTATCATTAAACTTTAACACTATATTCAATCTAGGGCATGTTATGCGTAGAGATGTGAACACTTTTTATTCAGAAGCAAGAATTCAAAGTTATGGTTTTAATTCGGGTAACATACATTCAGAGTTTTTAAACAGATGGCAGCAACCAGGAGATGAGCTTATTACCGATGTACCAAGACATATTAGTGTGCCTGATGGTACAAGAAATGTAAATTATTACATAATGGGAGATAACAACGTAATAAGTGGTTCTTATGTTAAAATAAGAGATATAAATCTTATTTACCAATTACCTTCTACTATATTAAGAAGTTATGGAATTAATCAAATAACCTTAAGAGGTCAACTATCTAACATTTTACTATGGGCAGCTAATGATTATGGTATTGATCCTGAATATCATTCTGGAAACGGAGTTAGCACAGGCGGAGTGAGAACAATACCTCAAGGAAAAGGAATAACATTTGGCTTAAACGTAAAATTTTAAAAATATACTTATGAAATTTACATATAAAATAATAGTTTTTTGTTTGAGCATAGTTATGTTAAATGCTTGCTCAGAAGATTTTATTGAAGTAATCCCAAAAGGTAAACTCATTGCTGAGTATACAGAAGATTATGATAAAATGTTTTTTAACTTAACCCTTATAAATTTGGGTAATACAGAGGGGCAAGTTCCTCTGGGAGATGAAGTAGTAGCTATAAACCCATATTTTGAAGGATCTGGTTTACTTACCCAAAGATTGTTTCGTTGGGAAGGAGATTTGTATGAAGAAGATCAAAATGCCGCAGAGCTTGAAGTTTTAATGGAACAAATTTATATATATAATAAAATTATAAATGAAGTTCCTACTTCTAAAGGCGGTAGCGAATCGCAAAAAATGGCTCTAAAAGCAGAAGCATTAGCTGGTAGAGCATGGAGTTATTTTCTTTTAATCAATTATTACGGCTTACCTTATAACGCATCCACATCTTCAACAGATTTAGGTTTTCCTATTATTGAGGAAGCAGATTTGGTAAGAACAGACTTTAAAAGAGCAACTGTAAAAGAAGTGTATGATTTTATAGTAAATGACTTAATAACAGCTATTCCTAATTTATCTAAAAATACATATCACAGAATGAGAATATCTCAGGATGGAGCTAAAGCTCTTTTGGGTAAGGTATATGTTTTTATGCATAAATTTAATGAGGCAAGCCCCTTATTACAAGAAGCATTAACACAAGTAAAAACAGGTAGTTTAGGAGGTATAGAAGTTGGTTTGTATAATTATAATGATGAATATACAGCCCCCTTATCTGTTGATGATATTGAAAATATGTATGCAAAGCAAATTGCTAATAATTGGGCAGATAGTTCTAGTGAATTAGTATTAAGCGAAGAAGCAGTTGCTTTATACAGCTCTACAGATTTAAGAGTAGATGAACTTTATACTACCACCCCTAGAGGTAATAGCGTTTCTTACCCTAATGGTTTTTTAAGAAGGTCTATTGGAAGTTCACAAAGTCAAATTGGTATTAGAGTTCCTGAACTTTATCTGCTAAATGCAGAAGTAAAATGCCGTCTTAATGATTTACCAGGAGCGGTTCAAGATTTGGAAGAATTAAGAGCGCATAGAATGTCCGATAATTCAGAGGTGTCAACCAGCATTGCAACCAATCAAGAAGCATTACTAGAGTTTATTTTTGAAGAACGTATTAGAGAGTTTGCTCTAATGGGATATCGATGGTTTGATATGAGAAGATTAACTGTAGATCCGTTAATACAAAAAGATATAAATAGCTTTAACAATCACAAAGTATATGACTTTGAAGATGGTTCAGAATTAGAGGCATTTACCTTAACTCAAAATCGTTTAGTATTTAAGTTTCCTCAAACGATTATGGAGCAGAATCCAAATTTAGAAAATAATCCCTAATCAATTTTAATCCAAAGCAGAGTAGTTTAATTAATAAATTTTACTGCTCTGTTTTTAAACAAAAACAAAGTGCAAAAAACAATATTATTAATGTTTTTTCTTCTTAATGCATGTATAGTATTAAGTCAAGGAATAGAGTTTAAAGAAGTAAGTGTAGACAAAGCAATTGAGTTGGCAAAAAAAGAAAATAAGTATGTTTTTGTTGATGTATATACAAATTGGTGCAGACCTTGTAAATTAATGGATAAGCAGGTTTTTACACAAAAAAAAGTTGGTGATTATTTCAATTCAAAATTCATAAACATAAAAATAAATGCTGAATATGGTGAAGAGGGACCAAAGTTTGCAAACAACTATAAAATAAATTCATACCCAACCTTTGTAATATTAGATTCTAATGGAAGTTTAGTACACCTTTTTGCAGGAGGAATTTTAGATGGAGAAGAATTTATAGGTAAAGTTAAAGAGTCCTATAATCCACAAAAAGCATTTGGTGTTTTACAGAAAAAATATAATTCAGGGATAAGAGATAGAGAAACAGTATCAGCATACTTACAAGCATTAATTAAAACCAATACTATTAGAGTTGATAAGTTAGTTGATGAATTTTATACAAGCTTAAATAAAGAGGAAAGAATAAGTGATGAAACCTTGTTTGTTTTTGAAAAATTCGCACCCTTAGGATCCGATAAATCAACATTCTTTGAAGCTAATATTGCTAATTTCAGACGTAAAGTAGGGAATGAAAAAGTAGATGCCATTTTGGTGAGTAACTATGAGTTGTATTTTGGGTTACTAGTAAAAAGTCCTAAAATAACTACCTCTATTGAAGAGATAAATAAAAAAGCAAATCAAGTTGAGTCATTAGGTATCAAAAATTTAAAAGCAATTCCAGCTTTCAAAGCTGCTGCATTATTAAAATTAGAGAATATTAAAAAGGAAGAGTTCTTTAAAGAACTTGATAGAACAAATAAAAATTTAACCAACAGAGAAAAAGATTTAATGCTTTTTATCATCATTCCAGGATTAAAAAATATTTTAACGGAAACAGAAAAACAAAAGTTGTTAAAATTGGTTACAGATGAGGGGGTAAAAGGGTATATAATAAGAGCTTCTAATTAAAATGTTTTGCCAAAAAACATTTCAACAATCATAAAAAATGGATAAACAAACAACATACTTTCTAGCATTTTGCAGCCTATTTTTCATTTTAATATCTTGTAAAAATAAAGAAGCTAACACCACTTTTTCTGAAGGTTTTGTTATTGAAGGAGAAATAGATTCTTTACCAGTTGGTAGTATTGCTATTCTTACATACCAACAACAAGAAAAGAATATAATAGATACCTGTGCAATTAAAAATGGAAAATTTATTTTCAAAGAAAAAACAGTACATCCATCAGATGCAACTATAACACTACGTCATGGAGAAAGTTTTCCGGAAGAAAATTGGAAAATAGATCGATTCAATTTTTTTCTTGATAACAGTGCTATAAAAATTTCATCTACAGATTTTATTAAAAATGCAACTATACAGGGGTCAATACTAACAAATCAATCTTTATCTATACAAGGAGAAATAAAACCTTTAACAGACAGAATAATTTCTTTACAAAACAAAATGTCAAACAAAAGTATAGATGAAAAAATTATAATTTATGATACAATAAAAGTTTATGTAGATAGCATTAAAAAAGTAGCTCATAAATTTATATTAGAACACCCTAATTCATATGTGGCATTAAAAAGATTTTTACGTCATGAGTTGCCTAAAAATTTTGATCCTGAAGTGGCAGAAAAAGATTTCAATAAATTTAATGAAATGCTAAAAAACACACCTACAGGAAAAATTATAGCGAATAAAATAGCTATAGGCAAAAAAACTTCAGTAGGTAAAAAAGCACTAGACTTTAATCAAATAGATATTAATGGAAATCCATTTACACTCAGTAATTTAAAAGGAAAATATGTGCTGTTAGATTTTTGGGCCAGTTGGTGTAAACCTTGTCGAGCCGAAAATCCATATGTAATAGAAGCATATCATAAATTTAAACAAAAGAACTTTGAAATAGTAGCAGTTTCTTTAGATGCTTCTCATGAGGCATGGGAATTAGCTGTAAAAGAAGATGGTTTGCCATGGATACATGTGAGTGATTTAAAAGGTTGGAAAAATGAAGTAGCTGTTAAATATGATGTTCAATCAGTACCAACAAATTATCTCATAGATCCAGAAGGAATTATTATAGCAAAAAACCTTAGAGGCAATAACTTAACGAAGCAATTAGATGAAGTTTTAAGAGATAATTAAAACTCTAAATATTCATATACACACAATTTTTTTAAGTTTTAAATTTTGTCTTCATATACTATCTTTTTTGAATTAATCAGTCAAAATTAATAAACTAAATAAAGGGCTATTAGCTAATAATAGCCCTTTTAAAATATTCTATTATGAAAAAAATAATATCATTATTTTTATTTTTAATAGGTACGATTATGTATTCTCAAATTTTCGAACCTGTTAATTGGTCCACTTCAACAAAAAAAATAGCAAAAAATCAATATGAGTTAATAGCTCAAGCTACCATTTCATCAGGGTGGCATTTATATTCTCAACAAGTACCTAAAGGAGGGCCACGTCCTACGGTCTTTTCTTATATTTTTCCTGAAGAAGAATTTAAGCTAATAGGCAAAACTGAAGAAGGAGAAGGACACACAATTGATGATCCCGTTTTTGAAATGGAAATTAAATTTTTTGATAACACAGCAACTTTTAAACAAAAAGTTGAGGTACAAGAAGGAGTAAAAGTTATAAAAGCCAATGTTGAATTTATGGTGTGTAACGAAATTAGATGTTTACCGCCAAAAGAAGTGGAGCTTGTGTTTAATTTAACAAACAATGTACAAAACTTAGCTAACAATTCCACAAAAAACTCAACAGTTGATAACAATCAAGCAAACAGTATGCTGTATGGAATATCAAAAAATGAGATGCTTACATTAAATAATTCTTGTAATGAAGAAGCTTCAAACACAGTTTCAATTGCTAACAAGAAAGGAAAATCTTTATGGAAAATTTTTGGATTAGGTTTTTTAGGAGGATTGCTAGCACTATTAACACCATGTGTTTTTCCCATGATACCTCTTACAGTAAGTTTTTTTACAAAAAAAGCAGGACAAACTAAATCCTCAGGTATATCAAAGGCTTTACTATATGGATTTTTTATTTTTGCGGTATATATTTGTTTGAGTATTCCATTTCATTTATTAGACTCAATAAATCCTGATATTTTAAATGAAATATCAACCAATGTTTGGCTGAACATAGTGTTTTTTATCATATTTCTTTTCTTTTCATTTTCATTTTTTGGATATTATGAATTAACACTTCCTGCAAGTTGGACAAACAAAACAACAAAAGCAGAAGGTACTAGTGGCTTAATAGGTGTTTTTTTTATGGCACTAACCTTAGCAATTGTTTCATTTTCATGTACTGGTCCAATATTAGGCTCTCTTTTAGCTAGTTCTTTAACTACAGATGGTGGTGCGTGGCAACTTACACTAGGTATGGCGGGCTTTGGAGTGTCATTAGGGTTGCCATTTGCATTATTTGCTATGTTCCCAAATATATTAAATGCCTTACCAAAATCTGGAGCATGGTTAAATACAACCAAAGTAATTTTAGGATTTTTAGAGCTTGCATTAGCATTTAAATTCTTGTCTAATGCCGATTTGGTTCAACATTGGGGAGTACTTAAAATTGAACCTTTTTTACTACTTTGGATTGTAATCTTTACAGGTTTAGCTTTATACTTGTTTGGAAAAATAAAATTTCCTCACGATTCTCCTTTAAAAAAAATATCGTTTTCTAGAATAATAGGAGGTGTTATAGTAAGTGCGTTTGTAATCTATTTAATTACAGGTTTTAAAGTTAATAATGAAACAAAAACATTTACATCACTTACTTTACTAAGCGGATTAGCACCTCCGGTAGGTTATAGTTTTTTATATCCTAATAATTGTCCTAACAATCTAACATGCTTTAAAGATTTAAAATCAGGTATAGAATATGCTAAAAAAGTAAACAAACCTATAATGTTAGACTTTACAGGATATGCTTGTGTAAATTGTAGGAAAATGGAAGAGCATGTTTGGTCTAAAAAAAATATAGATAATTATTTAAAAAAAGAGTATGTTTTGATATCCTTGTATGTTGATGATAAGAAAGAATTACCAGAAGAAGAGCAAATAACTATTAATAAATTAGATGGAGGCACAAGAAAGCTTAAGAATTATGGACATAAATGGGCACATTTTCAAACTCAATATTTTGCAACAAATTCGCAGCCTCATTACGTATTATTAAATTCAAATGCGACTAAAATTTTAAATGAGCCTGTAGGTTATACACCCAATGAAGACGAGTATGTAAAATTTTTAGAGTGCGGTTTACAAGTTTTTAAAAACAAAAAACAATAATTGAAATGTTATTTATAAGAAAATGTTAAATATATAGAAGATATATATTCTCAATTTAAAAACAAGAAAAGCTTACATTAATATGTAAGCTTTTCTTTTAATAATCCCCATAAAAAAACCGAAGCTTTCACTTCGGTTTTGCGGAGAAAGAGGTAAGTGAACCTCTTTCGTAGTGCCTTTATTTATTACTGTTTCAGTCCTGTACCATTATGAGGTCACCTAATAGGTCACCTTTAAAACCTTGTCTTAAAGATACGAAATTTACTTGATTAATCCTCGTACTTTACTGATTTCAAAGCCCATAAAGTCGCAAAATTCATCAATAGTAACTAATTGGTGAGCTTCTTTGTTTAGATGTTCTTTAATCTTGCTGATTATAGTTCTACCATAACGCTCACTTTTACCTGTTACTACTTGCACGTCTTTAGGGTAAATACAGATTCTGCTCATTGGCTCAAAATTTAAAATTAATACTCTAACTATACTTTAGCTATACCGTAGCTCTAAAGCTCTTATATACAATATACGACAATTATCGCAGTGAAAAAACTATCTATTTCGGAAGTTTTGGCAAGTTGTAAACAGTACGGAAGTGCTTATAAACATTGATGCTTTATAGCACGTATATTTGATTATTCATCATTAAAAAACGTATTGTTATGGCAAAGTTAAAAGGTATTATTAAACTCGAAGGAACGTTAGATAATTTGACGTTTTACAAGGGTAAAGAAGGCTATTTAGTAAAGACTAAAAGCGGTGTTTCAAAAGAGCGTATTCAAAACGATCCTGCTTTTGAGCGTACTCGTGAAAATGGTTCTGAATTTGGAAGTTCTGCATCATCTGGTAAGTTGTTGAGAACTTCTGCAAGAAACTTAATGATTAAAGCAAAAGATAATCGAGTTTCAAGTCGTGTTACGCAAGTAATGACAAAAATTAAGAACTTTGATACAAGCTCTATAAGAGGCGAAAGAAATGTAGCTACAGGATTAACAACACCAGAGGGTAAAGCAGCTTTAAAAGGCTTTGATTTCAACAATAGAGCTATTTTAAGTGCTGTTTTATTTGCTCCTTTTAGTGTTGATGGTTCTACAGGTGAAATTTCAATCCCAAATTTAACACCAACAAACGATATTGCTTATCCAAGTGGTGCGACTCACGTTAGTTTTACATCGGCTTATCTAAAAGTTGACTTCGATACTACAGATAATGCGATTGAGTACAGTCCGACTGTAAATATTGCAATTGATTCGACTTCTGCATCGCAAACACTAACTCCAGCAGGTGTGCCAACAGGTACAGGAAACGATATTTACTTGCTTTTGGTTGAGTTCTTTCAAGAGATTAACGGTGTTCAATATCCGCTTAAAAATGGCGCATATAACGTTTTAAACATCGTAGAAGTGGCATAAGTTTCATTCTGACCTTTGAAGCTGAAAGAGTCCTATGGTTTTGCATCATAGGGCTTTTTCTTTTCTATTAATTTTTTAAAAGAAAACAAAAAAAGAAAGCTGATGTTTTGGTAGCGTGGGTGATGCTGTCAAGGTTTTTGGATAAAAGTTTTTTATGCTAAAACCTTGATGTGTGTTTACCAATTTTGATTAAAAAGTTTTATTCAAAACCCAGAGGGCTTGACCTTTATAGCATTTAGCGTTGGCATAAGGTAGCTACCTATATTTGCTATCTTTTTTTATTTTATTTCTTTCTTCTCCAAAATATCCAATATATGTTGCTTTTTGAAATAAACCCTATTACCTAAATATATTGGTTTAATGATTTTATGATTTGACCAATGATGAATAGTTGTTAAGCTAACTCTTAAATAATCTGCTGTTTCTTGTCTTGTTAAAAGTGTATCGTTATCCTTTTTATTAAGTTGATTTAAGTAAACCTCTATTTTGGCTAAAAGTTTCTCTGCTACTTTATCAGCTAATTCATCAATGGTTACTTCTGTGATTTGTAATGTTTTTGTTATCATAATTTTCAATATTAACGTAAGTTGAGCGCAAAAGCAAAAGCGGATATTTTACATAATGACCGTTATAACGCTTCAGTTGTTATAACTACGCATTATGTAAACATAGCTTGGGTGAGTTTAGGGTTTTATGATAGAATAATAACAGAATAGCTTATTGCAGTTTGGTTTGATTTTATGAAAAACCAAAGCTGTAATATGCTATTACCTTAAAGACAAAAAAACGCTAAACTTGTAAGGGTGAGCGGAACAACACAAAAGACAGAGGGTTTTTGCCTTTTTGCAAAAAACTGGGTTTTGGGTTGTGGGGACTTATTACTTCAAACTAAAAACAAATTCAAAAAAAGACTTTTGTTCATCCGTAAATAAATCTGAATTAGAATATATCTTTTTGATGTGGTTTCTTATGATATTGTCCTTTTGCTTACTATTAGCTTTTAATAAATCATTTTTTAAATCGGTAACTAAACCTTCATATTTATCTTTTGTCATTAAAATAGCAAAACTACCTTTTGATAGTTTCCCTGTCAACCAAAGTAAATTATCTAACTTTTCATAGTTATTAATATTAGAAAGCGTATTTAGTTGCTTCATATAATCAAAGTAATTCTCTTCACCTATTACAACTTTAGTTTTTACGTGACCATTCTTTTTAAGTAGTTTGTATGCATCTATTGCCAAACTATCATAAATAGGAAAATTACCATCATTTAAAAAATAAAGATATTTAGATATTAAAGAGATTGACTTACCAAAAGGCTTACCAGATTTATCGATACCATATTCTTTTGAAAATAATGATTTTATCACCGTTTCTTTATCAGGATTATTAAGAAACTTATGTGATTCTGTTTTTAAAATATCATCTGAATATTGAGCAAGGTTATATGCTAATTCATCTATACCATATAAGCGTTTACTCATTTGGGTAGAGTAATAGCTATCTATAATGGTTATTCTATTTTTTACAACTCTTTCAAGGTTTGACGAATTATTACTCTTAAATAAAACTGAAATAATTTCTTTGTTAAATAAATACTGTGTTTCAGAATTTAGAATGCTATGTGCAAGTTCTGCGTAAAGATTGAGACTATAATACATAGATATTACAACTTCCTATAGGATATTTTGTTTGATATAAAATCATAATAAAATTGAATGTCATAAGCATTTAATAACTCTTGTAAGGTTAGATTACTTTCATTTATAAATGTGTTTTCTAAAAAAATATTGATAGACAAACCTAAATTTAAAATGAACACGTGTCGATTAATAATCTTAATTATCTTTTCCCTTATTGGATTTGTAATATCATAGGCTACTATTTTATTACTATCTAACCCTAAATATGGAATATTGTTCATTTGCCAAGTAACAACTTTACATTGAGGCAAGACAATATGATTAGTCGTACTTAAACTATTGAGTGAAAAATCTGAATCTATTTTAAACTCAAATGTATAGTTTAAAGTAGGATGTTTAAAAGTTAAGTCAATGCCTTTTGATAAAATAATTGTTGAATCGGGAATAGGAAATAATCTTTTTATATCATCAATTAGAGTAAAAACTTTCTTTAGTTCAATTGTATAAACAGGTTCGGATAAATTATGGTGTGCCTGTCTGTTTAAAATAAATGCCTTTGATTGTTCAAAGTCTTTATTCATCGTCGGACTAACTGAATCCATATCAATGGACAAAGCCTTAAAATGCTCTCTAAATAGTTTCCAATAGTGGGCAAGGTTATGAAACTCGCCTTCAACAGTCTTTGTGTATTCTTCAGGCAATCTATCTTTTACAACTTTTTCAAATTCTTTCCTTAAGTATAAGGAAGTAGCAACGTAGTCTTTTGATTTAAAATATTTTTTAGCCTTATCGTAATTAGTGTATTCAGAATTAATAATAACTGGTTTTTCACCTATTGCTTGTGGCTCATATATTTCTTGTATAGACCAATTATTTGTTTGACTATGTTGTTGTATTTTATACAAACAGAAATCATAAAAACTTTTTTCGTGAGTAAATAAATAGACTTTAAATCTGTTCGCATATTCGTTTAGAATTATATCCATTACTTTGTCACGATTACTCATATCTAAACTAATAAGTAAATCATCTAATGCTAAAAATTGACCATCAAAATTAGGTCTTATATTTGTGTGTAATAGGCTAAATCTAATTGCTAAAGCTATACTCGTTAGTTTAGCTTCATTAAGATATGATTGAGGTCTGCTAATAACTGTGTAACTACCATCATTATTTAAAGATTCAATTTTTAATGATATTACTGGCTCGTTTAAATCAGTAAGATTATACCACCTTTCATAATCATTTCCACCATAGTGATAGAATTGAGGACGAACTTTTGAAAAAACTAATGGTTGCTTATAGTCTAATGAAATTCTTATACCATCATTATAAAGAGGTTCAAAATGAGTTTGATAAAAGTCATTTACATAGGTGTTAATTTCACCCAACCAATAATTAACATCTTGATTAAAATCATTAATACTATTATTATATCTGTTCTGCCAATTACTACTTTTACTTAAAGTAAATGTATTATTAGGATATAACTTAAAAGGTTTAGTGCTATTTATCTCTTTAAGGTCTTGCGATAAAGTCCTAATGCCACTTCCTGCATTATTAAATAAAAAAGGAAAAATATCTCTCACAAAAACTTGCCAAAGATTAATTTCTTTAGAGTTACGATAATTGTAAAAATTGATTAATAATCTATTAGCTATAAAATCGCTATGTCTATTTAAGTTTTCTGTAAAAGTTAAATCTCTAAAGCCGCTTGGTGATGTACCACTTAATCCTGAAACATCTATTTTCTCCATTCTGCCATCACTAAAATAGGCTTCAACATAAGCGTTTTGACCTATAGATTGCGGTTCTTCAATTTCACCATTGACATCTAAAGAGAAACTTGGATGTGACTTTAAAAAATGAAGGTTGATTAAGTTTTCAGAATTGTTTGGTGTGAAATATTTAGCGATTTCAGTAGTACTTTTTGTAGATGCTTGTAATAATGTATATAAAGCCCAATAAATAGAACTTTTTCCACTTCCATTTTCACCATACAGTAATACATTCTTTTCTTCAAAATCAATTGTTGACTCCTCATTAGGGAAACCTTTAAAATTTCTTATTTTTAATTTAGAAATTGCAGGCATTAGCTTTGAAGTATTGGTTTTAAAATATCAGGGCTTTTAGCAACAAATAGGCGCATACGCTGTTGTACTTCACTATTTTTTAGGTTTTTATATAACTCCCAAATCTTTTGATTTTTAGTTTGTTCATCTAAATCATTAAAGTATTTATTGCCAAATACTTTATCTATTTCTTGCTGTACTGATGCTATTATGTTGATGCCTTTTTCAAGCATATGCTCTTTAAAGTATAATTCAAATACACATCCATCAATAACCTCTTCAAAAAAATGTGCTATGTGGTCGTTTTTTAAAGTTTCATTTAATTGAGGTACGGAATCTAAATGAGAATGTAATGTTATGTCTATTAAAAAATCGAGTAACTTTTCGTTTGATTCTTTAGTATTACAAATAGGAAACTTATTTATTTTATATTTTTTCCATCTATTAGTACCCATTCCTGATGTAGTTGTATAAGTAGAGAAATACCACTCACTTAATTTGGAATTTAATATTGAGAGAATATATTTCAATTTCTCTCCAGTTAGCATAAAAACCGTAGCTTCAACAATATTTTGTTCAATATCGTATGTGAATTTGGCTTTATCAGATAATTCTCCCCAAATAATTTTAGGCTTGTAAAAGTCATTAAGAAATCCCGTAGGAACGTTAGACCAATGAACACCTTTGCTTGGTCGTTTTTCTATATCAGGTTTAAATTCATTTAAGTACTCTAATAAAGTAGGGTAATCTCTAACAATGTCAATCGGAGAAATATTTTCTTTTCTACTACCATTATGAGAATAAATAACCCAACAATCTCCAAAATCAATTTTATATTTTGAAATATCTCTACCTCTTATTATTGGTTTAACAACTTCCTTATTTCTATTATCTTTTGTGATTAACTCTTTATATATTTTCTTATCAATTAAAAAAGCTTTATTCAATCCTGTTTTTATCCCAGAAATTATACTTGTTTCTAAATCTTCAATTTTGGTCGACTGATTTTCTATTGTAGACTTTATAAAATATTCCTTCTTTGTTAAAATAATCCATTCATCCTTATTTAATCCATTTACTTGTATTTTATGCTCTTTAAAGAAATCACCAAGTGAAATATTTTTTGAATAATTATTTTTGAGAACTAAAACTTCAGTTTCATCTTTGAATTTTGATTTTTGAGTTATTATAATATTTGATTCTACAGTAGCTGAAGGAAAAATTTGTGTGTCTTCAAAATTTATAATTTTTAATGGGTTAGTGTTATTAATGAAGTAATCCCTTAAACTCTCACCATATTTGGTTTTTAACCACGAATTTGATGTAATATAACATAGGACACCTTTATTAGTTAAAATCTTATTTCCTTTTTCATAAAACAAAGAATAAATATCGCCAGATCGAGTAAAAGATAAATAATTCTCTAATTGAAGCTTGTCAGCCTCTTTACCCATTTTTTGCAATTGTATATAAGGCGGATTTCCTATAACAATATCAAAACCACCATCTTCAAAAACATCTTTAAAAAATAAATGCCATAAAAAATAAGGGCGTGCAGATTTCTCTTCAAACTCTACTAATTTTTTACGTGCGTTTCCTTTACTGTTTAGAGTATCTTGTATTTGCTCAATTTCTTTAAGTATTGGTTGCGTTTTCTGTTTTAATTCTGTTTTACGCTTTAACGATTGTTTTGCACCTGCAAGCTCAATAAGTTTTTGGTTTTCAAACCCTTCTAAACATTTATCTATATAGTCAATAACTTTTTTATCGATAGCTTTATGAATAGCCTGTTTTTTTCTGTAGTTTTTAGGATTAAAATAATCATCCATCAATTTTTTAATATCATCACCTATGCCATAATCTACTTCTGGCTCTTCAAAAAGTGTGATATTTCTATCTGATGGTGCATTAAATAAATTTGTATTGTTTAAAGGAATCCCTTCAAAACTTTCCAACAAACTATTTCCTTGCATTATTTTATAATCCAAGTTTGGTAATGGTTTTGGTTTTTCTTCATCTACCACCAACGATAACCAAAAACGTAAACGTGCAATATCTACAGCGTCTTCCTCTAAATCTACACCATAAATAGAATTTTGAATAATGTTCTGTTTAATGTCAGCAGGATGCCATTCGCTTTGAGGTCTATCTAAAGCAAAATGTATAAAAGCTTTTAAGCTAAAGATTTCTTGTAACAAGCCCATAGGGAATGCACCAGAACCAATTGCAGGGTCGCAAACTTTTACATTATCAATTAATTTTTCGATTCTAATTAAGTCTGCATTTTCAATGTTATCCAAAACTTGATTTTTCACCAAGCTTTCCAATTGTTCTTTACTCAAATGGTTTAGATGTGTATTTAAATGCTCAATCAAACTTTCTTGAGTCATAAAATGTACAATCTCTTTTGGGGTATAAAAAGCCCCTTTGTCTTTATTGTCTTCCAATAAATTCTCGAAAATACTCCCTAACATTTCAGGGTCTACCGCTACAGTATGGTCTTCAGGACTGTTTTCGTATATGGTAAAATTATAGCCATTGAAGAATGTAAATAGCTCTTCAAATAAAAAGCCTGGGAATTTTAATGTTTTATGAGCCTTTGGCTCTTGGTGTTCTTCAAATAAACCACCATTTAAAAAAGGGATAGCTAATTGATTATTGTTTGGTTTTAAATAGTCACTTTCTTTTAAACTTCTATTAATAAAATATTGTTCAGGTAAATCAAAACCATCATTTTTTCTGTCTGGTGTATTTAGTGCTTTAAAGAATAATTTGCTTAACCAATTGGTGTAAAACTGTTCTTTATCTGCTTCAAAAAGATTAAACAGGAAATTGGTGTCGCCATCTGTATAACTGGTATCTGATGCACCCAACCAATGTTTCTTTTGTAAAAAATATAGAAACACAATACGTCCTAACAAACGTTTTACAAAGTTACGGATGTCTTTTTCTACATCTTCGGTGTTTTCAGCTTCAAAAACTTCTCTACATTGGTCATTAGAAGATAAATGACTTACAAAGTCTAAATAGAAGTTTTTATACTCTTTAAAGAAATTATTAGATACAGGTTCTACATTAAAGGCTTCAAAGAAATCTTCTAATCTAAAACGAGATTGCTCTAAATTATACAAGCGTTCTAATGCGGTACGATGTTCTTCTGGTGTTCCAAAAATATAGGTGTATTTTTTTGGATTGGTTTCAACATCTTCCACCTCATCAAAAAACTCACTACCACCAAACTTGCTTATAAATGAAAAACGCCATTCCGTTTTATCTTGATTAGCATAATGATAAGTTGCTATAGCTCCATTACCTGCATCTTTTAGAATGTATTCTTTGATTAATTGATTTACACCTACTTTGTTGTATTCAATTTTGATGTTATCCTGTAATTCAATTTCAAAAATAGGAAGTGTAACACCATCAGTTGTTTCGAGCGTTCCTAATTCAAAAAGATGTTTAACAATATTGGTTGCTTTTTGTGTAGTTAATACAATTTCTTTAGGCTCTAAACGAGGTTTTAACAGGTTTTTATTACCTGAAAGAAATGTGAGTACATTACGCCATTCGCCACGATTGTAATTACTTTGTAATATATCTTTTAATTTATCTCTCTTCATCTTATGCAAAAGTCTCGGTTAAGACTATTTTAGGGTCTTCAAATTGTCTGGTATTTTCTTTTTCTTCTTCCCAACGTAAGGCATCCATTCTTGCTATTTGCTTAATTGGATACTTGTTCATAATGGTATTTAATTCTGCAATGGTTTTAGCTAAAGTCATTTTACGCTTTTTCTGTTTTTGTCTTCGTGCTAATGCAGATATATCATTTCTAAATTTTCTAAATACACCCATATAAATAATTTTTAGAGAGGTGTTTAGTAAATCTTCAAATTCATCAGATACTTCGTTAGGGAAAGATTTTTTTAAGTCTATAATTGCTTTCAGGAACATTACCGAATTACGTTCTTGAACCGATAGGTTTGAGGTGTCGTATTCCTCAACACTAAACATTGTATTGTAGACTGTTTTAAAGTGTTTTATGGCATTGTTAACAGCATCGAAGTGATTATCTACTAACTTTACGGATTTCTCTTTTTTAAGTGCTTCAAAGAGTTTTACAGCTTGTATAAACGTAATTTCAACACATTGTTTTTCATTACTGATATAAAAACTCTCTTTCATTTTGTTGCGTAGGTAGCATAGTGAAGCATTTTCTAAAGTTTGCCCAATAACATCTTGTGCTATTTCAGCTTTAATTTCAGCAATTCTACCAACTCTACTTTTTATAGGTAGTTCTTTTAATCGTTTATATTCTCTTGTATTATCTAAATAGAGTTCTCTTACTATTTCAAGATACTGTAGACGTTCATCTATTTCTTCTTTAGGTTGTAAATCACCTAATGTGTTATTAATGATTTCCTCTTGTTCAGAATATATTTTACTGTCTTCACCAAAAGCAGAATGGAAGCCTTGTAATTTCTTTAAGGCTTTTTCATTTAGTTTAATTAACGAGTCTGATTGTGCAGTAGGATAAAAATTGTAAATCAGTATTTCTTTGGCTTTTGTACCAATACGGTTAACACGTCCGATACGTTGCATTAAACGTGTTGCATTCCAAGGAATATCGTAATTAAGAATTACGTTACTACGATGCAAGTTGATACCTTCTGCCAATACTTCGGTAGTAATAATGATATTATATTCATTTTCTTGTTTGCCAGGGTAATTAGCATCAAAGTTTTTACGGATGGTATTAAAACGCTTTTTGACGTTTGACGCACTAATAGCCATTATATCAGTACGACCAACTTTTTCTAATTCGTCTGCTAAATATTTTACGGTTTCTTTAGATTCTGAAAATATGACTAATTTTTTTTCAAGATTATCTTTATCAAAAAACACTTTATTTAAGTCACTAATAAACTTAACGATTTTAGGGTCTTCGTGAACTGCTTCCCATTTTACGAAAAGGTCATCAATAATTTCTTGGTCTCGCTTTAAGCCTTCTAATAATTCAGGTGAAAAATCTTCAGCTTTATAAATAGCATTATTAGGTGATTGCTCGTTTAGTTCATTAATTTTATCTTCAATTTCATCTTCTTTACCTTCATCATAAAATTTATTTAGGTCTAAATCTGGTGCAACAAAAATCTTGTCATTTTCAAACATTTCAATCATACGCTGATTGGAAGCGTGAAACCTCTTTAATGATTTTTTAAAGGCAAAGAAACTGCTCTCCAAACGTTTTACCATTTGGGTTTTCATAATCATTGCTAATTGCCTTGATATGAGTGTAGCGTTATCGTATATCTCTAAATACTCTTCATTAATAAACTCAATAGCACGGTAACGATAATAACCTACACCATCAATTAGATTGAATACTGTTTCGTAAAAAAGACTATTTAGATTTTCATTAAAAGTATATTCTACTTTTTGAGGTGTTCTAATATCTGGGAAAGACATTCCTTGAGCATCGACGTCTTTTTTATATCGCTTGATATTTTGAATATCTGCTCTTGTCCTACGAATTACCAATTCTGTAAAAATCTTATCTCTAATAGGTAGATAAATGTCTTTTACTTTTTGAACTAACTCCTTATGGTCTTTTACTTTATAAAGTTGTTTGTAGGCTTCAATCTTTTTTGAAAAAAAGGTTTGAAGATTTGGTACACCTTCAATAGTAGATTTTCGAGAGTCTTGAAATAGATATACTTGATTTGCTATATCATCAGGCTTATTGTTAAGTGGTGTTGCCGATATAAGCATTACCTTTTTCTTTCTGTTTATATCGTTACCGACCGAAATACGAGGTGTTTTACAAATTAACTCTAACAACCCATACATATTTGAAGTTCCAGATCTAAACTTATGCGATTCATCGACTACTATTAAATCATATTCTTCAGGATTATGATAGTTGATATTATCACCATCTATGATTTTATGTAAACTACCATTAGTTATAAATTGAACATAATTAGTAATACCAAAATCTTTAATCGTGTTTTTCCAGTTTGCTTCTAATGCATTAGGATATACAACTAATACTTTAGTATTATAACCATTTTTTTCAATGTATCTTTTAATTATTCTTGAAGCCACAACTGTTTTTCCTAAACCAACGACATCAGCAAGAATAAAACCGTTGTGCTTCATTAACTTATTAAATCCTTCAACCACTGCATCACCTTGGTATTGTAAGTTGGTATAGCCTTCAGGTAAATCTTTTCCAGAAAGTTGGTCTCGTATAACAGCATCACCGAAATACTCGATGAGCATTTTTATATAGAGTTCGTAAGGTGTTATATCCTCATTTAAATAGGTTTTCTTTTTTAAGCCTTTTATATCAACAGGCAATAATTCTGTAGATTCCTCCCAAAGCTCTTCAAACTCATTTGTGGCAAATACAACATCTTCGTAATCTTTAAGCAATACATTAAACTCGTAGTTAGATGATGCGTTTGAACCTAATCCTGCATCCGTTAAATTGGATGAGCCTGTAATTACACTTCCGTTAGTGTGTTCATTAAAAGGCTTTGGTCTAAAAATGTAAACTTTAGCGTGTAGATTTCTTTTACCGTGCGCTTTTATGGTTACCTTTTTTGTAATAATATCATCAATAAATTGAATGATACCTTTTTCAACGTCTTCACTGTATTCAGCTTTGGATATATCCTCCGAAACAAAGTTTATATACTCTTCTTTTGTATGGGTTGTATTTTCTAAATAAAGTTGCCCTTTTTTTTGAGCTTCGTTTATTAAGTCATCTACATTGATTCCTACTAATATTCTAATTTCAGGCACATTGTCAAGTAGAGGTCTAATTTTAAAATATCCTGATGCTCTAAAATACCCTACGAGTGCATCGAAACTATGTATTGATTGATTTTCAAATACACCCTTAAATTTATTTATTAAGTTGTTATTATTCTTATTAGTAAAAAACTTTGTTGACATTCAATAGTTGATATTATAAAACCATAAAAATATAAATCTTTTTTGTGGTAGTTGGTAATATTTCCAAGTAAATGTTAAAACCCAAAAAACCGAATGGGTTAATTGGGTTACCCTGACTTATGCAGGGTTAATTTTTATCATACCCATAGTGAATATTGTAGTAATCTAAATAGTTATCTATTATTTCATACTCATCATTTTTAAAGGCAAAGAAGTATGGCAATATCTTACTTATGGATATTTGTTCTTTTAAGATTTGATCTATATAAGGTAAAAAGGCATTCGTTATTTCTAATTCAGTTTTTACTTTAAGTGCGTTTTTAACCTGTTGTTTAATTCTTTTTGTAACTACTAACTTACTTTCACTTTTTCCTCTTTTTTGAGAATCACTTTGATTATGCATTTTTATTCTTGACTTATATAGTCTTTGAAGCTCGTCAATAAAATGTTCGACATAATCATTTTCATCAACAATCTTTTGCTCGACGTATTTTAATTTGTTTAATGCTATTGAATCGAACGAGAAGAATTTACTTAAAGTAGGTCTGTTCTCTTCTTCAAAATATTTTTCAAGATAATCGCGGATAAAATCAATATCATATTCTTTTAAAGCACGGAACAAATCAACATCATTAAATTTCAGCGCCGCTGGTGAAATATTTTTTTGATATTTAAGAGAAGATAAATAATTATTAAAAAAAGAGAGAGCATCTTCACCTTCAGAGTCGCTATCTTTTTTTTCTTTTTCATTTATTTCTTCTTTATTATTCTTTATATTATTCTTTTGTTGGTAGTTGTCAACTAAAGGGATAAAGAAATCAGATAAATGTTTGCTAAAATCAGAAGGTAGTTTACCGTTATTAGACAACTGATATATTTTAGGTATTAATTCTACTATTTTAGGATAGTGAACGGTAAAATATTTTACTCTTGGCATCCCTTTAATTTCGGTTGAAATAATTCCTAAACTTTCAAATCTACTTATTATTGATTTTAGAGAATGTTTCTTAATGCCTGTTTCTTGTCTAATAGTTTCAGAGCTGTGAAAGAACTCTTTTTTCTTTTTAAAGGCCATCCCTTTAACTACTATGTATTCAAAAAAGACAACTTCCTCACAATTAAAATAATCGTAATTGTATCGCTGTAATTTCTGAATATTAATAGCTAAAGGATGTGTATCCTCCTTTTTAAATTTTTTCATCTGACCAGTGGAATTAAAAATAGATGTGCTTATGCACTTTTGTTTTGGGTTAAAATTTTAATTACGTCGTCATACTCATAGTACATAGTTTTACCCATTTTCGTAAAGGGTAGTGTACCGTTAACACGTAAGTTTTGCAACGTACCTGGTGAGATGTTAAGCATCTCTCTTACGTCTGCTGATTTTAACCACTTTTTTTGCTCCGTTTGGCTTCCTAAAATTGTCTTCAGTTCCGTGATGATTTCCTGTTTAAGAGTCTTTAAATCATCCTTTGTAATTACTTCAAATGTCATTTTCTAATAAAACGTATTAAAAGGCATAAACGCCTGATTTATATTGTGTTAATTTACTACATTTTGTGCTTTAGTTAAAACAAACTTATTAACATTTATGCACTATATTTTAACAGAAAAACCCTTGATTTTATAGGCGTTTACAAGGGTTTTGTGTTGAATTAATAGTCAATTTTGAAAGCTATTGTTTATATCTCCTAATTAGCTAATCGCTTGGATGCTTCTGTATTACTTTTATTAGCGAACTTTTGCTTTAAAATTGCCATATCATCACTCACTTTTCTATCTAATATTTTAGCATAGTGTTGTGTAGTTTTTAATGATTTATGACCTAACATTTTACTAACCGATTCCATAGGTACACCATTAGATAATGTAACTGTTGTGGCAAAGGTATGACGAGCTAAATGCGTAGTAAGGTTTTTAGTGATACCACATAAATCTGCTATCTCTTTGAGATATGCATTTGATTTTTGATTGCTTAATACAGGAAGTAAAACGCCTTTTGTTACTGCTTCTGGATGGTTCTCGTATTTCTTTATGATTTCTAAAGCTGTTGGAAGTAGTGGTATGTTACTGCGTGTATCTGTTTTAGTACGCTTTGTTTTAATCCATTTATCGCCATCAATACCAAATACCAAATTATCTTTTGAGAGCTTCTTAACGTCGCTGTAGGCTAAACCTGTAAAGCAACAGAAAATAAAAATGTCTCTTACTTGCTCCAATCTTGGGGTATGTAATTCTTTATCGAGCATATCTTGTATTTCTTCTTCTGATAGGAATTGACGTTCAACTTCTTTTAAACGCACCTTGTAATTTAAAAATGGGTCTTTTGCTATCCAACCATTAGCCAAAGCAATACGCACTATTTTTTTGAAGTTCTTTATGTATTTAATGGTGCTGTTATGCCCACAGTTTCTAACGGTTTTTAAGTAAAATTCAAAGTCAGTTATAAATTGGTGGTCTATACGCTTTATGCTTATATCACTTACTTTGTACTGATGTTGCATAAATTCTTGTAGATGTTTAGATACGGTTTTGTAACGTTCTAAAGTACCTGCCGAAAACTCTCTACCTACTAATTTTTCTACTTGTGTATTATGGTTTTCAAAAATGGTTATAAGAGTGCGTTCTTTTTCTTCTATACCTAATAACTTATTTTTTAGGGTTTCTGTAGTTACTGGCTTATCGTCTTGGATTAAGTCTCTTTGACTTTGATAAACTTTTGTAGTAAGCGAATCTAAATAGGCGTTAAGCTCTCGTATATCTTCAGTTCTTCCAATAGCTTTATTGGCTTGATTGTTCCATTTCTCAATCTCAATAGTTCGCTTTGTGCTGATTTCTGTACGTTTACCATCTATGGTAATACGTAGATAAATAGGACATTTGCCCTGTGCATCTACTTTACTTTTCTTCAAGTAGAATAATAATCCAAATGTTTTGTTCATTCTGGTGACCTTTAAAATTATACATTAATTTACGAAATAATTAGGTCTTAATACGGGTTTAAATAACTGATTTATAAGTAGTTATTAACAAACAGGTGACCTAAAAAAGGTTTTGAAAAGGTCACCTAAAAGGTCACCAACAGAATGGTTTTTAATACACTTTTTGATGTTTTGTAGAAACTAAAAAGTCCCATAAACATAGTGTTTACAGGACTTTGATTGAAATTGAATAAATTTCAGCGGAGAAAGAGGGATTCGAACCCCCGGACCTGTTACAGTCAACGGTTTTCAAGACCGCCGCATTCGACCACTCTGCCATTTCTCCAGTCGTACATCAGGTATTCCCTGAATGCGGATGCAAATATATCACCTTTTTTTAATTACAAAAAAGATTTTTCAATTTTTTTAATCATTTTTTTCTTCTGTGTTTTCTAGCTTTTGTAATACTTTTACAATCAATAATTTTCACAATTTTATGTTTGAATATTTTTTATTAATTGTAGTAGGTTTTTGCGTTGGATTTATAAATACTGTTGCTGGTGGAGGTTCATTATTAACTCTTCCGGCATTAATTTTTTTAGGATTACCACCTAGTGTAGCTAATGGTACTAATAGAGTTGCTATTGTTATCCAAACAGCAATTGCTACTGCCGGATTCAAAAGTAAAAATGTATCAACCTTTCCTTTTAATATTTATTTAGGTGTATCTGCTTTAGTAGGTTCAATCATTGGAGCACGAATAGCTGTTGATATCAAAGGAGAAACCTTTAACAAAATACTATCAATTATTATGATTGTAGTTTTGTTAATTATTGTTTTTAAACCCAAAATGAAAGTAGAAGAATTACAAGAACGTATCACGGGAAAGTATTTGTGGATAGCTATCATCGCTTTTTTCTTTTTTGGTATTTATGGTGGATTTGTAAATGCAGGTATAGGTTTTATTATTATTATGTTTTTACATAGTGTAAATCATATGAATTTAATCCGTGTAAACGCTACAAAAGTTGCAGTAGTATGTATTTATACGATTTCTGCATTGGTAGTTTTTGCTCTCAATGATAAAGTAAACTGGATGATTGGTTTGATTTTAGCTATTGGAAACGGACTAGGAGCATGGGTTTCAAGTAGAGTATCCGTAAACAAAGGAGAAGGATTTGTAAAAAAGTTTTTGATAGTAATGTTGATTGTTATTGCTATTAAATTGTGGTTTTTCTCATAAAATCATACATTCGTAACCAGTAATAATTGATCATTGTTGATTAACTAATTGATAATTGAAATAATATGTTTAATTCCTTCGGAAATATTTTAAAACTAACCACTTTTGGTGAATCTCACGGAACTGCAATTGGTGGTGTTATTGATGGTTTTCCAGCTGGTATAGAAGTCGATTTTGAAGCAATTCAAAAAGAATTGGATAGACGAAAACCAGGACAATCAAAAATAGTAACACAACGTAAAGAACCTGATACGGTTGAGTTTTTGTCAGGAATTTTTGAAGGAAAAACTACTGGAGCTTCTATCGGATTTATCATTAAAAATACCAATCAAAAAAGTAAAGATTACAATCATAATACCAATGTATATCGTCCTTCACATGCCGATTATACCTATGATAAAAAGTATGGAGTAAGAGATCATAGAGGAGGAGGAAGAACTTCTGCTCGTGAAACAGCGAATTGGGTAGTTGCTGGGGCTTTAGCCAAACAGCTAATTAATCATATTAACATCAATGCATTTACCTCTTCGGTAGGAGATATTTTTATTGACAAACCCTATCAAGAGCTTGATTTTTCAAGAACAGAAAGTAATATTGTTCGTTGTCCTGATGAGGTTTCAGCGGATAGAATGATTGATAAAATCACTCAAATAAGAAAAGCAGGAGATACTATTGGAGGTACCATTACCTGTGTAGCTCAAAATATGCCTGTTGGTTTAGGAGAACCCATTTTTCATAAACTGCATGCAGAATTAGGTAAAGCGATGTTGTCAATAAATGCTGTCAAGGGTTTTGAATTCGGGAGTGGATTTTGTGGAGCAAGAATGCAAGGTTCTGAACACAATGATATTTTCAATGAAGACGGAACCACACAATCTAATTTATCAGGAGGAATTCAAGGAGGAATTTCCAACGGAATGGATATTTATTTTAGAGTAGCCTTCAAACCGGTGGCAACGATTATGCAAAATCAACCAACTATAAATTCTGAAGGAGAAGCAACTGAAATACAAGGAAAAGGACGTCACGATCCTTGTGTTGTGCCAAGAGCAGTGCCTATTGTTGAAGCCTTAACAGCATTGGTGTTAGCTGATTTTTGGCTAATGGATAAAACAAGAAAACTTAATTATTAATTTTATATAAACTATGAAGAAAATTTTACCCCTAGTACTATTTACAATTTTAGCATTAAATGTTAATGCGCAAAAATGCTTTAAAGGAAAAATAGAAGATTTAACCGAATTAACTAAAAGAAAATTAGTTGTAGTAACATTAAAAGAGGATGTAGGTTATGTTGAGAAATTGACGAAAAAAATAGGGAAAACCCAAAAAGCTGATAAGAAAGAAAAATTAGAAAAAGAATTAAATGATTACCAAAATCAAATCAGTAGCTTTAATAATAATGTAAAGGAGTTAATCCCAACATATTGGAGCTTAAATAATGATAGTGATATTAAATATCTTACAAAAGATGAAGTAGAAAACTATATTAAAAATGAATCTGAAACTTATGCAGTTTTAGACTTAACTCCAGATGAGACTATTGTATCAGGATATAATTCAGTATTAACGGTTAACCATAATATTATTACCTATGGAGCTTCTGAAAAGAAAAGATCAAAAGCTACATATAGAAATCATATACTTAATGTAAACTATAACTTTCCTAAAACGAGGTTTAAAAATAAAAATCAACAAAAATTAGTTGAAGATCTAGAAAAAGAGAAAGAGAATAAACCAAAAGTTTTAAGTAAAGAGAATATAATTATTACGTTAGTTATTGGTCAAAACTATATTAAATCGGTTCTTGAAACAGGAGAAATCTTATCTTTTTCAGATTATGCTAAAAAAGTATCTGAAAAAAATAAAAAATTACTTCAAGGAAAAAGAATTATGATTCAATCGGCAATTGTAGGTAGTAAAGTATATAAAAACCTAGAAGAGTATTCAGATAGAATAGAGTTGGTTTCAGCTGAAAGAATTGCACAAGCCATAAATAATAATGAAGATGTTTATATTGGTCTTCCAGCAATAAAAAAATATATAAAAGCCAAATCTGGTTTTGGTGCCGGAGGAGTGAGTGTTGGTTTTACTTCTATAAATACTTTAGATCATAAATTGGTTTATAATCCTTATAAGAGGGAGATAATTTCTTTTAGAAATGCACCTTCACCGTTAAACTATAGATCTTTTAAGAAAAAAGATATTGAAGAGTTATTCGCAAGTGAATAATTTATAATCTATAAAATGTAAAAGGTAGTAAGTTCATCTTGCTACCTTTTTTGTTTATAAAATCTTTTTCTTTTAACATTTTTTGGTTGATTTATGATGTAATTTTAAAGTGAATTTCTGAACTTTTTCATCTTTTTTACTGTGGATTTCATCAAAGGACGCGGAGCGCAACATAACACCCATAATCGTTTTTTACAGCATCAACATCAAGTGGTTGATGACTTTTTAAACTATTGTGCTACAGAAAATGAGGCGTCTGATAATAATAAAACTTCTTATTTAGAAATTTACCCTAAAACTATTCTGAATAAAGTAGAGAGTCCGGATATAGGTTTGGCATATTCCATGAATCCATATCAGGGTTGTGAACACGGTTGTATTTATTGTTATGCGCGTAATACTCATGAGTATTGGGGGTATTCAGCCGGATTAGATTTTGAGCGTAAAATCCTATATAAATCCAATGCTCCTGAGCTGTTAGAAAAGAAATTGAGAAGTAGAAATTGGCAACCACAAACTATTATGTTTTCTGGAAATACGGATTGTTACCAACCCATTGAAAATAAACTCGAAATCACACGAAAAATGCTCCAAGTTTTGTTAAAGTTGAAGCATCCTGTAAGTATGATTACTAAAAATGCGTTAATTCTCCGAGATTTAGACATCCTGAAAGAAATGACCTTAATGAACTTGGTAAATGTGAGTATTTCCATCACATCGCTTTCTGAGGAAACCAGACGAGTTTTAGAACCAAGAACAGCTACAATTAAAAAACGATTAGAAACTGTTGAAATTCTTGCTGAAAATGGAATTCCGGTTAATGTAATGATGGCGCCAATTATTCCCGCAATTAATAATCATGAAATTCTTTCTTTGGTTAAAAAAGTAAGCGAGTTAGGAGCGAGTTCTGTGGGGTATACTGTCGTGCGACTGAACGGAGCTATTGGTGAGATCTTTACCCAATGGGTGAAAAAAGCATATCCTGATAGAGCTGATAAAATTTTACATCAAATAGAAGATTGTCATAATGGCTCATTGAATGATTCTCGTTACGGAACTAGAATAAAGGGAGAAGGAAAGTTTGCTGAACAAATTGCTACTCAGTTTAAACTAGCAAGAAAACTCTATTTAAGAGATAAACATTTACAATCTCTTGATTTTACAAAGTTTGATAAACATCAAAGTAATCAAACAAAACTCTTTTAACAAAAAAGCTCGCCATTGGCGAGCTTTTTTAAATATAATTTCTATTGAAAATTAAGCCAACATAGTAACCGGATTTTCAATATACGTTTTTAAAGTTTGTAAAAACTGTGCTCCAACAGCACCATCAACGGTTCTATGATCACAAGCCAAGGTTAACATCATTGTATTGCCTACCACAATTTCTCCATTTTTAACTACTGGTTTTTGCACAATTGCTCCAACCGATAAAATTGCAGAGTTAGGTTGATTGATAATTGAAGTAAAACTTTCAATACCAAACATTCCTAAGTTAGAAACGGTAAATGTACTTCCTTGCATTTCTGCAGGAGAAATTTTCTTATTTCTTGCTTTACCAGCCAAATCACGAACAGCAGCACCAATTTGAGTTAAGCTTAATGCATCTGTATGTTTCACTACAGGAACTACTAAGCCTTCATCAACAGCAACAGCAACACCAATATGAATATGACTGTAATATTTTGTTACTTCATCTGTCCATGAAGTGTTTACTTGCGGATGCTTTTTCAATGCCATTGCACACGCTTTTACTACCATATCATTGAATGATATTTTAGTATCAGGAATAGCGTTAATGGTTTTACGAGAAGCCATTGCATTATCCATATCTACTTCAATATTTAAGTAGAAGTGAGGTGCTGTAAATTTAGAGTTCCCTAAACTACGAGCAATTGCTTTACGCATTTGAGAGTTCTTAACTTCTTCAGTTCTTTCTTCACCTGCAATTGCAAAATTAGTTACTGCAGATGGAGCAGAAGTGGTTGCAGCTACAGGAGCTTCAACTTTAGCAGAAGGAGTATAATTCTCAACATCCTTTTTTATGATACGTCCGTTTTCACCAGAACCTTTAACATCAGCTAGGTTGATGCCTTTATCTTTAGCAATTTTCTTAGCTAAAGGTGACGCAAAAACTCTTCCTCCAGAAGTATTATTTGTAGTTTGTTTTTCTTCTTTAGAAGTAACTGCAGTTTCTTTTTTATTTTCAACTTTTGGTTCTTCTTTCTTTTCAGGAGTAGTTTCAGAACCTAAGCTACCATTTTTATGAGCCTCTATTATAGGGGCAACATCAGTTCCTTCTTTACCAATAATTGCTAATAAACTATCAACAGGAGCACTTTCACCTTCATTGACACCAATATGTAATAAAGTTCCAGCATAGAAAGATTCAAATTCCATAGTGGCTTTATCAGTTTCTATTTCAGCTAAAATATCTCCTTCTTCAACAGTGTCTCCTTCTTTTTTTAACCATGAAGCTACTGTACCTTCTACCATTGTATCACTTAAACGAGGCATGGTTACAACTTGAACTCCTTCTGGGATAGTAGCTGAACTTGCAGGGGCAGCTTCTTCTTTTTTCTCTTCTTTAGAGGTTTCAGTAGCTGGAGCAGCAGAGGTTTTTCCATTTAATAATGATGAAAAATCTTCACCTTCTTCTCCAATAATTGCTAACAAGCTGTCTACAGGAGCAGTTTCTCCTTCTTGCACACCAATATGTAGTAATGTTCCTTCATGAAAAGATTCAAACTCCATAGTGGCTTTATCAGTTTCAATTTCAGCTAAGATATCTCCTTCTTCAATTTTATCTCCAACTTTTTTTAACCATGAAGCTACTACTCCTTCTACCATAGTATCACTCAAGCGGGGCATTGTTATAATTGTTGCCATATTTACTTAGTTTTTGCTGGATTTTTTATTTAATGAATGGATAATCTTCTTGTTCGTATACTACATCGTATAATAAATTAGCGTCTGGATATGGTGATTCTTCTGCAAATTTTTCACATTCTTTTACCATATTTTTCACTTCATTATCAATAGCTTTGATCTCATCATCGGTTGCATAATTTTTTTCTTTGATGATATCTAAAACTTGTGTAATTGGATCAATTTTTCTGTACTCTTCAACTTCATCTTTTGTACGATAATGTTGAGCATCAGACATTGAATGACCTCTATAGCGATACGTTTTCATTTCTAAAAATGTTGGTCCGTCACCTCTACGAGCACGTTGTATAGCTTCATCTACAGCTTCAGCAACTTTAATAGGGTTCATACCATCAACTGGTCCACAAGGCATTTCATACCCTAAACCTAATTTCCAAATATCAGTATGGTTTGCTGTTCTTTCTACAGAGGTACCCATTGCGTAACCATTATTTTCTACAATAAAAATTACTGGTAGCTTCCAGTTCATTGCCATATTAAATGTTTCATGTAATGAACCTTGACGAGCAGCACCATCACCAAAATAACATAACGTTACAGCATCGCTACCTTTATATTTGTCACCAAAAGCAATACCAGCACCTAGTGGAATTTGACCACCTACAATACCATGTCCTCCATAAAAACGATGTTCTTTAGAAAAAATATGCATAGAACCTCCCATACCTTGAGATGTTCCGGTTGCTTTACCATATAATTCTGCCATTACTCTTTTAGGATCTTCACCCATACCAATAGGTTGTACGTGATTACGATATGCAGTAATCATTTTATCTTTGGTTAAATCCATAGCATGTAAAGCACCTGCTAAAACAGCTTCTTGACCGTTGTATAAGTGTAAAAAACCTCTTACTTTTTGTTGGATATATACTTGTGCAAGTTTATCTTCAAACTTACGCCAAAAAAGCATGTCTTTATACCAGTTCAGGTAGGTTTCTTTTGTGATTTTTTTCATTCTGAATTTGTTGTTTGTTGTTGCTTAAAAAAAATGCAAGTACAAAAATAATGGTTTTATTCAGAATAAAAAAAGCTTCTATTTAAGAATTAGCGTAAACGATTTCGTGGAGAGACTAAATTGTTGATTTTATGTTAAAAAATAACTATTCTTCATCTCTAATAACTATAGCAATAACTTTTGCACCTTTTGCTAAAAACCAAGTATTAGAAGTTACAACTTCTTTAAAATCATCAAAAACTGTAAAGGCTCCAGTGTTTGGGCGAAGTCTCCCTTCGTCAATTGCTTTAATTTCAATTTTATTAAAACCTATGTCTAAAGGAATTGAAACTATTTGTATAGTGTTTTTTAAGTTTAAGTTTTCAATTAAAGGATTACCGTTTTTATAAATAGAAATAATGTCACCGTCAAGAATGCCAAAATCATAACTACTAATATTTAAATTTTTAGATTTCGTATGAAAGCTACCTAAATCCATATCTATCATTGGAATTTCATAGCCAAATTTTTCTGCATCCTTGTTAAACTTTTGTTGTGCAATCATTTCTGGAGTAATTATCCCAGAATTGTTGAGCTTTTCTTCTTCTTGCTGTTGTTTAATTTTTTGATCCAGCTCTTTCTTAGCAGTTTTAAAACCATTATTATTACCAAAATCTAAAGAAGTGGGTTTGGTAATTTCTTTAACAGGTTGTTTGGTTACACCAATTATTGGTCCTTTTGAATTACCTCCTGTACTAGCATCAACTTGAGCATTCATACACAAAGAACACAAAACAAAACTTGTTAAAAAAGTAAGATGTATCAGTTTATTCATCATGCAAAATTAATAAGCAAAAATAATACCGTTAACTAATTATACTGTATATAAGAATTGTTAAAATTCTATTTTATAGGAAAATTAAAGTATTTTTTTGGAAAAGGCTCGTTACGTAAAGTAAAATGCCACCATTCATTAATATATGGTCTAAACCCGTGCTTCTTCATCATTTTTTGCAGCAAAAATCTATTGTTTTTTTGCTCTTGAGTGAGGTTTTGATAATTAAGATGTGAAATTTTACCAAAAAAATCATACGGACTTCCCATATCTAACTCTTCTCCAGTTTTATGGTTGATTATGGTTAAATCAACAGAGCTACCACGAGAATGACCTGATTTTGTAGCTATATATCCTAATTTAAATAAATAACGTTTGTTTATAGCCGGATAGAACTGTTTTTTCATAATAGTATCATTAATGTCTTTTGCCCAACGAACAAAATGATTAACCGCTTGTTGAGGACGATACGCATCAAATATTTTTAAACTGTATCCTTGCTGTAATAATTCTTGTTGTACTTTTTGTAAAGCTAATGCTGTGGGAGTAGAAGTAATAAGTACACTTTCTTCATAACCATCTACTGGAACTCCTGTAAAGTTGTTATGCGAACAATAACGTAGTTCTTGTTGAATAGTAGGTTCTAGGTCTTGTATGTATGAAAAACCTTCAGGTAAATTTTGTGCAATATTGTTGAAAGCTATACAGCTAAATAGCAAAGAAAAAATCCATTTCATCCAGTAAATGTACTAAAAATGGATTTAAAAGTATTTTGTGATTCTATAAAGATATTAATTGATTTTAATGAAGATGGTGTTTTATAAATAATTTATATACCAAATTAAAGAACGCTGCTATAGAGAAAGTAAAAAAGCCAAAGCTTTACAGCTTTGGCTAAGTAAACCAAGTATTAGTGTATTGGAGTTAGCTAACCAATTTCACTAATTTTTTTCAAGTTAAAATCAACTTATATATTAATGTAGGCTAATAACTTTGGTCATTTGCCATGAATTCTCTTCTTTTTTCCAAACTATTATAAATTTACTGGGAATAGATTTAGCATTTGGTTCTCTATTATTAAAAAATTTATGGTAACCAATTTCAACAGCTCCGTAATTGTTAATAGGATATACTTCAATACTTCCTTTTATTAAAGTACGTGTTACTTTGCCGCAAATATTTTTTTGAGTGGATTTTATAATATCTTCTTTAGAGGTTGATAAACCAGTTTGATCGTGAAGAAATTCAATATTATTATTCAAAATTGTTGCTTGGGTTTTTATATCACAATTATTGTAAGCGTTAAAAAAAATACTGTCCATTTTGCTAATTTCACTATGCAAATTTGTGTTCAATGGTTGATAGGGTGGTATTTCTTGAACTTGCCCATTCATTATCCATGATATTAATAGTGTATATAAAAAGAGTAAGAACTTGTAGAAGAAATTATCTTTAAAAAAATCAAAAAATTCTTTCATAGTTAGTTTTTTTAGTTGAATAGTTGTTACCAAATTCTGAAGTGCACAGAACCGTCATCATTGTAATTTCTAACAAAACCGTGTTCTCCACCATTTATAGTGATGAGTTTATCGCTTTTACCAGAAAATCCATCATTACAATCTACTTTTAAAGAGTAGCTTTTGATTTTTCCATTGTCAAAAAAAGTAGATTCTGAAAAATCAATATCAATATCTTTTTTGTTTTTAAACCATGAAGCTAGTTTTTCAAGCTCTTGTTTTGTAGTATTTTTATCGATGATTAGTTCCGCTTTTATATCATTAATTGTACTATTGAATAAAAAACTTACATCATCATCGTTGTTAGAATTCCAATTATTATGATTGTTTTTTTCTTCCGATTTGTTTTCCTCAATGATATTACAATCTAGACATTCAAAACCTTTTACTGTCATTTTAAAATGGTGGTTTGCCATGTCTCTGTCATAAATATCTTGTGTATTATCCACACTATATAAAAATCGTTTTGAAGAATTTTCAAAGAAAACAGTCGTACCTTCCGGAATATATACTGTAATACTTACTTCCTCGTCTTTCCACATATTTTTAAACTCACTTAAAAAGTAAGCATCAAATACCAATTTATTGTTGTTAGCTGAGTATTTGTAGTTAATTTTCTCTGCTGTTTCTACAGCTAAATGACGTTTTCCGGCTTCTGATTCTTTTTTTATTTCTATATATGGAATACCAGTTTCGCTACGTTCAACATCTAATTTAATATCGTTGGAATATTTTTGTTTTTCATCATTAACATATACTTCTACAGCATTATCTCTTCTGCGTAAATTGTGTTGATAATAAATATCATCATTATTTTGAAACCCTATTTTAAGCGGTTCTTCTTTATTAATAACCAATTCATGCTTCGTTACTTTAGTTCCGTTATATGCATTTGATACAGCAAGTTCTAATCCACTAAATAGTAATCCTAAAAATGAAATTACCCAAATACCTAATAATATTAGTGATGTGGGAGTGCTCAATCGTTTGATGTTAGGAGATAATATTCGTAATCCAAGAATGAATAGAGCTAAAAATGGAAGTCCAATAACCATAAATAAGCAAACACTTAATAACCATTTAGGAATTGTAGTTCCATAGAAGAAGGGAAAGAATTCAGACCAATCACTTTCAAAATTAAACATTTCAAATGTACCTACAGAAAATATTCCTAACAGTATTGAGATCAAAACAATACCGGATATTATCAAAAATAATACACCTAAAAACTTACCAAAAACTTTGAATAAAACAGTAAAAATTTTACCTAAAGTGTCTATAAAATCTTGAGCGCCAGATTTGGTTTGGTTGCGTAATTTTTCATAATCGGCGCTCGAAATCTTATCTGTTAAGTCATTTGCCCCTTCTTTTAGCTTTGTTGATAGGGTTTCAATCTCGTTACGAATTTTTTTTTCTATATTTTCAATATTTACAGGTTCTCCATGCATTTGCAATTTCTCTGCGGTTGTTTTAGCCTCTGGAAGCAAAATCCATAAAACTATATATGCAATTGGAGAAAATCCACTGGCAGTTAACAATATAAATGCTAAACGGATCCAGATTGCGTCAATACCAATAAAGTGCCCTAATCCAGAACAAACACCTCCTAAAAACTTATCATTACCATCTCTAAATAATTTTTTAGTTGCCGTTCTTTTACGTTGGTATGAAGAAGTGGTTTCTGTATAGCTTTCTTCTGCTTCAGCATAATCTTCCGGTTGCCCCATAATAGCAATGATTTCATCAATATCACCTTCGTTTACTACTTGACGAGCATCGGTAATTCTTTCTGATAATAATTCACTAATACGTGCTTCAATATCAGCAATAATCTCATTTTTCCCTTGTGGATCGTCACTTAACGATCTAGCAATAGCGTCTAAATATCGTTTTAGTTTTTGGTAGGCAGTTTCATCAATATGGAAGAAAAATCCGCCTAAATTTATATTGATAGTCTTATTCATTTGTAGTTGATTTTGAGTTTGTTACTTGGTTTACAGCAATTACTAAATTATTCCAGGTTTTGTCTAATTCTTTTAAAAATAAGGTTCCGTTTTCGGTTAAAACGTAATATTTTCTTGGTGGACCAGAGGTTGATTCTTCCCACCTGTAAGATAAAAGTCCCGCGTTTTTCAATCGTGTTAAAAGAGGATAAATAGTTCCTTCAACCACAATCATTTCAGCGGCTTTTAGCGTTTCTAGTATTTCAGAAGTGTAAGCATCTCCTTTTTGTAAAATAGATAAGATGCAGTACTCTAAAACACCTTTTCGCATTTGGGCTTTTGTGTTTTCTATCTTCATTGAGTGTGGTTTATTTTATAAAGTTAATAGTAAACGGATATTCATATCTTTCTCCATTATTAGCTTTCATTGCAGCAATAATGATAAGTGCAATTTTGATGAATGAAATGATAATACCTACTAAAGATCCTACGCCAAACCAACCAAATAATCCGTGATGGTTAAAATCGTGACCAAAATCAATATCAACACCGTTAAAAACATCAAAAATATTTCCGAATAAAAAAGAAAAGAAAGAAGCACTTAAAATAAAAATATATAAAGCAAAACTGATATTAAAGTTTACAGCTTCTTTACCGTGATGGTCTAAAAATTCACTTTTCTCTTTTTGTGTTTGCCAAAGTATAAGAGGTGTTATAATGCTTCCAAATGGAAATAAATATCCAGCAAAAGAGGATATGTGCATTAAAAAAGCGTTTGTATTTTCACTGTTGTTATTCATAATAAATGATTTGTATAATACTTTACAATGCAAATATATATCTAAAAAAAGGTATTATGCAATACATAGTACTAAAATTTAACATTTATTAACATTTTAAATTGATTATTTTATGGTGAAAAAAACCGTACATTGCAGGTAAATACTAATAAAATGAAGTTTACACCCTCAACAATTAATACTTTTTTATTTTTTAAATTACCCTCCGCTTTTTTGGTAGGAGCGAGAGTAAAATCTATATCAGAAGAGAAATCAATAGTAAATATTAAGCATAGATGGATTAATCAAAACCCGTTTAAAAGTATGTTTTGGGCTGTTCAAGGAATGGCAGCAGAATTATCTACAGGAATTTTAGTCATGCAATCAATTCAGAATTCAGGCAAGAAAATTTCTATGTTAGTCACTAATATGAATGCAGCGTTTACAAAAAAAGCAGTAGGAAAAATAAGATTTGAATGTAATCAAGGAATAGAAATTACAAATGCTATTCAAAGAGCTGTTGAAACTGGTGAGGGACAAACAATTGTTGTAGTTTCAGAAGGGATTAATGAAGATGGGGTTTCTGTTTCAAAATTTGAATTTGAATGGAGTTTGAAAGTAAAACAGTAACAAATTATGACAAAAACCGTCTAACAATAAAACACTAATTATTATGAATGCACACGAAATAGATTACCATATTTATGGTGAAGAAATGCAATATGTTGAAATTGAACTCGATCCTCAAGAAGGTGTAGTTGCCGAAAGCGGTAGCTTTATGATGATGGACAACGAGGTGAAAATGAATACCATTTTTGGAGATGGTTCTAATCAAGAAAGGGGAGTTTTAGGTAAATTATTCTCGGCAGGAAAACGATTGTTAACAGGAGAAAGTTTATTTATGACTGTTTTTACCAATGTAGGACAAGGCAAAAAACAAGTATCTTTTGCATCACCTTACCCAGGAAAAATTATACCTATTGATTTAACAGAATTTGGAGGTAAATTTATTTGCCAAAAAGATGCTTTTTTATGTGCAGCCAAAGGAGTTTCTATAGGAGTTGAATTTTCTAGAAAATTAGGAAGAGGTTTGTTTGGAGGTGAAGGCTTTATTATGCAAAAAATGGAAGGTGACGGAATGGGATTCATTCATGCTGGAGGAACCATGGCTAAAAAAGTATTACAACCGGGGGAAGTTTTAAAAGTTGATACAGGGTGTATTGTTGGGTTTACCAAAGAGGTGGATTATGATATTGAATTTGTAGGAGGGATTAGAAATACTGTTTTTGGTGGAGAAGGATTGTTTTTCGCAACGCTTAGAGGACCAGGTACAGTGTATATTCAATCGTTACCGTTTAGTAGGTTAGCAGGTAGAGTTTTAGCAATGGCACCACAAACAGGTAGAGGTGATAGAGGAGAAGGAAGTATTTTAGGAGGCATTGGTGATATTATTGATGGAGATAACCGTTTTTAAAATAAAAACATAAGGCATAAAAAAATCCGCTGAAACTTTCAGCGGATTTTTTTATTTATTTTCTATTTGAATTAGATACCTAATTCTTCAAAAATCTCTTCTAATTTATCACCCTCACTTGGTCTTGGTGCATTAGCCGTTACAATTTTTCCATCAGGATCAATTAAGATAAATCTTGGTAATCCTTTAATTAAGTAGTCTTGAGCAAAATCTAAATCTAAATGACTTTTACCACTAAATAATTGTACCCCAGTCATTTCTTTTTCTTCAATGGTTTCTTCCCATTTTTTCTTTTTGTCTCTCGTATCTACATTAATGCTTACAAATTCAATGTTTTTACCATGGTATTGTTGTTCCATTCTTTTAAGTAAAGGAATTTCTTTTTTACAGAAACTACACCAAGTAGCCCAAACATCAATATATATGTATTTTCCTTTGCCAGTTAAGTCATCTAAAGAAGTTTTTCCTCCATTATAGTTGTCAAAATTTTTGAATTTAGGAGATGGTTGTCCCTTAGCAGTTAACTTAAGTTTATTGTACATTTCAGTTATCTCCTTCTTATTATCTTCATTTGTAGAGTATGCCATGTACTTATCATAATACTCTTTTAACTCTGAAGTATAAGTAATACTAACTAAAGCAGCTTTATGAATTAAATCGTTTTTAATAAGAGGGTCTGTAACTTCTGTTTGAACAGTTTCTAAGTATGATAAGTTAAAGTCACTATCTTCACGACTCTTTTTATTAGTGATGTCGTCTAATCTTCTTTTAACTAGGTCTCTATAATGCTTAGAGAAAATATAATCATCAGCATTACTTAAAGCTACAGAAGTTGGAATATCAATAGGGAAACTATCAGATACTTTAAACTCATCATCTCCATATAAGATACGATGGAATTTTTCATAGTTGTATAAACCTATAGCTAACTCATAATTAATATTTCTTTTTTCTAAAGCTAAATAGTCAGCAGGAAGTTGAGATGCGTCAGCTAAATCTTCTAATTCAGATTTGTACTCATCCATTTTGCTTAAAAACTCATCTTCATTTAAAGCAAACAACTTGTTAGGATTTCCTAAAATAGCACCAAACTTCTTTTTTCTTTCTGCTAAATAATTATTAATGCTTGCATTTGGACCTTCAAAAGTAGGGTCTTCAGTACGTTTTTTAGCATCAACTATAATTTTTAAATCTTCAACTGAAGATAAATATACATCAACAGGTCTTTTACCAATTTTTAATGTATAATGACCAGGAGTAATATTTTTTAAAGTATCTGTAAACGTTTTAGTTTTTCTATCAAAACGAATTCTTTTTTCAAAATTATAACCGGTCAAAGTCATACTTCTACTTCTGAAATTCTCTACTTCTCCAGATAATACTGCATAGTCTTTAGGCTTTTCTTTATCACAAGAGAATAGCAATGTAACGGTTAAACCTAAGAGGATTATTTTTTTCATGTTTCTATATTTTTGGGGTAAATATAATTATGATTTAAGGTTCGAAAGTAGTTTTTTTTTATTTCAAGTCAAAATCTTTAACAAAAAAATTTGGAAAAAAAACTCTGTTTGCTGACTTTTGGCGCACAAAACAAGAAAAAATGGATATTCATTATATAACATCAAATACCTTAAATTTAGAAACAATTCATCATATTTTATTAAATAATTTAAAAATAGCGCTATCTGATGACGCTAAAAATAAAATTTGTAAATGTAGATTGTATTTAAATGAAAGAATGAAACAAGAGCAAAATCCTATTTATGGGATTAATACAGGATTTGGTTCTTTATGTAATGTAAAGATTGCAGGGAATGATCTTCAGCAACTACAAGAAAACTTAGTAATGAGTCATGCTTGTGGTACGGGAGAAGAAGTGCCAAGTGAAATTGTCAAGTTAATGTTGTTGCTTAAAATACAATCGTTAAGTTATGGTCATTCGGGGGTGCAATTGGAAACTGTGGAGCGTTTAGTAGCTTTATACAATAATAATATAGTACCTGTTGTGTATACGCAAGGTTCATTAGGTGCTTCTGGAGATTTATCTCCACTGGCACATCTTTCTTTACCATTAATAGGTATGGGAGAAGTTTATGTTGATGATGAAAGAATTTCTGGTGAAGAATTGCTTACAAAGTTTTCTTGGGAGAAGATTAAATTACAATCTAAAGAAGGATTAGCATTGTTAAACGGAACACAGTTTATGAGTGCATATGGAGTACATAATTTATTAAAAGCATATAAATTATCATATTTAGCTGATGTAATTGGAACGGTTTCTTTAGAAGGGTTTGATGGAAGGATAGAACCTTTTAATCAGTTAATTCATTTGGTGCGTCCTCATAACGGTCAGTTGAAAACTGCTGAAAGAATTAAAGAGTTGTTACAAGATAGCGAATTGATCCATCAACCAAAACAACATGTTCAAGATCCGTATTCTTTTAGATGTATGCCTCAAGTGCACGGAGCTACAAAGGATACATTAGATTTTGTGAAGAAGACATTTTTAACAGAAATCAATTCGGTGACGGATAATCCGAATATTTTTGTTGATGAAAATGAAATTATTTCAGGAGGAAATTTCCACGGGCAACCCTTAGCGTTAGCCTTAGATTATTTAGCCATTGCTGTTGCTGAATTAGGGAATATTTCTGAAAGAAGAACCTATCAATTAGTTTCTGGGTTGAGAGAATTGCCAGCGTTTTTAGTTTCGAACCCGGGATTAAATAGCGGATTTATGATTCCGCAATACACTGCAGCAAGTATCGTAAGTGCTAATAAACAATTATGTACACCGTCAAGTATTGATTCTATTGTTTCTTCAAACGGACAAGAAGATCATGTGAGTATGGGAGCAAACGCAGCAGTGAAAGCTAAAAAAGTGATGGATAACGTGCAGTCGGTATTAGCTATTGAATTGATGAATGCTTCGCAAGCATTGTCTTTCAGAAAACATAAAACGTCCCCGTTTTTAGATTCGTTTGTAACTATGTTCAGGCAAGATGTTCCGGTTGTAGAGGAGGACAGAGTGCTGCATAATGATATTAAAGCATCAGAAGCGTTTATCGAAAATTTAACTATAGAAACCTCAGAATTGTTGTAACATGTCAAAAGTTGTATTAATCACAGGAGCATCCTCAGGAATTGGAAAAGCCATTGCAAATTTTTTACATCAAAAAGGATTTGTAGTATATGGTACGAGTAGAAACCCTGAAAAAGTTACAAATGTTCCGTTCAAAATGATTGCTTTAGATGTTTTGGATGTTGAAACTATAAAAAAAGCAGTATCAACAATTGTTGATAAAGAAGGTAAGCTTGATGTGTTAATAAATAATGCTGGAAAAGGAATTACAGGTCCTATTGAAGACACCCCAACAGATGAAATGAAGTCGAATTTTGATACGAACGTTTTCGGACCTATTGAGGTAATGAAAGCGGTGTTACCGCAAATGCGTAAGCAAAAATCGGGTAAAATTATCAATGTAACTTCAATTGCAGGGTATATGGGTTTGCCTTTTAGAGGAGTTTATTCTGCAAGTAAAGGTGCTTTAGAATTAATCACTGAAGCCATCAGTATGGAGGTTAAAAACTTTGGAATTGATGTGGTAAACGTTGCACCTGGTGATTTTGCAACCAACATTGCTGCGGGTAGATATCATACACCTGTTTTTGAAGATTCTGCATACAAAGAAAAATATGCTGAAAACTTAGCGTTAATGGATAATCATGTAGATGCTGGAATGGATCCGGAAGTGATGGCAAAAGCAGTGTTGAATATTATCAATGCAAACAACCCAAAAATACATTATAAAGTAGGCGGCTTTATGGAGAAATTCTCCATTGTTTTAAAACGTATTTTGCCTGATAAAGTTTACGAAAAACTCTTAATGAATCATTATAAGTTGTAAATTCGCAACGCGTTAGGGATTGAGCAAATTGTTTGAGCTCTTTTATGACATAAAAAGCGAGTTGCGAAAGCCCGCTCGAACGCCCAAATACTATTTTAGAACACAACTATTAAACATATTTTTACATGAAATTTTTCATTGACACAGCAAACTTAGACCAAATTAAAGAAGCGCAAGCATTGGGTATTTTAGACGGGGTAACAACCAATCCGTCTTTAATGGCTAAAGAAGGAATTACTGGCGAGCAAAACATTTTAAACCACTACAAAGCAATTTGTGAAATTGTTGATGGCGATGTTTCTGCAGAGGTGATTGCTACTGACTTTGACGGAATGATTAAAGAAGGGGAAGCGTTAGCGGCTTTACATCCGCAAATTGTGGTAAAATTACCAATGATTGCTGATGGAGTTAAGGCTTGTAAATATTTTTCAGACAAAGGAATTAAAACCAACGTAACATTAGTGTTTTCTGCAGGACAAGCATTATTAGCAGCCAAAGCAGGAGCAACATATGTATCGCCATTTATTGGTCGTTTAGATGATATTTCTACTGATGGATTGAATTTAATTTCAGAAATCCGTCAGATTTACGATAACTATATGTTCGAAACTGAAATTTTAGCAGCATCTGTACGTCATACAATGCATGTTATTGATTGTGCTAAAATTGGAGCTGATGTTATGACTGGTCCGTTAAGCGCAATTTCTGGATTGTTAAAGCATCCGTTAACTGACATCGGATTAGAAAAATTCTTAGCAGATTATAAAAAAGGAAACTAACCAACATCGTTGGATTTAGTATATTGTCATTCCCGCGAAAGCGGGAATCTCATTTTTTAAAGGTTTTATGTTCTCAAAAAAACAACTAGCACAATTAGTCATTTCAGCGTGTCAACAATTTAAAATTGATACGGCAGTAATTTCTCCAGGTTCACGTAATGCACCGTTAACAGTAGGTTTTTCTAATGCTCAAAATATTCAAACAATAAGTGTTGTTGATGAGCGTTGCGCTGCGTTTTTTGCAATGGGTATTGCGCAGCAAACTCAAAAACCTGTGGCAGTTGTTTGTACTTCGGGGTCAGCTTTGTTGAATTATTATCCGGCAATAGCGGAAGCTTTCTACAGTAAAATACCGCTCCTAATAATTTCGGCAGATAGACCAAAACATTTAATTGATATTGGTGACGGACAGACCATTCGTCAGGAAAATGTGTTTGATAATCACATTTTATGTTCAGCTAATTTAGTTGAAGGAGAGAATGATGCGAATGCTAAAAAAATAGCAGAAGCTATTCAAACTGCTATAATACAAAAAGGGCCGGTACATATTAATGTTCCTTTTGAAGAACCTTTGTATGAAACCGTTGATGAAATTGATAATGTCATTGAGAACAAGGTGAAGCAATCTTTTAATGAGATTACTTCTTTTCCACTTCGACTTCGCTCAGTGTCCACTCGTAATGACGGTACAGATTATCAAAAACTATCATCCATTTGGAATACATCACAGCAAAAATTGGTTTTAGTAGGTGTGAACTTTCCTTCGGAAGAGCTGCAACAGACTTTAAATAAGTTAGCAGAAGATGATTCGGTATTGGTAATGACTGAGACAACGTCTAACTTAAATAATGATAAGTTTATCAACTCTATTGATAAATTAATTACTAAGTTGGATGACGAAGGTTTTAAGAAATTACAACCCGATGTGTTACTAACTTTTGGTGGAATGGTAGTTTCTAAACGCATTAAACAGTTTTTAAGAAAATACAAACCGAAACATCATTGGCATGTGGATGAGCATACTAAATTAGATACGTATTTCTGTTTATCAGAATTTATTCAAGAAAAACCATCTGAATTTTTGTCAGAATTCATTACTAAAACTGAAAAAATTGAAAGTGGTTATCAATCGTATTGGTTGTCGGAAAAAGCTTCAAGAGCAAAAAATCATCAGCAATTTATAAAAGAAATTGAATATTCTGATTTAAAGGTTTTTAATGAGGTTTTACAATCTATTCCTGATAACTCACAAGTGCAAATCAGTAACAGTTCTATTATACGTTATGCTCAGTTGTTTGATGTAAATCCGACTTTGCAAGTTTTTTGTAACAGAGGAACGAGCGGAATTGACGGAAGCACATCTACAGCAATAGGAGCTGCTTTTGCAAGTGAGAAACAAACAGTTTTTATTACTGGAGATATTAGCTTTTTTTACGATAGTAATGCGTTGTGGAATTCGCATATTTCGAAGAGTTTTCGAATTATTTTACTGAATAATAACGGAGGCGGAATTTTCAAAATTATTCCAGGACCAAAATCTACCAACGCGTTGAGTTATTTTGAAACTCCGCACGGATTAACAGCTCAACATTTGGCAAAAATGTTTGGATTTGAATATCAATCAGCAAATACAATAGAGGAAGTTAAAAAAGAACTAAATTCTTTTTATACAGAATCTGATCAACCAAAAATTTTAGAAATTTTTACTCCGTCAACTTTAAACGACGTAGTTTTGCAACAATATTTTAATAGTTTATAATGGATTTAAAAGAAGGAGATAAGGTAGAGTTGATAATTGGCTTACGAACAGCGTTGGGTTATACGGTTTTGATTAATGAAACGTATGAAGGATTGTTGTATGCTAATGAAGTGTTTTCCGATTTAGAAGAAGGAATGCGTACAACTGGTTATGTAAAGAAAATCCGTGAAGATGAAAAAATAGATGTATCATTACGTCCGCAAGGATTTAAAAACGTAATTGATACTGATATTGATAAAATTTTGAATAAACTAGAAGAAAAAGGCTTCTTGTTATTAACAGATAAAAGCTCTCCCGAATCGATTAAATTTCACTTACAAATGAGTAAAAAAGCATTCAAGAGAGCTATTGGTAGTTTGTATAAGCAACAAAAAATTGTTTTAAAAGAAGATAGAATTGAATTGAAGAAGTAAGCTATTCTTCATCTTCTTCGTCTTCTTCATCTTGCTCTAAGGGCGTTTCTTCAATAGGTGCGTCTTGTTCAAGTTTTGCTGTTTTTGCTGCATTTTCTACACGAAGAATATTTTCATAAAAAGCTTCTGTATTTGGGTTAGATAACTCCATCTTACCATAGGCTTCTTTATAGTAAAATAATGCTTGTTCGTAATTTCTTCCTAATTCATGATATTTACCAACGTAGTATTCTCCTAAGTGAGATTCTGCATGCTTTATCATAACAAAATCACCTAAAACACGTAGGTAATCTCCATCCATTTTATCAATAACAATACTTTCAATAGCATAAATATCTTCAAAACGGACATTTAAATTCGTTCCATATAAGTACTCAATATCTATATATTTATTCTCTAAATATTTGATGGCATCTAACGGATCTAACTCTTTAATATTAGCATCATATTCTTCTTTTGAAATTCTTGAATACAATTCAAATAACTTAGCAAAAGCTCTTGGAGGTGCTTTTGAAATAGCTGAAGGTTTGTTAGGTGCATCTTCAAACTTATCAAAAGTCAGGTGTAGTTTTTCAGTTTCTAAGTTGGTTAATGCTTCTGTTAGTTGCTTGTAAAGCTTTTTACTGCTCTGGCTTTCAAAAGGATTTGTACTCATGTATAAGTAAAAATCGTTGTCAATATCATCCAACCTTTTTAAGTTATAAGTACCCAGTAAGCGAGCTGTTTGCTCATTCATTTCCGGAGAAATTGCTACATATCCATTAAAAATAGGCTTTGGTTCTTCTAAAAAATGTAATAAAAAGTTAGCTCCAATTCCATCACCTACAATAGTTAAAAAAGGAGATGTTTTGTAATTGGTATCTAAATAAGGAATTACTTCTTTTTTGATATAATTGTAAAATTTAGAACTATTAGTGGTTAAAGCACCATTAGTTTCTACTGTTGATACGTCTTGATTTATACTGTAATCAGTATCTAACCCCACAACAATTTGTTTAGGAGCTAAATCAGCTTTTGCATAAATTTTTGAGTTTCCAACATATAAATCAAACAAATAATCACTATCTAAAACAATGGCTACAGGGTATTTATGTGTCGTGTCAGATTCATATCCTTTCGGTAAATGGATTTTTAAATCACGGTTTTTACCAAACTCAATAGAGTTTAATTTTTTATGTAAAGTAGTTTGTGCAATGGTTAAAGCACTAAATATTAAAGCAACAATTACAAATATCTGTTTCATGGGGTTAAATATTAACTTGTCAAATATAAAAAGATAAAATAAAGTTATTATACTATTTTTGTTGTTCTAATAACGACAATTTTTTGAAATTATGATAAAACCCGACTGGAAAACTGCAAAAGTTTATGATGATATAACCTACAAAAAGTCGCATAACGTAGCAAGAATAGCGTTTAACCGCCCAAATGTACGTAATGCATTTAGACCACATACCACTTCAGAATTATTAGATGCTTTTCATGACGCGCATGAAGATACTGACATTGGGGTGGTGTTATTATCTGCCGAAGGACCTTCAACCAAAGATGGAGTGTGGAGTTTTTGCTCGGGTGGTGATCAAAATGCACGCGGGCATCAAGGATACGTTGGGCAAGATGGTTATCATCGTTTAAATATTTTAGAAGTACAACGTTTAATACGTTTTATGCCAAAAGCGGTGATTTGTGTAGTTCCTGGTTGGGCAGTAGGTGGCGGACATAGTTTACATGTTACTTGCGATTTAACCTTAGCAAGTAAAGAACACGCTATTTTTAAACAAACGGATGCCGATGTAACTTCGTTTGATGCTGGTTATGGTTCTGCATATTTAGCTAAAATGGTAGGGCAAAAAAAGGCGCGTGAAATCTTTTTCTTAGGAAGAAATTACTCTGCACAAGAAGCTTATGAAATGGGAATGGTAAATGCGGTAATACCTCATGACGAGTTAGAGCAAACAGCGTTTGATTGGGCGCAAGAAATTTTAGCAAAATCACCAACGTCTATTAAAATGTTAAAGTTTGCAATGAACTTAACTGACGACGGAATGGTGGGTCAGCAAGTATTTGCAGGAGAGGTTACTCGTTTAGCGTATATGACAGATGAGGCTAAAGAAGGGCGTGATGCTTTCTTAGAAAAACGTAAGCCTAACTTCCCTAAAAAGTGGATTCCTTAATCAATTATTAAATTTAAAATTATGAATTACGAATTGTTTTGAAGTTTGTAATTTATAATTATTTATTCGTAATTATTTATGAAAATAATTTGTATCGGTCGCAATTATGCGAAACATATTGAAGAATTAGCTAATGAAAAACCAGAAAATCCGGTAGTGTTTTTAAAACCAGATTCAGCTATTCTTCCCAAAAAAATGCCATTTTTCATTCCGCCATTTTCCAATGACGTACATTATGAAGTAGAGGTATTGGTAAAAATCAATAAGGTTGGTAAACATATTTCATCAAAATTTGCACATAAATACTATGATACCATTGGTTTGGGAATAGATTTTACTGCACGAGATGTTCAGGCAAAATGTAAAGAAAAAGGGTTGCCTTGGGAAAAAGCAAAAGCTTTTGATGGAAGTGCTGTTGTAGGTGAGTTCTATCCGAAAGAAGAATTTAATCTAGAAAATTTATCATTTCAATTATTAAAGAACGATGAGGTGGTGCAAGATGGTAATACTTCTAATATGATGTGGAAAATTGATGAATTAATTAGTTATGTATCACAATATTTTACCTTAAAAAAAGGAGATATTATTTTTACCGGTACTCCAGCTGGAGTAGGTAAAGTTACTGAAGAAGATGTATTGACTGGAACTATTGAAGGGAAACAAGCGTTTCAAATTAAAGTTAAATAATTGATAAAGAATGTCATTCCTGCGAAGGCAGGAATCTCAAAGTAAAATAAAAAAAGATTCCTGCCTTCGCAGGAATGACAATATAAAATGAATGCAGAAATCATAACGATTGGTGATGAAATTTTAATTGGGCAAATTGTAGATACTAATTCGCAATGGATTGCTCAAGAATTGAACAAAATAGGAGTTTCCGTTCATCAAATTTCTTCTATCCAAGACAATAAAGAACACATTCTTGAAGCTTTAAAAGAAGCGGAAGGTAGAGCAGATATTGTTATAATAACAGGTGGTTTGGGACCTACCAAAGATGATATTACCAAAACTACTATTGCTGAATACTTTAACGACACTTTAGAGCTTAAGCAAGAAATAGTAGAGCATATTCAAGAATTGTTTTCTAAGTATAACATTCCTTTTGGTGAGCTCAACAGGCAACAAGGACTGTTACCTACTAAAGCAACTTGGTTACATAACCGATTAGGAACTGCCCCCGGAATGTGGTTTTATGAAAACAATACGGTTTTTGTGTCCTTACCAGGTGTTCCTTATGAAATGAAAGGTTTGATAAAAGATGAAGTTTTACCCAAAATTCAGGAGCAATTTCATTTACCCTATATTTTCCATAAAACCTTGCTAACTTATGGCATGGGAGAAAGTTCTATTGCAGAAAGAATAGAGAAGTGGGAAGATGATTTACCAGGATTTATAAAACTTGCGTATCTGCCATCTTTTGGAAGCGTTCGTTTACGTTTAACAGCAAAAGGTCAAGATAAAGAACCGTTAGAAACAGCAATCAACACCAAAACAGAAGAACTTAAGAAGCTACTTTCTGATATTTTTGTCGGGTATGATGGCAGCGAAAGTCTTGAAAAACAAATAGGAGATCTTTTAAAATTTAAAAAGAAAACCATTGGAACTGCTGAAAGCTTAACAGGTGGAAAAATAGCATCTACCATAGTTTCAGTTCCAGGAGCTTCATCTTACTTCAAAGGAAGTTTGGTAACTTATACAGCAGAGTTAAAAACTCAGTTGTTGGGAGTCTCATCAAAAACTATTGAAGAGCATACTGTGGTAAGCAAGGAAGTAGCAGAAGAAATGGTTAAAGGAGCCATTGAAAAACTTAAAACAGATTATGCTATTGCTGTCACAGGGAATGCGGGGCCAACTACAGACAATAATAATAAAGATGTAGGCGTAGTTTATATAGCTATAGCATATAAAAATGAAGTGGAAGTACATGAGTTTAACTTTGGGCAACCCAGAGAAAAAGTAATAAACAGAACCATAAACAAAGCTTTAGAGCTGGTGCAAAAAATAATTCTAAAAAATTAACTTAGAATATTTTGTTTAATTTGGTAAAATGTTTGTATATTTGCACCTCGTTTAGAAATAACACTAAAAACTGTCAACAAGATGTCTAGAGTTTGTGAATTAACAGGAAAGAAAGCGATGGTTGGGAACAACGTTTCGCACGCAATGAATAAAACTAAAAGAAAGTTTAACGCTAATTTAATGACTAAGCGTTTCTATATTCCAGAAGAAGATAAATGGGTAACGTTAAAAATATCTGCTTCTGCATTAAAAAATATTAACAAGAAAGGAATTTCTGCTGTTATTAAGGAGGCAAGAGAAAAAGGATTCTTAGCAAAATAATTCCTGACTAGATAAAATTATAGAGAGATGGCAAAAAAAGGAAACAGAGTTCAAGTAATTTTAGAATGTACTGAGCATAAAGAATCTGGACAACCAGGAACTTCTCGTTACATTACAACAAAGAATAAAAAGAACACTCCAGATAGAATGGAATTAAAGAAATTTAATCCAATCTTAAAGAGAATGACAGTTCATAAAGAAATTAAATAATTAAAGTTGTTGAGATAACAACCTATATAACCTATAGTCATGGCAAAAAAATCAGTAGCAACATTACAAACAGGTTCTAAAAGATTAACCAAAGCTATCAAAATGGTAAAATCTCCAAAATCAGGAGCTTATACATTCGTTGAAGCTATTATGGATCCAGATAGCGTGAATGACTTTTTAGCAAAAAAGTAATTCTTGTAATACAGTTTAAAGAAAAGCTACTTTCATTTTTTGAGAGTAGCTTTTTTTATATATTTACATGTTGTCACTCTGAGCGTAGTTGAAGAGTTGGGCGTTACCCTTTCCTGAAACAAGTTCAGGATAAACGGGTCGGGCTTTACGCGCTACACGGTAGCCAGCTTTAATCCCTAACGCGAAAGATGATCGTTAAATGACATTTTGACCGCATTTTAAAAGTGGTACAATTTTTAACGTATACCAAACGATTATAAAAATTATACATGAGTTTTTTAAAAAACATCTTTTCAAAAGAGAAAAAAGAAACCTTAGATAAAGGTTTAGAGAAAACAAAGACAAGTTTTTTTGATAAACTTTCTAAAGCTGTTGCAGGTAAATCTAAAGTAGATGATGATGTTTTAGATAACCTTGAAGAAGTTTTAGTGTCTTCAGATGTTGGGGTAAATACTACCTTAAAAATAATTGATAGAATTGAAGAACGTGTTGCACGCGATAAATATTTAGGCACAGAAGAGTTAAATCAAATTCTACGAGAAGAAATCGCGGGTTTATTGTCAGAAACAAACGTAGGAAACGAAACCGAATTTACCATTCCAGAAAACAAAAAACCATATGTATTAATGGTAGTTGGAGTTAACGGAGTAGGTAAAACAACTACAATAGGTAAATTAGCAAGTCAATTCAAAAAGAAAGGTTTAAAAGTTGTTTTAGGAGCAGCAGATACGTTTAGAGCCGCTGCTATTGATCAATTACAGGTTTGGGCAGATAGAACTGATGTACCAATTGTACGTCAAGAAATGGGTTCTGATCCTGCTTCTGTAGCTTATGATACAGTAAAATCGGGAGTTAATCAAAATGCTGATGTAATCATTATTGATACCGCAGGACGTTTACACAACAAGGTAAACCTAATGAATGAGTTGACCAAGATTAAGCGTGTAATGCAAAAGGTAATTCCAGATGCTCCGCATGATGTATTGTTGGTGTTAGACGGTTCTACAGGTCAAAATGCATTTGAGCAAGCAAAACAGTTTACCAAAGCAACCGAAGTAACTTCATTAGCAGTAACTAAGTTAGACGGAACCGCTAAAGGAGGTGTAGTTATTGGTATTTCTGACCAATTTCAAATTCCGGTAAAATATATTGGAGTAGGAGAAGGAATAGACGATTTACAGGTATTTAACAAATACGAGTTTGTAGATTCTTTTTTTAAGTAGAAAACTATGTCATTCCTGTGAATGCAGGAATCTTACAATAAATAAAAAACTCCCAATTTTGGGAGTTTTTATTTATTTTATTCTTTTACTATTAAAACGGATTCGGTACATATTTCACTTGACTCTCCAACACAATTAATTTCTCCTTTATTAAAATTATTACCAAATTCTATTACTAAAATATTTGAATTAGTATCTGAAACTATATTAATGTCTCCAGAAACTACTGTCCATTTTATACTAGGGTTTGGAATATTGGTTTTGTACTCGTATTCTACTGTACTATCAATACTTAATTGAGAATTTCTTTGAATACAACAAATAGTTCCATCTTCAGGATCATTAAGTCTTGGGTCATCACATATACCTGTTGTATCATCTGTTAGATTGAATTTTTGAGAATCGTTGTTTTCTGAACAAGAAAGCAACAGGATTAAAAAAAACGCTAGTATTAAATTAATTTTTTTCATAGATAATTTTTACTTAGTTATTTAACAATAATACAAAAAAAAATTAATTTATAAAACCATCAATCTCACCCCACAATTCATTATCAAAATTAGACAGCGCAAAATTATCTCTGGTAATGTTTAGTAAACTTTCATCTTGGGCAATTCCTGTTAAAGTAGAAGTTAATGTTTTACCTGCACTTGCCCAGTACCAAGAATCTGATGAGGTGTGACCGTTCATATACACTTCAACAACAATTTTTCCGTTGTGAAGTATCATAAAACTTTTGGTGTTCTTTTCTTCTAAATAATCTAACAAAGGTTGAAGTTGGCTCTGGTTCCAACCAAGTTCAGCAAAGGTTTTTGTTTCCCAAGTGTCTGAATTGATAGGAGGAAAGTACATTTCTTCATTTTGAGGTTCTTCAACAGGAGGATCGTTTGGGTCCGACGAGCAGTTTAAAAATAATAGTAAACAGCTAAATAAAATTAAAGTATATGGTTTCATTAGTTAGTTTTAATTTTTAAGACTCCAAAATATAAGAAAGGTTTAATTAAAACGTATCTTTGCAGTCCAAATTTTTGATATGCGTACAAAATCAACAAAGCAGAACAAAATCAACGTAGTAACTTTAGGATGCTCAAAAAATGTGTATGATTCTGAAGTGTTAATGGGGCAATTAAAAGCCAACGGAAAAAACGTTGTACATGAAGATGAAAATGACGACGGAAATATTGTTGTGATTAATACCTGCGGGTTTATTGGTAAAGCCAAAGAAGAATCAATCGATACTATTTTACACTACGCACAAAAAAAAGAAGCAGGTGAGGTAGATAAGGTTTATGTATCTGGCTGTTTAAGTGAGCGTTATAAACCTGATTTAGAGGCTGAAATTACCAATGTAGATCAATATTTTGGTACGCACGATTTACCGAATTTATTAAAAGTTTTAGAGGCGGATTATAAGCATGAACTCATTGGTGAGCGTTTAACTACAACACCAGATCATTACGCGTATTTAAAAATCGCTGAGGGTTGCGATCGCCCGTGTTCGTTTTGTGCAATTCCGTTAATGCGTGGTAAACACAAATCAACTCCAATTGAAGATTTGGTTACTGAAGCTAAAAAGTTAGCCGAAAAAGGAATTAAAGAAATCATGCTAATTGCGCAAGATTTAACCTATTACGGATTAGATATCTATAAAAAGCGTGCGTTAGCAGATTTATTAAAAGAGTTGGTAAAAGTTGATGGAATTGAGTGGATTCGTTTGCATTATGCGTTCCCAACTGGTTTCCCTATGGATGTATTAGAGGTGATGAAAACCGAACCGAAGGTTTGTAATTATTTAGATATTCCGTTACAGCACATCAATACTGAGATTTTAAAATCGATGAAGCGTGGTACAACGCATGAAAAAACCACTGCGTTAATTCACAAGTTCCGTGAAGCAGTTCCTAATATGGCAATCAGAACTACGTTAATTGTTGGATACCCTGGAGAAACAGAAGAGCAATTTCAAGAGCTAAAAGATTGGGTAGAGGAGATGCGTTTTGAGCGTTTAGGAGCGTTTCAATATTCGCATGAAGAAAATACAGGTGCTTATGTGTTGGAAGATGATGTTCCTGAAGATGTAAAGTTCCGTAGAGTGAATGAAATTATGGAAGTTCAGAGTCAGATTTCTTGGGAATTGAATCAAGAGAAGATTGGAAAGACTTACAAATGTTTATTCGATAGAAAAGATGGAGAATTTTATTATGGAAGAACCGAATTTGATTCACCAGATGTAGATAACGATGTAATTGTTGATGCTCAAGAACATTACATAAAATTGGGTGAGTTTATTGATATTGAAATTTTTGATGCCGGAGATTTTGATTTACACGGTACTCCAGTTGTAAAACAAGAAAGACCTGTTCCGTTAAATCAAAAGAGAAAAATTAACAACTAATAATAAATATAGAATCCTGCTGAAAAAGCAGGATTTTTTTATGCAATTTTGTTTTATGAAAAAAGCCTATTTTAACTGGAGTTCAGGAAAAGATTCTGCATTAGCATTATATAAAATTTTACAAGAAAAAGAGTATAAAGTTGAAAAGTTAATAACCAATATAAACAAAGATTTTCATCGTGTTTCTATGCATGGTTTGCATGAAAGCTTGTTAGTTACTCAAGCTGAAAGTATTGGTATTCCTTTAGAAAAAATTGAATTTCCAGCTAATGTAACTATGGATTTATATAATAAAAAGATGAAAGAAAAAACTTCTGAGTTGAAGGAAAATGGACTTGTAAACGGAGTTTTTGGAGATATTTTTTTAGAAGATTTAAGAAATTATAGAGATACTAAGTTGCAAGAAGTAGGTATTAATGGAGTGTATCCACTTTGGAAACAAGATACCAAACTATTAATGCAAGAGTTTTTACGTTTAGGTTTTAAGGCAATTACGGTATGTGTAAATGCTAAAAAATTAGGAAAAGAGTTTGTTGGAAGAATTATAGATGAAGATTTTTTAAACGAACTTCCTGAAAATGTAGATATATGTGGAGAAAACGGAGAGTTTCATACGTTTTGCTATGATGGACCAATTTTTAAAAATCCTATAAACTTTAAAATTGGCGATATAGTGTTAAAATCATATACATTACATGATGAAGATTCTGATAATTGTTACTCATCTTCTTCTAAAGATAAGATTAAAAATTATGATACTAGTTTTTGGTATTGCGATTTATTAACCTAGTTTTAAATTATTCTATTTTATAAAATATTTTCACCACATAGATACCTGATTATTACACATATTTATATGTTTTTTTTAGAAAAAATAAAAAAGGCATGATATATGTAAGGATATCTATTTTTTTTAAAATAGGCATTAGCTGTTTTATAAATACGCTTTTTATATTTATACTTGTTAAGCCTTAAAAATGACATCCAAACTATTATTAAAATTACTATAATATGAAAAAAGTATTATTCTTTCTAGTTTTTGTTTTATTTACAGTTTTTATCCAAGCGCAGTCGTTAAAAGATTCTGTAAATGTGTTGTATAAAAATTATTTTGAACTTCTGAAAGATGCAAAAAAACTAGATACTATAGTTTTAAAAGTGAATAATTTTGAAGAATTAATGGCTTCTAATAATAAAAAAATTCAGGATTTAACAGATGCTGAATTGTTTGGCTTACAAAAGCAATTAGAACAAAGAAGAAAGAAAATTATAAGTACTACCGAATTTGTATTTGCTGCAAATTCTAGTTTAAATGCAATAAAGCAATTAGATGCTACTAGCGATTATTTAAATCAGATATCAAGTTTAAATAACCCAGACAATACAGATTTAGGTTTTTCATTATCAGAAGAAATAACAACTATTCTTCAGCAAAAAATTATTAAAGGAAACAAAAAAATAAACGGAGTTAAAAGCTCTAAGTTTTTATTATTTGTAGATAATATTATTAAATCACCAATAACTCAGTCAATTACAAATGCTATTCCAGTTGTTAGTTCTATTAAATCTGTAGTAGATTTGGTAATTGGAAATGCATTAAAAGGTAAAGATGTAACCATTAACGATGTAGTAGAGTTTAAAAAATCATTACAAGTGTATTTAAAACACTATGAAGCCTTAGCCAGAGCACAATTAGAATTTGAACAAAACTTAGGTAATTTAGATGTTAGAAAAGAAGGTTTAGTATTATTATTAACACAATACACTACAGAAAGAATTCATACCTTAAACCCGAGTGTAGCAAATATTTCTCAAAAACAAAGTTTAACACAGTTAATAAATTCATTTTATACTAAAGAGAATATTCAACAACAAGTAGATGCAATTATTAGTTTACAACCCAGTAATTACAATCAGCATTTGTTAAATAACAAATTAGCGTATCCTACTTATGCATTGAATCAAGCAAAATTTATTAGAGATGAGGTTGAGGCATTGAGTAAAGAATACGTATCTATTTTTACTGCTTATCAAGTTTCTTTACAAAAAGTGCTAAACGACAGCAAAAGTATTGGAGATGCTACGAAAATAGATAATAAATCACATGAGTTAGAAAGAAAATTAAACGAAGTGAAGACAGCTTTTAATGATAATTTAAACATGTATAAGCTTAACGTAACGTTTAAAAACTTAATGGCTTATTAGTATTAAAATTTTTCAAAAACACCTAAACCAAACAAGGCAAAATCATATTTAACAGGATCGTTTTTATCAAACTCTCGCAGAATTACATCTAATTCCTGAATTGCTTTCCAATCGTTTTGTTTACGTTGTAAAATTGAAAGTTTTCGAGCAACATTACCGGTATGAACATCTAACGGACAGTGCAAATGAGCTGAATAATGTGAATTCCAAATTCCGAAATCTACACCCTTTTTTCCGTTGCGAACCATCCAACGTAAAAACATGTTAATTCGTTTGGAAGCAGAGCCTTTCATAGGGTCAGAAACATGTTTTTGAATTCTTGGTAAATGTGGAATTTCAAAAAATACTTTTTTAAAATTATGAATAGAGGTTTTATAGTTGTCAGAACCGTCTTTTATTCGAAGTAATTCTTCTAATCCACCGTGATTTTGATAAATGTTTTTGAGTGATTGCACAAAGAATTTAAAATCATCAGCATTAAAGGTTCTGTGAACAAATCCGTCAAAATCAGCTAAATCTTCCTCTGTATGATTCAACACAAAATCAAATGGTGAATTTCCTAGTAAATCCATCATTCTTGTAGCGTTGTTGATAATCATTTTACGATTTCCCCAAGCAATGCTTGCGCTTAAAAATGCAGCAATTTCAATATCTTCTTTTTGGGTAAATGAATGCGGAATTTGAATTGGATCACTTTCAATAAAATCTAAATTTTCATAAAAGTCAGCTTTTTCGTCAAGAAAATCCTTCAACTCATTTTTATTCATCTTTCTTCTTGTAGTGTTAACCGTTCTTGAATATCGAAGAAATTATTCAACAATAATTCCGTCCTTCATAGTTAGCGTTCTATCTGCCATTTGCGCCAATTCCTTGTTGTGTGTTACTAACACAAAGGTTTGTCCAAATTCATCACGTAATTTAAAGAATAATTCATGTAAATTTTTAGCAGAAACAGAATCTAAATTACCTGAAGGTTCATCGGCAAAAATAACCGAAGGATTATTTATTAAAGCTCTAGCAACCGCAACTCGTTGTTGTTCACCGCCCGAAAGCTGATTGGGTTTATGATCTTCACGATGTGATAATCCTAAAAATGCTAATAATTCTTTAGCTCTTTTTTCAGTTTCTTGCTTTTTTTTTCCTCCAATAAAAGCAGGAATACATACATTTTCTAATGCTGTAAATTCTGGTAAAAGTTGATGAAATTGAAAAATAAAACCAATATGATTGTTACGAAAGGCACAAACTTCTTTATCAGAAAGGTTTTTAATTGAAATTCCGTCCAAAAGCAAATCGTAATTTTGCTCTTTTTGAGGTTTATCTAATGTTCCTAAAATTTGTAAAAGTGTAGTTTTTCCTGCTCCGGAAGGACCTACGATGGCTATAATTTCTCCTTTTTTAATATGAAGGTTTACGCCTTTTAAAACTTCAACGTCTCCGTAATATTTGTGAATATTCTTAGCAACTATCATAAATCAAATTTCGATACAGCGAATGTATAAAAAAGAAACCAGATTAATTTTCCTTAATCTGATTTCTTGGGTTGGTAGTAGCTATATTTAATTATAATACATTTTTTAATTGATTATAATCTATAAAATAAACCAAACGAACTGAAAAAGTGTGTTGCATTTCTTGTTCAAATAATTTATTTAAGTTGTCTTTAAAATTAATAGTTGCAGGGGCAAAATCAGAGTCAGGGCTAATAGAGTTTCTATAAAAAGCTATTAACTGACTACCTGGAGCAAATTGCCACACATAGTTTAAATCTAAGTTCCAACTGTTAAAGTTCTTGTTGTAATCTCCATTAAAATCAGTATTTTCTAAACTTCCATTTACAGTATTCAATTCAAAAAACTGCTTGTAAGGAACTTTACTCCAATTGTGTCTGAATGATAATGATAATGATGATTTAATGCTGAAGCTATATTTTCCTGTCAGAGAATTATTATAAGTAGTCCAGTCTCGTAAACCAAAAATAATATCATCATTTTCCTCATCTACATAACCATATTCATTGTCTGATTTACTAAAACCAAAACCATAAATAAATGAAAGTTGGTTACTAAATCGATACCTAGGTTTGAAATTAAAACCATAATTTCTTTGATCTATATCATCAACTGTTTGCTTATTAAATGTATGCCAAAAGTCATAATCTACTGCAAACTTTTTTCTGTAATCTGAAGAACCCCAATGGTTTACATTTAACCTCGTAGGTCTTTCAAAATAAACACCACTAGTACTACCTTGTCGTGGTTCAAAATAATCTTTTCTTTTAGATGAAAAATTGATGTTTCCTCCAAAACCAAATCGTTTTTTTGTAGTTCCCCAAAACGAAAGTCCTGTATTTGTACTGGTATAAATACCTGATTTATGTTGAAAATTTATATCATACCACCAATTCATACCAAATTCATTGAATATACTTATGGGTTTTAACTGACGATAACCTACAAAACCATAAATACTTTGTTCATTATTGCTGAATAAAATACCCATATCATTAGGGTTATAATCTTTGTTTTCAAAGTAATAGCCAATTTCTCCACGCCATTTGCCGGCATGCTTACCTATACTTGTATCAAAAGCATATCCAGGTGTAGGATTGTCAAGATCATCACTTATATGAGTAGTTTTGAATGAGCCGTCAATATTATAGGTGCTTTTTTTGTCTTCTACGTGCCAAAGTAATCCTGTTGCATTGGCATCTCTAAAACGACCATTACGAGTTACATTGGTATTGATAAGTGTTAAAGCAGAGTTTTGATTAAACTGCTGATCTAAAACCAGAATATTATAATTGGCAAAAGGTTCTGCTAATACTTTGTAATTGCTTTTAGTTGTAATGGTGTCATTACCTGAAATATTTTTTTCAGTTCTATGTACTATAGCTTCATTTTTATCAGTAATAGCATTAAAAAAACCAATACCCAAACCGTTTTTTGTTCTTCCAGATACTTTTATGGCGTTTAACATTTGAACTTTTTCATACTCAATTTCTTCATTCACTTTTGTACCATTAATGAAGTCTTCATCATCTTGCAAATCTCTATCATCTGAAAATTGATCAATGGGTGAAGCACCAATTCTTCTTGAATAAAATAAATTTCCTTTAGTAAATAACTCTGTACCTTCTGTAAAAAACTGACGTTGTTCTGTAAATTGTTGTTCAAACGGGCCAAGATTTAACACTACATCATCAAAACCTACTTGACTAAAATCGGGAATTAAAGTAGCATCTAATGTAAAGTTTTCTGATAAACCGTATTTTAAATCCATACCTGCACTCCAATCAAATTCGGTTTCACCATCAAAGGTTTTTGTGGTTGTAGATGCATAAGGATATAAATTTAAACGTGTAGGAGGTGAGATGTTTTTAAAATCTTCAATTAAGCCATCGTATTGAGTCCAGCTTCCTTTGGTATTATCAATGAAATTCCAAGTAAATTGAGAGTTTAGGTTTTCTATTTTACGATGAAAATTGAATCCCCAAGATTGTATTTCTCTATTTGCAAATCGTAAGGCTCTATAGGGTATTTTCATTTCAACCGTCCAACCTTTATCAATTACCTTTACATCACTTTGCCAAACAGCACTCCAGTTAAAATCTTCATTCCCGTTAGATACTTTTGAATCGGCTTGATTTCCGGTACTTTGCACTACAAATTCAAAAGGATTTTGTCCGTCATCATTAGGATTGATAGTCACCAAGAAAAAATCGGCTTGCCCGAAATTATCTCGATTAGCAAATTCCATTAAAATTTTATCTGGATTAGGATCAAAAAGCATAGCACTTATGTAAATAGCATTATCATCATAAACTACTTTAACTTCGGTTTTATAATCAGCAGGTTCAGGAGCGCCATTTTCAGGTCTTAATTGAATAAAATTGTTAATTAATGGTGCATTTTTCCATGAAATATCATTTAAGTTACCATCAATTTTAGGAGCTTGTGTGGCACGGGTTGCGAGTACTTTTTTTCTGTTTTGATTAAGCTGTGCAAAAGTGTAATTGCTTAAAAATAAAATAGTAATAAAAAGAAAACCAGTTTTCTGCATGTTTGTTAGTTATTTACGGGGCTAAGATATTTATCTGAAAGTTAGACAAATCTTAAAATCGTGTTAATTATCTTAAAGACTTTTAAAAATTTTATTTGTGACGCTCTTAACATTTTTTTAACGTGTTAGGGATAGAAACATTTGTTTGAGCTCTTTTTTGTGAAAAAAAAGCGAGTGTGAATAGCCCGACTTTCTTATATTTTTTGTGCTTGACAAAAAATATAAGAAAGAAACACCCAAATAATTTATATTTTACGAGTAAAAGCCTTATTTTTTAGTTTGAATTTGTATTTTTGTTCGACTTAAAAAAACATTCTTATCTAATGAACTTACACGAATATCAAGGTAAAGAAATTTTAAGCAGTTTTGGCGTTAGAGTACAACGCGGAATTGTTGCAGATACTCCAGAAAAAGCTGTTGAAGCAGCTAAACAATTAACAGAAGAAACAGGCACAGGTTGGCACGTAATTAAAGCACAAATTCACGCTGGTGGTCGTGGAAAAGGTGGAGGTGTTAAACTTGCTAAAAACATAGATGAGGTAAAATCAATTTCTAATGATATTTTAGGAATGATGTTAATTACACCTCAAACTCCTGCTGAAGGAAAATTAGTAAACCAAGTATTAATTGCTGAAGATGTTTACTATCCTGGTGATAGTGAGCCAAACGAATTTTATATGTCGGTTTTATTAAACCGTGGTACTGGTAGAAACATGATTATGTATTCTACAGAAGGAGGTATGGATATTGAAGCGGTTGCTGAAGAAACTCCGCATTTAATTTTTACTGAAGAAATTGATCCAGGAACAGGATTATTACCTTTTCAAGCGCGTAAAATTGCTTTTAACTTAGGTTTAAGCGGTGCAGCAATGAAAGAAATGGTAAAATTTGTTACTGCTTTATACACTGCGTATGTAAAATCAGATTCTTCATTATTTGAAATTAACCCGGTATTAAAAACATCTGATGATAAGATTTTAGCAGTTGATGCTAAAGTTAGTTTAGATGAAAATGCATTATTCCGTCATAAAGATTATGCAGCAATGCGTGATTTACGTGAGGAAAACCCAATTGAGGTTGAAGCTAAGGCTGCAGGATTAAACTATGTAGATTTAGATGGTAACGTTGGATGTATGGTAAACGGTGCTGGTTTAGCTATGGGTACTATGGATTTAATTAAGCAAGCAGGGGGTGAGCCAGCTAACTTCTTAGATGTTGGTGGTACTGCAGATGCACAACGTGTTGAAACTGCTTTTGGTATTATTTTAAAAGACCCTAATGTAAAAGCTATTTTAGTAAATATTTTTGGAGGTATTGTACGTTGTGACCGTGTGGCACAAGGTATTGTTGATGCTTACAAAAACATGGGAGATAAAATTAATGTGCCAATTATTGCACGTTTACAAGGAACAAACGCTAAAGAAGCAAAAGAATTAATTGATAACAGCGGAATGGAAATTATCTCAGCTACTGAGTTCCAAGAAGCTGCTGATAAAGTACAAGAAGTTTTACAAGCTTAATATGTACAATTAATTCTTAGTTAGATATTAAAAAAACCTCACTGAAAAGTGAGGTTTTTGGTTCATAAAAGTTTTTATTGCTTGAGAATTTTTATAGTCTTACTACCAATAAGGTTTTTAAGTGTTACAAAATACAATCCTTTTTTATTTGGTAGATTAATATTAGTATTTAATAATTTAGAATAATTCTTTTCAGTAATAATCCTTCCTAATAAATCAGAAACAATAATCTTAACATTATTAATTTCATTATTTAATTTAATATTTATTTGTCCGTTTGTTGGGTTAGGGTAAACTACCACTTCATTCTTATTAGAAAAATCTTCAATACCTAACGCATTATTTTGACTCATTTTTTTAATAAAAACATCATAATCACCAGTTGATGTTATATTGGAAGTTCCTGCTCCAGGATCAAAATCTGCAAAACCTCTAAAAGAACCAACAATATAATAGTTATTTGATGAGTCTAAAGCAATAGAATTACCATAATCCATATTACTTCCACCAAAAGAGTTAGCCCATAAAAAATTACCATTTGTATCGAGTTTTTGAACAAAAACATCAATAAAGCCATCCTGATAAGGTGTTAAGTTAAAAATATCTGCTCCAGGATCAAAATCGGCTGTATTATCAAAAAAACCAGTAGTATAAATATTTCCATAATTATCTAAAATCATATTGCTAGGGTACTCTTCACCTATGCCACCAAAAGATTTTGCCCAAATAAAATTTCCACCTGTATCTAGTTTTAAAATAAATACGTCATTCCAGCCCTCTCCAGCAGTTAAGTTATATATATCATCATTTGGATCAAAGTCTACTATGTATTGAAACTGACCAATTACATAAATGTTTCCAGTAGTATCTGTATCTATTGCGTGACCATAATTTAAATGGTTATTATTTCCAAGGGATTTTGTCCAAATGAGATTACCGCTTTCATTAAATTTTATTATAAAAACATCTGTTCCACCTGTAACTTGTGCGTACCCAGTAACAAATATATTGTTTGAATTGTCTACAGCTATTGACATACCCCGATCATACGTATCTCCTCCAAAAGATCTTGCCCAAACAAAATTACCGCTAACATCTAATTTTAAAATAAAAACATTTCCATAGCCATTATCATATAACATGTGCGATTCAGCTCCAGGATTAAAATCTGTATTACTGTAAAAATCTCCTGTGATATATACATTTTCTGTATCATCAACAGCTAAAGAATAAGCATTATTACCAAATGATTTTGCCCATAAAAAATTACCATTGGTGTCTAGTTTAAGAACAAAAGCATCATCTCCTGCTGAGTATACATTAAAAGTTTCAGGTCCTGGATCAAAATCAGCAACTCCAACAAATTGACCAGTTACATAAACGTTCCCTGAATTATCAACTTTTATTGATTTGCTATAATCTTCATTAATACCCCCAACGGATTTTGCCCAAAGAAAATTTCCATCAGAATCTGTTTTTAGTATATAGATATCCTTATTTATATAAGGTTGGGTGGAGGTTAGGTTATAAACTCCTGATCCTGGGTCAAAATCTACAGTGCCTGTATATACCCCTGTTGTGTAGATATTTCCAAAGTTATCTATAGCTATTGAGTAACCTGCATCAAAATCGCTTGCACCTATAGTTTTTACCCATTCAAATGATTGACTAAAAGTAGTTAGGTTGTATAAAAATAGAAAAGCTGTAAGTAAGAGTTTTTGCAAGTTAATTTTCATAAGCACATTTATTTTAATAAAGGGGCAAATATATAAATTAAAATAATTTTGATGATTGCTTAATTACCATATTATTTGATCTACTATTTTTTTGAAATTAACTTAGTTTCAGTGTAATAATTAGAGTCTTTTTTCTTATGGGCTAAATTGAAGATTTTGACTTCTTTTTTGGTTAAAAAATTTTTATCTCTTGAGAAAAAGCAATGTTTAAACTAAAAAGAAGTAGTAGTAATAAGAACAATTTGTTCATGTTTAAGATATATTTTTAATAATAAAAAAAAATAAACTAAATTTTATTTAGAACTGTATTTATTAAAATTATTTAACCATTTTATTTTTTCCTTCTCATAATATTTATAATTGGTAAGTTTAATTTCATCTTTTTTGTAAAGAGGATGCCAAGACATGTAAAACTGACCATCAGGATGTATAATTATTGTTTCAAAAGTAACTAACCCATCAGAAAATGACTTTTTTAATATTTGATTGTAATCTTTTAGAAAAAGAGTTTTATCAAATTTACCAAAACCTTTGTCTATATTATAAAAATAAAGAAAGTTAAAATGATTACCTTTGATATTGTAATATTTTTTTTGCTTAGAGGCAGCTTTTTTTAAACTTTTGCTTTTTACTGAATAAGTTTTATCAGGGTCATTTCGACCTAACACTAAATGTTTTAACCTTTTATTATGTTTGGTGAGTTTAATTGAGCCATTCGGATTTACCTTTGGTAAAGTATCAATATAATGTATCAACCAAACTTTAGTAGTATCTAATTTAAATTTTTGATAATATAATTTGTTTAATTGTGATTTTTTTAAACTTCCTAACTTTCCATAATAATCTAAATAACGTAGTTTAATTATTTTTTTTCCTTCTTTTTCAGCCCATGTACGTGCAAAAAAATGAGAGTTTAGTTTTTCTTTAAATTTTTTATAGGTAATCTTATCAAAATTTTCATTTAAATATATGGTACTTTCTTGTTTTTTTTGAGAAAAGGAAGTAAGGTTTAAAAAGATTAATAAAATTAAAAGTATTGTTTCTTTCATAGTTTATTTTTATTGGTTTACTGAAATTTTTTTAAGAGTGTTTTTGTATTTAGGGTCTAAAAATATATCTATCACCTTATTATCTTTTATTTTAGTTATAACACCACCATTGTTATGAGCTTGTAAGTTAAAGTTACCGTCATAAATAAAAGATTGCGGTATCAATTCACTTTTGCTTAGCTTTTTTAATAATTCTTTGTTTTTATCAAAATAAAATTGAAAAGGCCATTTTCGGTTTTTAATGAGTTTTAGAGCATCTTTTTGATATCTTTTTTCATCTACTGATATAATAATTATTTTAACTCCATAGTTGTCTTGCCATTCTCTATATTGCTTTTTATAAAGCTCAATTTTTTGTATACATGGTTTGCAGTAGGTAGCCCAAAAATCAATAATAATGGGTTTGTTAAAATTATAAAAGGTTGTTGATGACACTCTGTTGCCATTAATATCTTTTAACATCACTTTATGTGGAAAGCTTTTACGACTTTGAGAAAAAGAAACAAAGCTTAAAAAGAGTAATAAAATTAAAAGTATCGTTTTTTTCATATTTAATTTTTTTTATAAAACCTCACTAAAAAGTGAGGTTTTTTGGTCTTAAGATAATTTACTTTATTATAATCCTGATAACCTATCTTTCAGGATTACTTTTTTTAAAACATAATACCCAAAGATTGAATCTGATTCAATTATAAAGATATTCTTGGAGTTTTGTAATAATTTTCTGGCTTTTGATATTTCTAAACCTATAAAATCTTTAGGGTATACTATTAAATTTTTTACTTTTTCTTTTTTTAATATTTTGGGTGGATTATCACCTTTATCATTCTTGTAGTAGAAAACCAATTGGCTGTCTTTACCTGTAGAATCAGGGATAATTAAATTAGTAATGAGTTCACCTTTTTCATTGAAAAAAATTTTTTTTTGAATATAGTTTTTGGTTTCAGGTAAAAAAAATGTTTGATATATTAAGCTGTCATTAGAAATATTATTACCATTTATTTTATTATTAATTAAAATACTTACATCGTATTTGTCTGACTGACTCAATAGATTAATATTTATTAGGATAAAAAATAGTATACTTATTGAAATTTTAGTATTCATTTTATTAATTACAATTGTTATTTAAATTTAATATATTATTTCTAGTTTGCTGTATATATATAAATTGTTGAAAATTAGTATTGTAGCTATTTAGATAATCAGCATATTCATCTGTATTTTCTAAACCTATCCAAGAGACCGCTTTAGAAATTTCTCTTTTCCAATTATTACCAAATAAGCTTTCAGCATTATTTATAAAGGTTTGATTTTCTGCATTCCAATCATGCTCACCATAAATCATATTTTCTAATTCTTGTCTATAAACATTAACATCAAAATTTAAAGTGTTAAATAATTCATGTGTCCATTGTTGTGTTAGTGTCCCATTTTGATTCATAGCACAGATAAGAGCAACAAATCGATCTTCAATTGATAAAGAATTTAAATTAATATCATTATAATTAATCCCATTAATACAAGTGACTGATAACTTAGGGTCTCCATTAGGATAATAGGTTAAATAGCCCGAGTCTTCTAGTGTATCGTAAATATAAGCATGTATTAATTCATGAGATAATGTTACCATTTTAGCTAAGTTAGAACTGTTTTCAATATTACTGCTAATAGTAATAGAAAATTCTCTTAAATTATCTGTATCTCCTTTTGTAATACCCCAATCTCCATTTTGAGGATCACCAACTTTGAATTTTAAGATATTTGAATTTGAACCATCGAAGTTTGTAAGCATTTTCTTATAAAAATTATCATTACTCTTTAATTTATCATGAATACATTTTGTTTTTGTATTTTTATATGTCTCATCAATAATAATTCCATTCTCAAAATCCACTTCACCGTCATTCATCAAAGCTTCAATGGCTAGTTGAGCAAAGTTTTGCGCTTCTTCTGAACAATTATTAGTTTGTACATAATTGTACAATGGCAAAATATTTTCACTTTCTAAAAAATTCTCTGCTTCATTTTTTATCCATGCTTCTTGTTCTGATGTTAAATTTAAACATTTATCTATTTTATGAAATAGTTCTTTTTCAGGAGAAACAACTACAATGGTTGTTGTATCGTTAGAAGAGCTTGAAGAACTACCACTGCCAGAACCACCGCCTCCTCCTTCAGAAGGATCGTTATCATTCGAATTCCCATTGCCTCCTGTTCCTAAAGGATTTCCTCCACCTCCTGTAGAGCAAGAGATATGTTGATACCAACCAGGTGTACTACAGGTTAACAAATCAGCACCAGTACAATAGCCTGCTTCACAATATTTAACCATCATTACCATACATATACTAGTAGTTAGTGGTGTACCATCATCTAATTCATCACTTTGGTCTTTAGAAAAAACACTTAATAAATTATCGTCTTCTAGAACTTCATATATAACTTTTTCATCATTTAAAAAAATCTCTTTACTTAGATTAATATTAATAAGTTCTTCTGCAGATAATTTGTATTTGATTAAAATGGTTTTATACTCGCCATCAGGCTGAAGCGAAAATAAAATGTTTTCTAAATATCCATTATATTCTGTGCGTTCTACTAAAAATGTATATGAATGGTAACCGTCTTGAGATTCTAAATATTTGCCTTGTTCTTTATTAATGGTAAAATTATAGTTTGTTGAACTTGTTTCTTTAGAAGCAGCATTTTTATATTCATTATTAAATAGTTGCATTTTCTTTTGTAAAACAGAATTGTTCACAACTTCATTGTATGAAATAGATCTAATAAAATAAGAAGAATTGTTTACATTTTGTTCGTTATAGCTATTTATAACTTCCTCTTTTTCGCAATTCCATAAGAATAAAGAAATTGTAGATATTAATAGAAGTATTAATAATTTAGCAATTTTAGTTTGGATAATTTTTTTCATGGCAAATTTTTATAGTTTTTCGAGAGCAAACCTACCCAAAAAAATGTGTGGGTACAACTTACAAATACCCTAAATATTGCCTCAGGGTTTACCCTAATCGTCTAATGGAAAACCCTGAGAAGCTTTCTAAGGGTTAACCCTTAAATGAATTTGTTAACTATTTGTATATATGTGTCTTACAGTTTTTCTTTTAAAATTTCAATCTCATCACGTAGTTGGGCAGCAGCCATAAAATCTAAGGCTTTGGCAGCTTCTTCCATTTGTTTACGTTTGTTACGTATACGTTTTTCTATTTCTTGTTTTGGTAAGTATTCTAAATCTTGTTCAGCAGCTTTTTGTGTAGCATTATCGTAATGATAAGACGTAATAGCTGATTTAGACAACGTGTTGTCTATTTTTTTGTTAATCTGCTTTGGTACGATTCCGTGAGCGGTATTGTAATTGATTTGTTTTTCGCGTCTACGATTAGTTTCATCAATGGTCATTTGCATACTGTTAGTGATTTTATCAGCATACATAATCGCTTTTCCATTTACATTACGTGCAGCTCTACCCACAGTTTGCGTTAACGAACGATGTGAACGTAAAAAACCTTCTTTATCAGCATCTAAAATTGCAACCAAGGAAACTTCCGGTAAATCCAACCCTTCACGCAATAAGTTAACACCAATCAAAACATCGAACAAACCTTTTCGGAGGTCTTGCATAATTTCTACACGTTCTAAGGTGTCAACATCAGAATGGATATAGCGACAACGCACCTGAATTCGGGTTAAATATTTAGCCAACTCTTCTGCCATTCGTTTGGTTAAAGTAGTGACTAAAGTTCGTTCGTCTTTTTCAACACGGATTTGAATTTCTTCTATTAAATCATCAATTTGATTTAAACTAGGTCGAACTTCAATTTCTGGATCTAATAATCCTGTTGGACGAATAACTTGTTCAACAAATAAACCTTCGGTTTTTTGTAATTCGTAATCTGCAGGAGTTGCAGAAACATAAATTACTTGGTTTTGTAGTGTTTCAAATTCTTCGAATTTCAACGGACGGTTATCCATGGCGGCAGGTAATCTGAATCCGTATTCTACCAGGTTTTCTTTTCTGCTTCTATCACCACCATACATAGCATGCACTTGCGGAATGGTTACGTGACTTTCATCAATCACCATTAAATAATCATCAGGAAAATAATCTAACAAACAGAACGGTCGAGTTCCGGCTGCTCTTCCGTCTAAATAACGAGAATAGTTTTCAATTCCCGAACAATATCCCAATTCTCGAATCATTTCCAAGTCGAATTCGGTACGTTCCTTTAAGCGTTTTGCTTCTAAATGTTTGCCTATTTCTTTGAAATAGTCGTATTGCTTCATTAAATCTTCCTGAATCTGATGAATAGCATTTTGCAATACATCTGGAGAGGTAACAAATAAATTTGCAGGATAAATGGTTAAACGATCTAGTCTTTCAATTATTTGATTATTTTCAATGTCAAAGGTTTCAATTTCATCAATTTCATCACCAAAGAAATGGACACGGTATCCGCTATCACCATAAGACGGATAAATAGTAACTACATCACCTTTAACTTTAAAAGTTCCGCTTTTAATTTCTACTTCAGTTCTTGCGTATAAACTCGTTACTAATTGATGCAAGAATTTGGTACGGGAAATTTGCTGACCCGTTTCAATAGGAATTACGTTTTTCTTGAATTCTGTTGGATTTCCAATTCCGTATAAACAAGAAACGGATGCTACTACTAAAACGTCTCTTCGTCCTGAAAGTAGGGAGGAAGAGGTGCTAATTCGTAGACGTTCAATTTCATCGTTGATGGATAGATCTTTTTCAATATAGGTTCCAGTTACAGGAATATAAGCTTCAGGTTGATAATAATCATAGTACGAAACAAAATATTCTACAGCATTGTTGGGGAAAAACTGCTTAAACTCTGAGTATAACTGAGCGGCAAGCGTTTTGTTATGTGCTAAAACTAGCGTTGGACGTTGTACTTCAGCAACCACATTGGCCACGGAAAAAGTTTTTCCAGAACCTGTAACACCAAGCAATGTTTGGTATTTTTCACCGGAATTAATTCCGTTTGCAAGTTGACTTATAGCTTGAGGTTGGTCGCCAGTTGGTTTAAAGTCTGATTCTAATTGAAAATCCATAAAACAAAAATACGGATAGCTTTTTTAATTAAAGCTATCCGTATGTTTATTTATAATTTAAACGAAATTACTTCCTCAGCAGGGAGAAGTGCCCTTTTTTATTTTTGATATTTCCGTTGTTATCGATAAGTTGTATGTTAAACCAATAATCGTTAGAAGGTAGTGGTTTTCCGTTGTAGAGTCCGTTCCATCCTTCACTATCAATAGGGAAGCTAGCTAGTGTTTTACCATGTCTATCAAAAATATAAACAGTACTTTGTGGGTAAAAATCGGTATTAGCTCCTTTGATGGTCCAAGTGTCATTATATCCATCATTATTAGGGGTGAAGAACTTAGGGAATTCAATGACTGAGACTTCAATTTGGGCAAGGCCACAACCGTTTTTATCTCGTACTAAAATGGTATATATTCCTCCTTCTAAACCTTCAAAATAGGGTTCGTCTTGGAAGTTTTGTACAATAAAACCTTGTTCGTTTTGAAGTGCAAATTCATAATCTCCTACACCTAAATTATTATCTTCATTATTGATAGAGATGGAGTTGTTGTTAGAATCATCTATAATAGTAATATCCTCTTCTTCAATAGAAGCGATGATAGATTCTTCTACAATAATAGTTCTGGTACGAGTACAGCCAGTAGTTGTATTGGTAGCAGTTATATGATAGTGTCCGCCAACATCCACATTTAATTGCTCTGTTGTACCCAATACTGTAGGATCTGTATCTTTTGTCCAGATGTAATCATACGTTCCGTTAGGATTTTCTACTTGTAAAACTACCGGAGGATTGTTTAAACATACAATTTGTGGAGAGGTTACCTGAAAATCAGGAAGTGGATTGATAATAATGTCAAAAAAAGTATCATCATTTACACATCCTGTATCATTGTAAACTACTCTTATATATATGCGTTGCGGATTGCTGATATTGGTATATGCACTAGTTTCTGTATCAGGAATTACATCTGTATTATTAATAGCTCCATCTTGGGTTAAGTGATAGGTGATGGTAAAATCATCGTGTTGAGCTACGGGGTAATTTGTTAAAATTTCCGTTTCTTTAGTAGTTAAATCGATAGTTTGAATAATACCATTGGTATCATCGCTATCATCATCATTATCACATTCGGATATGTTAGAAATATCAGTAAGTAAGATGTTAGGTTCAGGTTGCACACGGATAAGCAATGAGTTAATTCCATAACGACAACCGGTTACGTTGTTTAAAATACTAATCCATAGTGTTTCTTCTCCTATATTGTCGGTTACCGTAGTGGTAAGAGGGTTGTTGTCATAACTAATTTTATTTACCGGATTCACACCGTCAATAGCATCCTGTTGTGATGTGTGATAGCTAACCTCAAACTGAGCAGGATCTCTACCGTCAAGGATTTCAGCATCTTTTACACTTAAATCGATTTGTTGTTCTAATCCATTACGTGTGTCATTATCAACAGCACCGGTATCACATACTTCAAGAGGCTGAATTGTATTGTTGATAGTAGGTAGTGGATTTATAACAATATCAAACGATAGATGATCGTTAAAACAAGCTGTTGTATTGTTTTCAATTCTTACATATATGGTTTGTGTACTAACATCTCCAACAGTAAAACCTGCAGGAGCAGTATTTCTGAAGTTGGTGTCATTAGTAATAGGGTTGTTGCCCACATTTGCATCAGTTGAAGAAGTGTAAAAAGTAATGGTATAGTCTGCAGGGTTTTGAGTTCCTAAGATACCTGAGTTTTGTGTTGTTAAATCGATACCGACATTTTCTCCATCAGTATAACTTCCACTATCAAAATCATCACAGAGGGTAATGTTGTTAACAGGATTAGCTTCGGGAACGGGTTGCGCTAAGATATAGAGTTGACCAATACCTGTACAATCATTGTTTACTGTATTTATAATTTTAATGTAAATAGGTTGTTGTGTTGTAGCAGGAACATTCGTATTTCTGTAATTTGCTAAATCGGTTATTTGATTGATAACCGCATCTCTATCGGCTATAGTTTCAAAGAAAAGTATGTCTAGATCTTGTTGGATAGTCACAGGAAAAAGTGCTTTTACTTCATTTTCAGCATCGCTGATGTCAAAATAAGAAATACCATCGGTATCGTTATTATTAGCAGTATCATTTCCGTCAGTATCTAAGAAGTCGTCACATACTTGAAAAAGCCTGTCGTAAGCTACATCACCTGCATAGGAAACAGTAATATCTAGCTGAGAAATACGATAACATCCTTGTGAAGTAATGGTTCTTATCCATACGCTATCTCCGTCAGAAACATTGTAGGAATAGGTGTTGGTAATAGCATTGGTGTCAGCAATTGCATCTGCTTGTGTTGGATAGTAGATGAAAGTTTCGTTGGTATAATCGGCTGAAATATTGATTTCTGCTTGTGTTAAATTGACGTTTGTATTTAAATCGGCATCTGTATCACACTGAGTAAGTTGTGCAGGGTCATTGGTAATAACTGGTAGCGGATTTACAATTAAATTGAATGGTTCAAAGGTAGTACCGTTTTCAGAAACAGCACTACAATTGGGATTATCTACATTCTCCACACGTACAAAAATGGTTTGCTGGTTTGCTGTGGTATTACGGTAAGGGTTGTTTTTATCAATTACATCTGTAAGAGCATCGGTTTGCGCTCCAGTAAGTGTTGTGTGGTAGGAAACAGAATATTGAGTAGGAGATAGGCTTCCTAGTACTTCAATATCTTTAGTAGACAAAATAAAATTATTGAAAAATCCATCAGTATCTCCTCCATTAGCAGTATCATCACATTCAGCATAGTCGGTTGGTTGAGAGGGTTGAGGATATCCTGTAACTACTAAATTAAACTGTGTGGTATCATAGCAAGCATCGGGAGCATCAATATTATGGATACGAGCAAAAATGGTTTGTGAGCTGAATGCTGAGGGATTTGTATATGGATTAGGTAATGCGTTAGCCGTAACGTTATTATCTGCATCTGCTTGAGTTAAGAAATACAATACTTCAAATTGAGCAGAATCTTGAGTGCCTAATACTTGAGGAGTAACATCTGCTTGTAAATCAAAAATGTTGAAGCCGTCTCCATCAGTGTCGCAAAAACTAATATCACTCGGTAAGCCAGCAGTTGCTGGCTGATAAACACCAATATTAAAAGTTCCTTCAAGTTTTGTTTGGTTACCACAATCATCCGTTAAAGTGACTGTAAGTAAATAAGCTCCATTGTTGCTTGTGTCTAAGTTATTTAGAGTTAAGTTGGAAGTATTTGAAATTGCCGTTATGGTTGATCCATTGTCAAAAGTCCACTCATAGTTAATATTACTACCAGTTACAGTTTCAGGTGAAATGTTTATAGATTCTCCGATGCAATATTGAAGGTCTTGATTGTTAATTACTTCATTAGTAGCTAAATCGACTATTTGTATAGGAAGTAATAGAGAAGATATAAACGGGGGCAACCCTTGTGTTGATAGTTTCCCTTGAAGATCAACTGCTTTTTTTGTAAAAATAACATCCGCAGCATTAGCATTTGGATTTTCAATAACATCTAAAAATTCCGAATCACCAGAAGGATCATCATACGCAAGAGGTATAGTAGCATATATTTTACTATCTGGACCTAACTGTAAAGCACCTCTAAAACCTGGGATTTGTTGATGTATTAAAAATTTGCTAGCAGTAATATTTGTTTGATTTAAATCAAATTGAAAAAGTCTGTAAGTAGTAGGAGGATCAAACATTGTTTGCCTGAATCCTTCAACAGTAGAAATATATAATTTTTTTGAATCTACAGAAAACTCAACTCCATATGGCTCTCCATCGCCAAAGCTGGTAAGATTTATTACTCTATTTCCAACTTCCCCAGTAGTTGAACTAAAATCATATAACAATGATGTGGAAGATTGATTAGCAACAGCAAGCCTTGTTCCATCAGGAGATAATTTTAAATATCCTCTTCTAGTTATAAACTCATTAACTGTGGAAATAATAGGATTTAAACTCACACCAGAGGCATCAATTTTAAAGGCATAGAATTGATTTTGTACAGCGGAAACAACCCAATAGGTATTACATTCACTACCTCTTACTGCAGCAACTTTTTCTGTCCAATCACTTTCTCTTCCATTAGATAAATTTTTAAAAAAAACACCATCTCCATCTTCATCAATTAATTCGCCTAATCCTCCGTTTAAGCTTATATCAATAGTGTATAGATTTAAACCATTACTAATACCATCTGATCCTGGGCCATCATCTACGGTAAATAAGTAATATATATTTGCTGACCCAGGTCTAGGAATAATCATCCCAGACTGAGTACTTGAAGGGTGTCCTTTTAAATCGTTGGCTAAATTCCCATTAGAATATCTCATTACTGTATGATTTCTATCCCATACAGTTATTCCATCAGAATAAAATAATAGGTTTCCATTTTCATCAGAGAAAGAAGAACACCCTTCTAAAGTGTTTAATTGGCTGTTTGATAATGAAGTAGGTGTGCCTGAGTTAAAATCTATTCCTGCATTTCTACCAAAGTACCATACATTAGCTTGCTTTTGTGAAAAAGCTAAAAAAGTTGAAAAAAGTAGTGTTAAAAGAGTAAGTTTTTTCATGAAATTTTTGATTGACGAAATCAAAATTAATGAAAACTTCCTACAAATCTCTCTTTTTTAACAAAGCATATGATGAATAGATAAATATAAATGTCCAAAAAAGTACTACAATAATATTCAATATACTAACCGAATAATCTTTCACTACAGTTTCTCCTATCTGTTTCGCTACCGATTGTACAGCTCCTAAACGAGAAAAAGGTTCTTTAATTAAATTTTGCATTGCTTCTAGAGGAAAAAATTGCATGATAGCATCAACTTTTTCACTTACAATAGATTCTGAATTTCTAAAACTCCAGTACAAATATCCTTTTATAAGACTCTCAACAACCAACCAAACTATCATTCCCGCTACAGCAAAAGCAGATCTTTTGATAAGGATTCCCAGAAATAATCCGAAAGAAAAGAAACCTACCAGTTTTATGAAAAAGGCAAATAAGTATTCTAATTCTGAAAAGATGATGCCTATTTCATTAAAATCAGAATAAATTAATCCTAAAATTAAAGAAATGACAAATACAAAAATGGTTGAAACTCCTGCAAAAACAACAACTGTATAGAATTTAGATAAAATAAACTCTTTTTTGCTTAATCCATCTATCAGATTTTGTTTTAAGGTTTTGTAACTGTATTCGTTAGCCATCATAGAAACAATAACTAGCAATAAAAAGAATTTTAGTATAGCTGCTATATATGTGTTAAAGTGCCATACATATGGAAAGTTGAAGATGCCTTGTTCGGCCAAATGAAATTTAACCGGACCAATATCAAACCTAATAGCTGCAATAAGCGCTATAGATGCTAATAATCCAAAATAGATGATGGATAAAATTTTACTAGCGCGGTTATGTTTTAATTTATGAAATTCTATATCTAAAAGACGTAACATGTTGTTGTTTTTTTTGAAAGGTTAGTTTTTGTGGTTGGTTAGCTCTAAAAATTGTTGTTCAAGACTTAACTTTCTTTGAACTAAATGAGATACAGGAACCCCATTTTCAAACAAGTAAGCGTTAATGGTAGAGGCAAGAACTTCATTTTCTAATCTAGCTATAACCAGCTCATCATCAACATTTACAGCAGCTACATCATGATGGTTTTTTAGAATATTGACTAATTTTTCTTGATCTCCATCGGTTTTAACCTCAATGACACCGTTTGAGGCAATCATATTATCTACACGACCATCATATAACTTAATACCATTTCTAATTACGACTACGTGACTACATACCTTTTCTACTTCATCTAACAAATGAGATGCTAACAAAATGGTAGTTCCGTTTTTGGCTATTTTTCTGATGATTTCTCTAATTTCATGAATTCCCTGAGGATCTAATCCGTTAGTAGGTTCGTCTAAAATTAATATTTCTGGGTCATTTAACAGGGCAGAAGCAATGGCTAAGCGTTGTTTCATACCTAAAGAATAGGTTCTGAATTTGCTGTCTTTTCGGTCAAAAAGATTTACAATCTTTAATTTTTCTTCAATTTTATCATAATCAACACCTTTAATTTTACAAATTAATTCAAGGTTTTGAACTGCTGACATATATGGATAAAAATTTGGTCGCTCTATAATGGCACCTACTTTTTTCAAGGCTTCATGAGTAGATAATGTTCCGTCAAACCAAGAAAAACTACCGGAAGTTCTGTTTACAACATTTAAAATGATGCCAAGGGTTGTAGATTTACCACTACCATTTGGACCTAAAATACCGTAAACATTTCCTTTTTTAATATCAAAAGACAGGTTATTAACCGCGTGAACTCGACCGTATTTTTTGTCGAGATTTTTAATTGAAAGTATTGTTTCCAAAGATAAACTTGTTTAGTCGATTTTCTATACGACGAACAAGATACCAAATTGTTACTTAATTTTTAAGAAGTTAATCTTAGAAGTTATCAAAATCAAAATCGTCTAAACGCTCAAAATCATCGAATTCGTCTTTAAACTCGTCGTCAAACTCATCATCAAAATCCTCAAATAAATTTTTATTTTCAAACTCTTTTTCGGGAGCTTCCTCTGGGACTTCTCCAAAAGATAAAATAGTTTTTGGTTCAGTTATTTCTTCATCTGATTGTTCAATAACTTCAACATAAAACGTCCACATATTTAAAAAATCATAGACATAAATTAACTTGTCGTTTTGGTTTGGTAACGTTTCATTCAACATGCTAGTAGCCATTGAAAGTCCTTCTCCAGCTTCCGCCATATTAAACAACGGAATCTCCTCACCTTGGTTCCATTCACTATCAGCAAGATAAAAAGAAGCCATTTCTTGTCCGTCAAAACCAAAAGCTTTGGCAATTGTATAATGTAATTGTTCTAATGATTGTTTTTCATCAACCAGAACAGTTCTAATTACATCTTCTTGAGTGTCTAAAATTACACGGACTTTGTACATTTTTATTCGTTTTATGTAAACGCAAAAATACGTATTTTTACCATTCAAACTACGTACTTCATGGACAAAGAAACCATCTTAAAAAAGTTTAACGGATACAATAAAAATACCTTAATGGAAACTCTTGAAATTGAGTTTGTTGATGTGGGGGAGGATTATTTAACTGCAAAAATGCCAGTGAATTCTAGAGTATATCAACCTTACGGAATTTTACATGGAGGCGCAACTGCTGCCTTGGCAGAAACCGTGGGTAGTTCTGCGTCCGCTTTTTTTACAGATACGTCTAAAAAAGTAATTAAAGGCATTGAATTAAGTATCAATCATATTAAAAGCAAAAAAGAAGGAGAAGTGTTTGCTACAGCAAGAGTGATTCACAAAGGGAGAACTACACATTTATGGGAGGTGAAAATTGTTGATGAGGAAGATAATTTGATTTCTATCTGTAAGTTAACCAACATTATTTTAGATAAAAAATAATGCGTCTTTTTAAAAAGATTTTCAAAATTGTATTGCTTGTTCTTTTTGTTGTAGCAATTGGATTGTATATAGTTTTTGTTCGTTTTTCTCGACCAAAATCGGATAGAATTATTTTAGATTCTTATAAAGAAAGTACTATAAAACCATCTTTAACACACGAAAAATTTAGAGGGTTTGAGTATAGAAAAATAAAAATTCAAAAGAATGATTCATTGCCAACAATCCTGTTTATTCATGGAGCTATAGGTTCGTTACATGATTTTTCTAAATACATGAAAGATAGCTTACTGCAAACCAAGGCAAATATGGTAGCTTATGACAGAATAGGGTATGGGTATAAAGATGAAAACTCGGTTCAAGAAAGTATTGCTTTTGAACGTGATATGGTGATAAACATTATGGCTGAAATTCCTTCAGATAAAGTGATTTTAGTTGGATATTCTTACGGAGGCCCCATCGCTTTAGCAGTAAATAAAAAGGTACAACAAGTTATTTTATTAGCTCCTGCTGTTTATAGTGATTTTGAATTTATACCATGGACAATCAATCTTTACAAATGGGGTTTTTCAAGAGGGTTGTTGCCAGATGTTTGGAAAGAAGCTTCAAAAGAAAAATTATCGCACAAACAAAATTTGGCTCATTTTGAGCATTCATGGCAACAGAATCCTAATAATATTATAAGTGTTCATGGTACTTCTGACTGGATTGTGCCTTTTGAAAATTCAGAAAGACTACAAAATATTTTTCCGAAAGAACAATTCAAATTAGTAGACATAGAAGATGTAGGTCACGAATTGGTTTGGACAGAATTTGATTTAATCAAACAACAAATTTTAAATTATTTAGATTGAATATATTACAACAAATAAAAACAAGTTTACACCATAACTTACCGTTTGTAGTGTATAAAAAAGCTAATGAAAATATTATTTCGGCTTTTTTACAGCATAGTGATCAATTATTTACTACTAAAGATTATGCTGAAAGCGGATTTGTCTTTGCACCTTTTAACTCAAATGAGCCTTCGGTTTTAATTCCTAGAAAAGAATCTGAATTTTTACAAGAAGAAATTGATTTTAGTGTAGCGATTGGAGAAAAGAAAAATTATTCTTTAGAGGATACTTCAAAAGAGGATACTTCGAAACAAAATCATGTTGATTTAGTAAAAAGAGGAATTAACGAAATTAATAAAGGAACCTTTAAAAAAGTGGTTTTATCAAGAAAGGAAGAGATAGTTCTTCATCAAATGGATGTAATTGAAATCTTTAAAAAACTAGTCAATGTTTATCCGAAAGCTTTTGTGTACTTATGGTTTCACCCCAAAGTAGGTTTGTGGTTAGGAGCTACCCCAGAGACATTGGTTAAAATTTCTGAAAATGAATTTGAAACGATGTCGCTAGCAGGTACTCAAGTAGACAAAGGAGAAGAAAACGTTTTATGGGGAGCAAAAGAACTGGAAGAGCAGCAAATGGTTACAGATTATTTGTTGGAAAAACTTCAGCCTATTTGTAAAACAGTAGAAGCAAATGAGGTGGAAACAGTAAAAGCAGGAAGTTTACTGCATCTAAAAACAATTGTTAAAGGTGTTTTTTCTAAAGATAAATCAGAATTAATAAAAACGTTACATCCAACTCCTGCAGTATGTGGTTATCCGAAAGAAGAAGCACAAAACTTCATTTTAAACAATGAAAATTATTCTCGAGAGTTTTATACTGGTTTTTTAGGAGAACTAAACTTTAAAAGAGAAGAAGAAGTTAAGTTTTCTAACTTATTTGTCAACTTGCGTTGCATGCAAATCCAACAAAACATTGCTCAGATTTATATTGGAGGTGGGATAACAAAAGATAGTATTCCAGAAAAAGAATGGGAGGAAACCAAGGCGAAAAGCCTAACAATGAAAAATGTATTGTAAAGGAAAATCACCTTTAATTTTAGGGTAAAATGTTTGTTTTTAAACTTTTATGTGTTTTGTATTGTTTTTATGTGTAACTTTAAACAAGCTTAAAAATTAATGCTTATAGAAAATAATTACTAATACAAAATTTATTGCTATGTTATTTAATCAAAGTAAAAGAAAGAGTATAGCTTATGATGATAAGCTAAACAGTAGAGTAGGTAGAGTTTTTTCAGCCCTAAAAACAGAGAGTTTTTTGGGAGAAAAAAAAGATAATTTGCAAATTAAAAACTGTTTAGAATAGTTTTAATAAAAAAACCACCAACATAAAATATATGATTAGTGGTTTTTGTGTGTAAATTGAATTTGAATTAAAATTTTTGGTAAAAGGAAACTAAGGTAAGTTTCTTTTACATATTTAATTAAATGTCTTCAAAAGAAACGTCTGTGAAGCTTCCTGTAGAGCTAGCTTCTAACGTTTCTTCTTTTTTGTAATCTTTTTGGTGACGTTCACTAATTACTTCACTACCTTTTTCGTTAACAATAAAGCTTGTGGCTTTATCTAACATTTCTCTAAAATCTGTAAAATCTTCTTTGTAAAGATAAATTTTATGTTTTTGGTAATGGAATGAACCATCATCATGTGTAAATTTTTTACTTTCTGTAATAGTTAAGTAGTAGTCATCTGCTTTAGTAGATCTTACATCAAAAAAGTAAGTTCTTCTTCCTGCTCTTAAAACTTGTGAAAAGATTTCTTCTTGTTCAACTCTCTCGCTCATAATTCTAATCTTAAAAACTTATTGGTTATGTTAAATTCTTTGAAACAAATCTAACAAAATATTTTACTTGGCAATGCTAATCCTTAAATTTCTTTTTCTAAAAGTTGTTGTTCATATAGCTCTTTATAATAACCTTTTTGTGTTATTAGTTGATTATGAGTTCCTTGCTGAATTATTTTTCCGTCATCTAAAACAATGATTTTATTTGCATTTTTTGCGGATGAAACTCGATGACTGATAATAAATGTGGTTTTATTTTTAGAAATACGTTCTAAGTTTGACAAGATTTTTTCTTCGGTTTCAGTATCCACAGCAGATAAACAATCATCAAAAATTAAAATTTTAGGATCTTTTATAATGGCTCTGGCTATAGAGGTTCTTTGTTTTTGACCACCAGATAAGGTTACGCCTCGTTCTCCTAAAACTGTTTGATAGCCATTTTTAAACTCAATAATATTATCATGAATTACTGCATTTTTTGCAGCTTCTATAATTTCTTCTTCGCTAGCATCTTCTTTTCCAAACTTAATGTTATTTTCAATAGTATCTGAAAATAAAAAAGGATCTTGTGGAACAAAGCCTATTTGGTTTCTAATATCGTCTAAATTGCACTCTTTAATAGGTGTGTTGTCAATTAAAATAACACCTTCAGTAGCATCATATAAACGAGATACTAAATTTACTATAGATGATTTTCCACTTCCGGTTTTCCCTAAAATAGCAATGGTTTCCCCTTTTTCAACGGAAAAGCTAATATTTTTTAAAGCAGTAATATCAGTATCATCATATATTAATGATACATTTTTAAATTCTATATTTCCTTCAATATCTGTATTTGTTGAAACATGGTTTTGTACATCGGGCACCTGTTCTAAAAACTCATTAATACGTTGCTGAGAAGCTTCTGCTTGCTGAACAATAGAGGTTACCCAACCAACAATGGCAACAGGCCATGTTAAAATGTTTACATATAAAATGAATTCAGCTATCACACCAATTCTTATTTCACCAGCTATATATTGTTTACCACCAATATATAGTACTAAAACATTACTAATACCAATAAGTAGGATCATTAATGGAAAAAATAAAGCTTGTACTTTAGATAGGTCGATGTTTTTTTCTTTTGTTTCATCTGCAAGTTCATCAAAACTATCAATAACTGTATTTTCAATTGCGTATGATTTTACCACATTAATTCCCGAGAAGAACTCTTGATTATAAGTGGTTAGTTTTGAAAGGTACTGCTGTACAATAGAAGTTCTTTTATTAATTTGTTTACTTAATAAAAAGATGGATATTGATAAAACTGGAAACGGTATTAATGTATACATAGTTAATGTTGGGTCAGCTTTATACATTTGAGTAAAACCGATAATAAAAGACACTACCATGTTTAAAGAGTACATAATTGCGGGGCCGAAATACATTCGTACCTTAGAAACATCTTCAGAAATTCTGTTCATCAAATCTCCTGTCCTGTTTTTTTTGTAGAAATTAAGAGACAACCGTTGGTATTGTTGATAAATTTCATTTTTAAGATCAAATTCAACCAATCTTGAAACTACAATAATGGTCTGTCTCATTAAAAAAGTAAAAAAGCCAGCTAAAAGAGTAACTGCAATAATTAAAAGAATATTTTGAAGTAGTTCTTGTTTTACTATAGATATATCAGTCTTATTTCCTGTTACATAATCTTCAACAACATTTAAAGAGTTTTTGATGATTTCAGGTATTTTTAAAGATAGGATTTTAGATAGTAGAGTAATAACTATACCTACCAATAGTCTCCACTTATATTTTAAATAATATTTATTAAGGTACTTTAATGCTTTCAAATTTATAAGATGAATTAATGGTTATTAACTTAGGTCTTTGAGTATTAATTTTATAACAAACAGTTTTCATTTGTTAAAAATATTACAATTCAGAAGTCTTTTTTTGTTTATCATTTGCGAATTTCATATTTTTGCGCATGAAAATTTGAGGAAAAACAAATTTATCCTTTAAAAAACAGACAATATATGACATCAGAAATTATTGATACTAAAGACCTTAAAAACGATCCTGTTTTCGGGCAACTATCTTTTGACGGTCACGAACAAATCGTTTTTTGCAATGACGAAGATACAGGTTTAAAAGCAATTATTGGTATTCATAACACAACTTTAGGTCCGGCTTTAGGAGGTACTAGAATGTGGCAATATAAAAGTGAGTGGGATGCTTTAAATGATGTGTTACGTTTATCTCGTGGAATGACTTATAAATCAGCAGTAACTGGTTTAAATTTAGGAGGAGGTAAAGCCGTAATTATTGGTGATGCTAAGACTCAAAAAAATGATGCATTAATGCGTAAATTTGGTGAGTTTGTTAATTCATTAAGTGGAAAATACATTACAGCAGAAGATGTAGGTATGGAAACTCGCGATATGGATATTATTCGAGAAGTAACTCCACATGTAACTGGTGTTTCGGAAGCTATTGGAGGATCAGGAAATCCATCTCCTGTAACTGCTTACGGTGTTTATATGGGTATGAAAGCTGCTGCTAAATACAAGTTTGGAACAGATAATTTAGCAGGTAAGAAAGTATTAGTGCAAGGTGTTGGTCATGTAGGAGAAACTTTAGTTAAACATATCACTGATGAAGGAGCACAAGTTATTTTGAATGATATAAATGAGGCGCGTTTAGAAGAATTAAGCAAAAAATACAATGCTAATGTAGTGTTAGGAAATGATATTTTTGGTTTAGACATTGATATTTATGCACCATGTGCGTTAGGAGCAACTGTAAATGATGCAACTATCAATCAATTAAAAGCGCAAGTAATTGCCGGAGCAGCAAACAACCAGTTGGCAGATGAGGTTAAGCATGGTAAAATGTTAAAAGAAAAAGGAATTGCTTATGCTCCTGATTTCTTAATTAATGCAGGAGGAATTATTAATGTTTACGCAGAGTTAGAAGGCTATAATAAAGAAGAAAGCTTACGTAAAACAGAAAATATTTACAATACAACATTAGAGATATTCGAATTATCAGAAAAAGAGAATATCACTACGCATCAAGCGGCATTCAACATTGCTCAAGCAAGAATTGATGCACGTAAAAAAGAAAAAAATAGCTAGACCAAAAACAATAAAAGTTATATTTTTGCAGAGCGTTAGAAATTAATCTATCGCTCTTTTTTTTAAAGTTCTTTAAAGATGATTAACAGAAGACATATTCGTGTTAAAGTAATGCAATCTGTATATGCTATGCAGCAATCGCATAACGATGATTTAGTAAAAGAAGAAAAATTCTTGAAGCATAGTATTCAAAAAATGTTTGATTTGTATGTGATTAATTTGCAGTTAATTACAGAAATGCAAAAATTAGCTAAGAAAAAAATCGAACTTTCCAAAAAGAAAATTCTAGCTACTAAAGAAGACTTACAACCCAATACTAAATTTATAGACAACAGACTAATTAAATTATTAGTTGAAAGTGTTAGTTTAGAGGGGTATGTAGAATTAAATAAACTAGACAATTGGTACTTAGACGACGAATATGTGAAAATTTTGTTAGAAGATTTACAGCAAAGTGATTTGTATCAATCGTATATGAATTCTAGCGAAGATAATTTTAATGCTGATAAAACTTTTGTAGTAGATTTCTTTAAAGAAATTATTGCGCCAAATGAAAAATTAGCAGACTATTATGAAGATAAAATGATTTCTTGGGTAGATGATATACCTTTTGTAAACACATGGGTGGTTAAATCATTAAACAAACAAAGCCCTAAGAAACCTTTTATTTTAGGTTCGTTATATAAAGATGAAGAGGATAAAGAGTTCGTGTCAAATCTTTTTAAGAAAACAATGCTTCACCATCATAAATATGAAGATGATATAAAAGATAAAACCCCTAACTGGGAAACTGATAGAATAGCTGATATTGACATGATCTTAATTAAAATGGCAATCACCGAATTTTTACATTTTTCATCTATTCCAAGCAAAGTGACTATTAATGAGTATATTGAGCTTGCCAAAGATTATTCAACAGAAAAAAGTGGATATTTTATTAATGGAATTTTAGATAAAATATCTAAAGATTTTTCTGAATCAAAAAAAATGGTCAAGATTGGTAGAGGATTAATATAAGTAATATTTAACATTAATTTTTTTTAAAATAATTACTTTTAACCCAAATAAATTATAATAAAAATGAAAAAAGCATTTATAGTATTATCATTGGTAATTTTAACAGGAGTGTTAGTATCTTGTGGAAATAGCAATGCATCATCAAAAGTAAAAAAAGAAAATGTTGAAAGAGCAGAAAAGAGAGATAGTGATATAAGTAAAGGAGCGCCTGCAATTACTTTTGATAAGGAAGTATTTGATTTTGGAACCGTTAATGAAGGAGATGTTGTTGAAACTACTTTTAAAGTTACTAATACAGGTAAATCCAACTTAGTAATTACCAATGCTAAAGCTACATGTGGTTGTACGGTACCTACGTGGCCTAAAGAAGCTATTGAGCCAGGAGAAACAGCTGATATACAAGTTAAGTTTAATACTAGCGGAAAATCTAACAAACAAAGCAAAACAATAACTTTAGATACTAATACAGATAAAGCAACTGTTTTCTTAAAAATTAAAGGAATTGTAATTCCTAAAAATAAAACATCACAGAAAAAATTAAAAAAAGAATTTAAAAACTTTGTAGAGAGATAATTTATGTTACAAACTATTCTATTACAAGCAGATTCAGGAGGTTTACTAAGTATGCTACCATTTGTAGCAATGTTAGGTGTGCTGTATTTTTTTATGATTCGCCCACAAATTAGTCGCCAAAAAAAAGAAAAACAATTTCAATCAGAAATTAAAAAAGGAGCTAAAATTGTAACTACTAGTGGTATTCACGGAACAATTTCTGAAATTAACGATACAAACGCTACAGTTACTATTGAAACAGGTGCAGGAAAAATCAAGTTTGAAAAATCAGCAATTTCTATGGAGCTTACTAGAAGACATAATGAAAAGAAATAATTGATACGACAACATAATAATATAAAGTGAGCTTTTTGCTCACTTTTTTCTTTTTAACTAGATTGCAATAAAAATTTAATTTGGAAAAACAACTAAATATACCTAAGGTTTTTTTTAGCTTTTTAGCAGCGTCATTTTTAATGTGGCTGTTAATTAATTTATCTAAACAATACACAACTGCAATTACTTACCAAGTGCAATATGATGCATTAGCACAAAACAAAATATTACAGCAAGAGCCATTAAAAGAAATAGAATTGTTGATAAAAGGAAGTGGATTTGAATTATTATCTGAAAATTTTTCAAGAAGAAAAGTATTATTAAAAGCAGATAAGCTAAAAACTAAAAACAAAACTGATTACTTTTTTTTGCCAATTAATCAAAAAAAAGCCATACAAAAACAATTAAGATCAGGCTTGGTTCTAGAAGGAGTTTTAAAAGATACTATCTACCTAAAGCTTGGTAGTCTAGAGTCAAAAAAAGTGCCAGTAAAACCTAATGTTAACATTCATTATCAATTAGGATATGATTTGGCAAAGCCTTTAGAAACTAATCCTAAAACAGTAACTATTTCTGGACCAGAGTTGCAACTTGAAAAGATAGAATATGTAACCACCAATTTGTTAGAAATAGAAGATGTCTCTGAAGATGTAGAAAAAGAATTAACATTAATTTTGCCTAATACTTCAGATAAGATAAAAATGAGCCATAGTAAAGTAATGCTTAAGGTACAAGTAGATAAATTTACAGAAGGCGAAGTTGAAATTCCTATTCAAGTAGTAAATCAACCTTATGGAGTAGAATTTAATACTTTTCCTAAAAAAGTAAAGGTAATTTTTAAAGTGGGATTGAAAGATTTTAATAAAATTACCGAAGACTCTTTTAAAATAGTTTGTGATTATAAATTAGCTAAATCAAAAGAATTAAATTATATGGTACCTAGACTTATGGCAAAACCTGATATAATTTCAACAGTAAGAATTGTTCCAGATAAAATAGACTTTTTAATATATAAGTAAATGATAGTTGGTTTAACAGGTGGTATTGGCAGTGGTAAATCTACAGTGGCTAACATGTTTGCTAAGTTTAGTAATATTGCTATATATTTTGCAGATGATGAAGCTAAAAAGTTAATGAATACTTCTATAGAGATAAAAAAGAAATTAATAGCAGAATTCTCTGAAGAAGTTTATGAAAATGGTAAATTAAATCGTTCTTTTTTAGCGAGCATAGTTTTTAAAAATAAAGAAAAATTAGCCATTTTAAATGCTATTGTACATCCAGTGGTTCATGTTCATTTTCAAAGTTTTATCAAAGAAAACGCTAGTAAAGACTATATTTTGTACGAAAATGCCATTTTGTTTGAAAATGGAAGTAACCTTCTTTGTGATAAAATAATAACAGTTACAGCACCTAAAAACATTAAAATTCAAAGAGTAATAAAAAGAGATCATACCACAGAAGCAGAGGTTAATAATAGAATGAATAACCAATGGTTAGATATTAAAAAAATATTACAATCACATTATGTTATTGAAAATATAAATTTACAGGATACTGAGGATCAAGTGTTAAAAATCCATAATAAATTAACAAAAAAATACGTATAAGATAGTGTTTTCATAACTTAAATCTTAAAATTTTCTTAAAAATGAAGTATCTTTGTTAATCTAAGTTAAAAGCGTTTTCCCCTAAATTTTATTGATTTATTTTTGATTAATGGGTAAAAGAATATTTATTCTTATTGTGGTGTTGATGAGTATTTCTCTAATCGGGATTATAGCAGTTCAAGTATATTGGATAAATGAATCGATTAAGAATAAACAACAGCAATTTGAAAGTAATGTAAAAATTGCCTTAGCGCAAACATCAGAAAGGATTAAAGAAAGAGAGTACAATGAGTTTGTACAATCCCATGAAAAGTTCTTTGAAAGTTATAAATACAGAACCTCAGCCGAAATAAAGAATTATTTATTTCAGCAAATTGATACCACCAGTAAGCGTAAATTTACCTTTGGAGCAACTATTTTAGAAGAAAATTTTAAAATTCCTGTTGATTTTGTAAATAATGATTCTACAGTAATTAAAAGGTTTTCAGGTAAAGAAGATATCTTTTTTTCGCAAGTAATAAGTTCAGATGATAATGATTTTTCAGCTTTTACAGATGAAAGTAGCTTTACTACTTTTAAAACATATCCAAGATGGAATAGACAACAAATGGAAGATATGTTTAGAGAAAGTAAACGCTTTACACCAATTCATCAAAGGTTATCATCTAGAGAATTAAACAATACATTAAAAGATGAGTTAGCAAAAAGAAATATTCGTCAGAATTTTAAGTTTGGAGTATATGAAGGAGGACTTGCAACACCTATAAAATCAGGATATTTTAAAATGAATCCTAATAACGATTATCAATATCCGTTATTAGAAGATAGCGAAGGAAATAGTAAGTACAAGCTACATGTTTCATTCCCCGATGAACGAAAAAACCTAGTTTCAGGAATTTTACAAATTCTTTTATTATCACTATTGTTTATCGGTATTATTATAGCTGCCTTTTCAACATCATTATATCAATTGGTTCGACAAAAGAAAATTTCAGAAATTAAAACGGATTTTATCAATAATATGACACATGAGTTTAAAACGCCAATTGCAACCATCAATTTAGCGTTAGATGCCATAAAAAATCCAAAAATTATAAAAGATGAAGATAAAGTATTACGTTATGTACAAATGATTCGTGATGAAAACAAACGAATGCACGGTCAGGTAGAAAACGTATTACGTATATCAAGATTAGAGAAAAATCAAATAGAAATAAGTAAAGAAGCTATTGATATGCACGATGTAATTGAAGAAGCAACCGAGCATGTACATTTATTAGTTTCTGATAAAAAAGGAAAAATAAAAACACATTTTGAAGCAATTTCTACAGAGGTTTTAGGTAATAGCTTTCACCTCACCAATGTTGTAGTTAATATATTAGAAAACGCTATAAAATACTCAGAAGGAGCACCTAAAATAGATGTGTTTACAGAAAGTACCAATAAATATTTTATCTTTAAAATAAAAGATGAAGGAGTTGGAATGAGTAAAAATGCTCAAAAATATGTGTTTGATAAATTTTACAGGGAGCATAAAGGAAATATTCATAATGTAAAAGGCCATGGATTAGGATTAGCCTATGTAAAAGAAATCATAGATAATCATCATGGTACAGTTTATGTTGAAAGTGAAAAAGGAAAAGGAAGCACATTTACAGTTAAACTACCACTAATATAAAAACAAAGGGTATGATGGGAAGCAAGAAAATACTACTAGTTGAAGACGATCCAAATTTTGGAACAGTGCTAAAAGATTATTTAGCATTAAATGATTATAATGTTACACATGCTAAAGACGGAATTGAAGGTCTTATTATGTTTAAAAATGCCGATTATGATTTATGCATTTTAGATGTAATGATGCCAAGAAAAGACGGATTTTCATTAGCAGAAGACATTAGAACAACAAATAAACAAGTGCCCATAATCTTTTTAACAGCAAAAACAATGAAGGAAGACGTGTTAAAAGGATATCAAGTTGGAGCAGATGATTATTTAAACAAACCATTTGATTCTGAAGTACTATTGCATAAAATTAAAGCAATTTTGCAACGTAAAGAAACTGAAAAATCAATAGATGAAGATCAGTTTGAGTTTGCAATTGGTAAATTCAACTTTAACTCTAAATTACGTCATTTATCGTATAACGGAGAAGAGCCAATCAAGTTATCTCCTAAAGAAAGTAAATTACTACGCATGCTGGCAGTACATAAAAACGATTTGATGCCCAGAGAGTTAGCGTTAACCAAGATATGGAGAGATGATAATTATTTCACATCAAGAAGTATGGACGTTTATATAGCCAAGTTACGTAAGTACTTAAAACTAGATGAAGGAGTTGAAATACTAAACATACATGGTGAAGGTTTTAGGTTGATTGAAAACTAAAACTTCAAATAACTAAATAACATATAACTTTCGGTTTGTTTTACAAATCGAAAGTTTTTATTTTTATACAAACCTAAAAATATCTATATCATGGCTCAATTCATTAAAATTTACGAAGAAAACCCTAACCCTAAAGAAATAGATAAAGTTGTAAAAGTTTTACAAGAAGGAGGTTTAATTATTTACCCTACAGATACTGTTTATGGTTTAGGGTGTGATATTACCAATACAAAAGCTATGGAAAAAGTAGCCAAAATAAAAGGAATAAAACTTGAAAAGGCAAATTTTTCATTTGTTTGTAATGATTTAAGTCATTTGTCTGATTATGTAAAACAAATAGATACGCCTACTTATAAAATATTAAACAGAGCTTTACCTGGACCTTATACTTTTATTTTGCCAGGAAGTAATTCATTACCTAAAACATTTAAAAAGAAAAAAACAGTTGGTATTCGTGTGCCTGATAATAATATAGCTAGAGCAATAGTAGCTAAATTAGGAAACCCAATTGTATCAACCTCTATTAGAGATGAAGATGAAGTAATAGAGTATACTACAGATCCTGAATTGATTTTTGAAAAATGGCAAAATATTGTAGATCTTGTGATTGATGGAGGGTATGGAGATAACCACGCATCTACCGTAATTGACCTAACTACAGATGAACCAGAAGTAATTAGAGAAGGAAAAGGGAGTGTGGATGTTATTTAATTTAATCCAAAAATTTCCAAATGACAGCGGTCCTATTTATCAAGAAACTATACAAGGACGTATTCCGGTAGAACCTTTTAACACATTTAGTAACTTAATTTTTATTCTGATTTTATTTTACTTCGGGAAAAAAATATATGAGAACCCAAAACAACATCCGTTCTTTTTATTTGCTATTCCGGTAATTTTTATCAGTTGGATTGGAGGTACTATGTTTCATGGAACGAGAAGTCATGAGTTTTGGCTAGTGTTAGATTGGTTACCAATTATGATTGTTTGTTTAGGAGCAATTGTTTACTTCATCATTAAAATAAAAAAGAAATGGTGGCAAAGAGTTCTGATGTTTTCAATCTTACTATTCCTATCTATTTTTCCTAGACGAATTCCTTTACCAGAAGGATTTAGAATTTCTTTTGGTTATGTAATTACAGCACTTACGGTTTTAACTCCGTTTATTTGGTATGCCTATAAAACAAAACGGAAAAACATACAATTAATTGTATATGGTATTTTTTTCTTCGGATTAGCAGTTACCTTCAGAACATTAGATAATAAAGTAATTCTTTTAGCTATGGGAACACATTGGCTGTGGCATACCTTTGGAGGAATAGCGGTGTTCTTTTTGCTTAATTATATTTATAAAGATAGAGAAGAGGTTTTATCGTAAATTTTCAAACTTTCTTCTACCTAAAATAAAGTATTGCCAAACTACTGATTTGTGTATGAAATAGTTGGTTTTACGTTGTAGTTTTCTTCGCTTACCAATAAATTTTCTTAGGTTTTGATAAAAACTTGCATGCGCTTTTAAAATGGATAAGGTATGTACAGGACGCAATTCTATCAAAAATTTCATTCCTGCTACACCATCTAAAATTAAACGAGAAACAACTATCTGAATTAAGTATCTTCTAGGTACATTCTTCAAAATAGTAAACAAACTATTTCTAAAGTTCAAATACGTTTTTTGCGGATTGCTTTCTTGCAAAGTAGCTCCACCTACATGATATACGGTAGATTCTCCTACATATTTAATATGAAAACCTTCGTTTTGCGCTCGCCAGCACAAATCAATTTCCTCTTGATGTGCAAAATAATCTTCATCAAAACCATTTAATTGATGAAAAACAGCACTTCGGATAAAAAAACAAGCCCCAGAAGCCCAAAAAATATCAGCTACATCATTAAATTGTCCGTTATCAGTTTCTAAATGATTAAAAACTCGTCCGCGACAATAAGGATATCCTAAAAAATCAACAAATCCACCTCCGGCACCAGCATATTCAAATTTCGATTTGTCATTAAAATCTAATAATTTAGGTTGGACAATAGCCGTATTTGAATTGTTTTTAAAGATGTTCAAAACAGGAGGTAACCAATTTTTGGTAACTTCAATATCTGAATTTATCAAGCAATATATATCCGCTTCAATATGTTGCAAAGCATCGTTATAACCTTTGGCATAACCACCATTTACTTCGTTTACAACAATTTTTACTGTAGGGAAATTAGCTTTTACAAATGCGATAGAATCATCGGTAGAAGCATTGTCGGCAACATACACATCTGCCAAATCGGAACTAAATTCAACAATAGAAGGTAAAAACTGCTCTAAAAGCTGTTTTCCATTCCAATTTAATATGACAATTGCTGTTTTCAAGTGCGCAAACTTACGGTATTAATATGACTTAAAAAGGTAAAGAATTACTAAATTTTGTAAGGCGGAATATCCTGTAAAAAAACATAGGTTTCATTTTCAGTATCTAACTGACAGAAATAGTGTTGTAAACCATTGGTCACAATTAAAAAGTCAGCATTTAACTGTAAATTATAACGAGCAATTTGATCAAAAGTGTCTTGAGAAATTTGAATGTGCGGAGCTTTACACTCTACCACAATATGCGGAATTCCTTGTGAAGAAAAGATCAAGATATCGCTACGTTTTTTTAAGTTGTTGATAGTTAATTGTTTTTCAATGCCAATTAAGGAAGTAGGGTATTTTTTTTCTTGTACTAAAAATTGCACAAAATGCTGTCGAACCCATTCTTCAGGAGTTAAAACCACATATTTTTTTCGTAATTCGTCAAAAATAAGCGTATGTTTTTCGTTACTTTTGAGCTTGAAAGGATACGATGGAAGATTGAGTTGTTGCATTGTGTAAAAATAACTAATTTTCTGTTCTGTCATTCCTGCAAAAGCAGGAATATCATCAATTGAAATCACTAAAATACTCCCTCTTTTTTTGCAGAGGATTGAGCATAGGCTTATGAACGACGTAATTAACATTGTAAACGATATAAAAGCAGGTAACGTAAAACCCATTTATTTTTTAATGGGAGAAGAACCGTATTACATTGATAAAATATCTGATTATATTGAAAACAATGTATTAGATGAGGCTGATAAAGGCTTTAACCAAGTGGTTATGTATGGTCGTGATGTTTCGATAGATGAAATTGTAGGGTCAGCAAAACGTTTCCCTATGATGGCAGAACATCAGGTGATTATTGTAAAGGAAGCACAGGATTTAAGTAGGAACATAGAAAAATTGGAGAGTTATGCTAAAAATCCGCAACCTTCTACCATATTGGTGGTGAATTATAAGTATAAAACCCTTGATAAACGTAAAAAACTATACAAAACAGTTGCTAAAAACGGACTTATTTTCGAGAGTAAAAAACTCTATGATAATCAAGTTCCTGATTGGATTAGACGTGTATTAGGTGGAAGAAAATACAATATTGAACCCAAAGCGGCGCAAATGTTGGTGGAGTTTTTGGGTACTGATCTAAGCAAAATCAGTAATGAGCTTGATAAGTTAACTAGCATACTTCCGAAGGAAACCATTATCACTCCAACACATATTGAAGAAAATATTGGTATTTCTAAAGATTTTAACAATTTTGAGTTACGAAAAGCAGTAGGTGAGAGAGATGTGATAAAAGCCAACCGAATTATCAATTACTTTGCTCAAAACCCGAAAGGGAACCCAATTGTAATGACCATTTCATTACTCAATAGCCTTTTTACTCAACTACTAATGTTTCATGGTTTGAAAGACAAATCAAAAGGTTCAGTTGCTAAAAATTTAGGAATAAATCCGTATTTTGTAGATGATTATGTTACGGCAGCTCGAAACTACCCGATGCGAAAAGTTTCACAGGTAATTGCCTTATTGCGTGATGCTGATGTGAAAAGTAAAGGAGTAGGAGCTAACCAAACGAATCATGATATTTTAAAAGAATTACTATTTAAAATACTACATTGATAAGCTATGGTTGAAGGTTTAGATAAAATATTGAATGTAAAACAAATTCGTGAGGCCGATAAACATACCATTCAAAGTCTAAACATTCCGTCAGTCGAACTTATGGAAAAAGCAGCAAATGCATTTGTAGCTGCTTTTTTAGCTCAAGTATCTATCGATAAAAAAATAGCGGTAGTTTGTGGAGTAGGTAATAATGGAGGCGATGGTTTTGCTGTTGCCAGATTATTACAAGCTCATGGTTACAAAGTAGAAGCCTTTTTAGTTCAGTATCGAAAAGAACTATCTGCTGATTGTCAGATTAATTTTGATAAGTTCCAAACGAGTTCTACAATTACCCATACTTCTGACATTCCAAATTTTAATGAATTTGATGTTGTTATTGATGCTGTTTTTGGCTCAGGGTTGTCAAAACCTATCAAAGGAATTGCTGCTGAGGTAATTGACGCTATTAATTATTCTACTACACAAGTGTTTGCAATTGATATTCCTTCAGGAATGAATTGTGATGAGTTGTCAGACTCAGAACATATCATACAATCAGATGTTACCATTACTTTTCAACGACCTAAATTGTCTTTTTTCTTTCCAGAGAGTGGAAAATATCTTAAAAAATGGCAAGTAGTTTCTATTGGCTTAGATGAAGTTTTTATTCAAGAACAATACTCTAATGCTTTTGTGTTAAATCATAAAGTTGAAGATTTAGTGCAAGCTCGTGAGCGGATTTCACACAAAGGAACCTATGGTCATGCGTTAGTAATTGCAGGTTCTCATGGTAGTATGGGAGCAGCAGTGTTAAGTACGAAGGCATGTTTGAGGAGTGGTACTGGTTTGGTAACTAGTTATATACCGGAATGCGGATATGAAATTATGCAAATTTCTGTACCTGAAGCAATGTGTATGACCGATGAACATGAGTTTACCGTTACTGAATTACCAGATATTTCAAAATTCAATGTGGTAGGTATTGGTCCTGGATTAGGAAACACTTTAGCTACGTATAAAGTAGTCAAAGAACTGTTTAAAAAATTTGATAAACCAGTGGTTATTGATGCTGATGCTATTAATATTTTGGCTAATAATATGACGTTGGCAAAGGAAATACCCGAAAATTCTATATTAACTCCTCACATCAAAGAGTTTGATCGATTGGTTGGAGCAAGTGAAAACACATTACAACGTATAGAAAAACTAGTAGAATTTGCTCAAGAATATCATTGTATTATGGTGTTAAAAGATGCCTATACATGTATTGCTTCGCCCAAAGGAGAATTATTTTTCAATACTAGTGGTAATTCGGGTATGGCAACAGGAGGAAGTGGTGATGTATTGACGGGGATTATTACAGGTTTGTTAGCACAGGGCTATGAGCCTTTGCATGCAGCTATTATTGGAGTGTATCATCATGGGGTTGCAGGTGATGTGGCTGCTAGTAAAAAAGGCTATCATGAACTGATAGCCTCTGATATTATTGAGAACTTTAAAATTTAACTATGAATTTGGTATAGGTCTTCTAAAGTTTTTATGTTGGGTAGCCGTAAAATAATCTCTGAATACTCTATTGATTTCTTCATCTACTTTACAAGCTTTAATTCCGATGTAAGGGTAAATTTTGATTATAAATTCTGATAATTTTTCTATAATTTCTTCTCCTGAATGATGGACTTTTTGTTTAAAAGTACTCGAGAAATTGGCATTATTAGTAAGAATTTTCTCTGTATCAGAAGCAAAATTATAGACCTCTTTGGTTTTCTCTTGAATGTATGATAAAAGTTCCTGTTGAATAGGTAGGTTAATTGACTTTAAGCTCAGCTCTGCATAATGTTTAGCCATTCCTAAATAATTCACGAGTAAGGTAAGGTCAGCAAAAATTTCAAAAGGAATTTGATCTAAAACACCATTTGTATAAAATTTATCATAGCTAAAAGAACGCTCTTCAGAAACTAATTGGTTTCTTACTTCAAAACTATCAGATGCAGTATCCATCATGCCCATAGAATTCCAATTGTTTATAAAATGTACCTGAGAGGCTTCCAATAAAAAGGATTTAAAAACCGGACTTCCATCAGAATTAATTAATGGAGTACCATTTTCAATAAGTTGAGCATTTAAGGTAATATGAGTCAATTCTGGTGCTCCTGTTGCGTAATGCCAAGTTCCGTTGATAAGGTAATTGTCATCTGTTTTGGTTGCTGTACCCGTAATCATTCCGCTTCCACCAAGACAAACATTAAGAGTGAAAAAAACTTCCTTAGCTACATTTTCCTTTAAGTTTCTTGAAAAGAAATTAGCGCCACTACATAAAGTTACAAACCATCCTAAGCTACCATCAATTTCTGCAAGTTGTTGTAAAAGTTTAAGGCCATGGATTAGTGAATAATCTAATCCGTTGTATTTCTTCGGAACCCAAATTTGTAACCATTTTTGTTGATGAATAATTTGTAAGATTTCCTGATCAAAATAATCAGATTTACCGATTTTGCTTTTTAAGTTTTGAGATATTGAGGGAGGTATCATATAAATAGTTGCATAAAAAAACTCGCACTAAAAGGCGAGTTTTTATTATTTGTTCATTCTTTGATTATTCAGCTTTATCAACCACTAAACGAGCTTCTCTATTAGCAACTTCCCAAGCCGTATGGAATACCAAACGTGCACGATTTTCTAACAACTCGTAGTTGATTTTGTCAGGAGTATCGGTTGGTTGATGGTAATCGGCATGCGTTCCGTTAAAATAGAAGATAATCGGAATGTTATGTTTTGCAAAGTTGTAATGGTCAGAACGGTAGTAAAAACGGTTCGGATCATTTTCATCATTATATTTATAATCTAAGTTAATATTCATGTACTTTTTATTCACTTCTTCCGATATATTATGTAACTCTGTACTTAACTTGTCAGATCCAATTAAATATACATAGTTCGGGTCTTCTTTATGGCGGTCGTCAATTCTACCTACCATATCAATATTTAAGTCGGTTACCGTATTTGCTAATGGGAAAATCGGATTTTCAGTATAGTATTTTGATCCTAATAATCCTTTTTCTTCACCTGTTACATGTAAAAATAAAATTGAACGTTTAGGTCCTTTACCAGCATCTGCTGCTTTTTTAAAAGCTTCAGCAATTTCTAAAATAGTCACAGTTCCAGAACCATCATCATCAGCACCGTTATATATTTTTCCATCTTTAACTCCTTCGTGATCTAAATGTGCAGAAATTACTACAATTTCATCTGGTTTTTCTGTTCCTTTGATATAGGCCACTACGTTTTCAGAATCTTTTAATTGCATTCCTCTACGGTTATTGCTTAAGTATTCTGAAGGAACTTCTTGAAAGTAATCATCACCACCTAACGGGGAAGCAATGCCTTGACTGATGTAAAAATTCTTTAAATATTCAACTGCCTTTTTTTGTCCTGGTTCTCCGGTATTTCTACCTTCAAATTCATCAGAAGCATAAATAAATAAGTGCTTTCCTAAATCTTTAGCGGTAATGGTTTTAGCATATTTTGCAGAATAATCTACATTTTTATTAGCTGTTTCTTTGCCAGCTCCACATGAGGTTAAAGTCAAAGCACAAGCGGCATAAATTAATTTTTTCATGTAAATAAAGGTTTCGTTTGATTGTATTTGTTTTCAAATGTAACGAAATGTTACTATCCTTCAAATTTAATTTTTGTTAATGATGAATTGTTGTAAATTTTTGTTAAAACTGATCAAGTCTTTCGGGAAGAGTGATGAAAATGCATTTTGCTCAATCAATTTTTCTGCATTGCCATTATACACTTGTTCGTCTGATAGTAAGATGAACTCATCAGCTAATTGAAGCGCTAAATTCACTTCATGAGTAGAAATAATGATTGTTTTTTGAGTGGTTTCTACTAAATTCTTTAGTAAACTAAATACTTTGAATGTATGATGAATGTCTAAGTGCGCAGTAGGTTCATCTAAAATAATGATTTCCGTATCCTGCGCCAAAGCTCTGGCAATAAGTACCCGTTGTAACTGTCCGTCACTCAACTCATAAAACCTACGGTCTTTAATATGAGAAACTTCAGTCAATTCAATTGCCCAGGTAATTTTTTCAATATCGGTTGGTGTAAGCGTATCAATCCAGTTGGTGTAAGGTTGTCTGCCTAAAGCAACCAATTCAAAAACGGTTAACTGACTTGTAGGTAAACGTTCGGTTAACACTAAACTCAAAGAAGTAGCCAATTCGTGTTGCGAATAATTAGTTAAATTTTTCTGATGGATAAAAATATCGCCTTTTAACGGTTTTTGAACTTTACTTAACGTACGTAACAAGGTAGATTTACCAATTCCGTTTTTACCTAACAATGTTACCAATTTCCCTTTTTCAATAGAAATATTGATGTTAGAAGCAATTATATTTTGCTCCTTTTTATCAGTATAACCTACGGATAGATTTTCGGTTTTTAAAACGATATTTTTAGTGTGCGGTTTAATTATTTAATTATTTAATTGTTGAACTTTGCTACTTTGCTACACATATATTTTTTTCTTTCTTACCAATAACCAAATCACAACGGGAGCACCAAATAATGAAGTAATCGCATTAATAGGTAAGGTAAACTCACTTGTGGGTAACTGGGCAATACTATCGCAAATTAATAAAACTACCGCACCTAACATAGCGGTGGCAGGAACTAAAGTTTTATGATTTGAGGTTGTAAAAACCATTTTTGCAATGTGAGGTACTGCCAACCCTACAAAAGCAATCGGTCCCACAAAAGCAGTGGTAATCCCTGTTAAAATACTGGTAATTACTAAGATGATATTTCTACTTTGTTTGATGTTGATTCCTAAACTCTTAGCGTAATTTTCACCTAACAAAAAGCTATTCAACGGTTTTATGATAAAAAAAGTAGCCGCTAACCCGATAAGTGATGCGATTCCGAATACAAACAATTCACCCCAGCTAAGGTTACCAAGGCTACCAAAACTCCAAAATACATATTGTTTGATTTGTTCTGAGCTACTGAAGTAAGAAAGTACACTAATAATTGCTGAGGTTAACGAACCAAACATCAGCCCAATAATTAAAATAGACATGGTATTTCTTACTTTATTAGCGGTGATAATAACTGCGGATAATACCAAAAAAGAACCTAAAATGGCAGCACCTGCCAATGCCCAATGAGCAATTCCAATAGAAGCGAAAAATCCGCCTAAAAAACCAGAGCCTAATAATAACAAAGCCACTCCAAGACTTGCTCCGGAAGAAATTCCCAATACAAAAGGACCTGCTAACGGATTTCTAAACAAAGTTTGCATTAACAATCCGCTTACCGAAAGTGATGCCCCCACCAAAACGGCTGTAAGTGCTTTGGGTAATCGGTAATTGATAACAATTGTCTCCCAGCTCTCTTTGGAAACAGTATTGCCAAACAAACTATTTATAATTTCTTTTAGAGGAATATGAACCGAACCCAAACTAATATTTATTAACAAACAAATCACCAGTAGTACTGCTAATAGAATGAAGTGTTTGGTATGTGAGGTTTGTGTTTTTTGCATATTTTTATTTATTGCTTATCCAATCTGTCATTCCCGTGTAGACGGGAATCTCATAATAAAAGATACCTCTCTATTCAGGTATGACAATTCTAATAATATTCCTTTAAAAATTCCACTAATTTTTGAATGGCTAATCCGCGGTGACTGATTTTGTTTTTTTCTTCGGATGTCATTTCAGCAAAAGATTTGTCATAACCTTCTGGTTGAAAAATAGGATCGTACCCAAAACCTTTTTCTCCTTTTTTCTCGGTTAATATTTGCCCTTTACAAATCCCTTCAAACAAAAACTGGTTACTGTCTAAATTCAAACAAATAGCAGTTCTAAATTGCGCTTTTCTATTGTCTTTTCCGTTTAATTCAGTTAATAATTTTTGCATGTTGTTTTCTGAATTTGAAGGCTCTCCTGCATAACGGGCAGAATACACTCCCGGAGCATTATTTAAGGCTTCAACTTCCAACCCGGTATCATCAGCAAAACAATTATAGCCAAATTTTTCTTTGATATAATTGGCTTTTAGCTGTGCATTACCTTCTAAGGTTGTAGCGGTTTCTTCAATTTCATCAAAACAATTGATGTCTTTTAATGACAATAGTTCAATTGAAGCGGGAAGCATTTTTTGTACTTCAGCCAATTTGTTAAGGTTGTTGGTTGCAAAAACGAGTTTCATAGTCAGGGTTGCAAAGTTTTTTGAGTAGCAAAGTTACAAAGTTTTTATTCCTCTCCTCCAGGGAGGCTAGGAAAGGATTTTATTCATGATGATACGGTTCATTTTTTAAAATGGTAAAGCCGCGATAGATTTGCTCAATAATGAATAAGCGAATCATTTGATGTGAAAAGGTCATTTTTGACAGTGAGAGTTTCCCTTGTGCTTTTTGGTAAACAGCATCTGAAAATCCGTAGGGTCCACCAATCACCAATACTAGTTGTTTGATGCCGGAATTCATCTTTTTCTGCAAATACTCTGAAAATTCTAAGGAAGTAAATTGCTTTCCTTTGTCATCTAACAACACCAATTGATCGGTAGGCTGTAGCTTCGCTAAAATCAGTTCGCCTTCCTTTTCTTTTTGCTGATCTTCCGATAGGTTTTTAGCATTTTTTATATCCGGAATTACTTCTAATTCAAACTTTATGTAGTGTTTTAAACGGTTTTGATAAACTTCCATCAACTTTATCAAGTTTTTATCATCCGTTTTTCCGATGGCCAATAATTTGATTTTCATAAATCAAAATTACGAATTGAGAATTAAGAATGATCAATTCATCAATTAAAAAATAAGGAAGGTTATTAGTTCATCATTTCTAATTCGTAATTCCTAATTAAAATACTATTTTTACATTAAATTCAAAGAAAAATGATATCAGAAGAACAATTCAATAAAGAGCTCGATTTAATAATTACCAACGCTATTCGTGAAGATGTAGGAGAAGGAGATCACACATCGTTATCGTGTATTCCTGCTGATGCTAAGGGGAAAGCGAAGTTGTTGGTAAAAGATGAAGGGATTATAGCCGGAGTGGAATTTGCAAAAATGGTCTTTAAGTATGTAGATGCCGATTTAGAGGTAGAAACATTCATTAACGACGGAGAAAAAGTAAAATACGGAGATATTGTTTTTTATGTTACAGGTCGCTCACAATCTATTTTACAAGCTGAACGGTTGGTGTTAAATGCTATGCAACGTATGAGCGCTATTGCTACCAAAACTCGCTTTTTTGTGGATTTGTTAGAAGGTACGGATACCAAAGTACTAGATACCCGTAAAACCACACCGGGAATTCGTGCGTTAGAAAAATGGGCAGTGAAGATTGGAGGAGGTGTTAATCATCGTTTTGCACTGTACGATATGGTGATGATCAAAGACAATCATATCGATTTTGCAGGCGGAATAACCCAAGCAATTAACAAAACCAAAAAATATTTAGCGGACAAAGGTTTGGATATTAAAATCATTGTAGAAGCTCGTAATTTGGAAGAGATTGAAGAAATTCTTGACAACGGAGGAGTTTACCGAATTTTGATTGATAACTTTAATTATGAAGATACCCGTAAAGCGGTGGAATTGATTGGCGATAAATGCTTAACGGAAAGTTCGGGAGGAATCAACGAAAAAACCATCAGAAATTATGCAGAATGTGGCGTTGATTTTATTTCTTCAGGAGCGTTAACACACTCGGTTTATAATATGGATTTGAGTTTAAAAGCGGTGGATTAATTTTTTAAAAGGTTCAAAGTAACAAAGTGTTAAAGTGACAAAGTAGTAAGGTTTAAGTACGATGTTTTAACTGTGTGACTTTACCACTATGTATCTAATAATAAAATAGAAAATGAGTGATTTTTTTGACAGCGTAACCTATTCAAAAATTGATTTTACGCAACAAAAAATCCAAAAAGGAGAATATGACAGTTGTACTTTTAAACAGTGTAACTTTGAAGGAATCCACGCTTCTAACATTCAGTTTATAGAATGTGAGTTTATTGATTGCAATTTTAGCAATGCTATTGTAAACAATACAGCTTTTAAAGAAGTAGAGTTTTTGAATTGTAAGTTAGTAGGAGTGAAGTTTTATGAATGTGACCCTTTTTTGTTGAACATGAGTTTTGAGAATTGTCAGTTGAGTTTCTCATCATTTTATCAATTGAAAATTCCGCATACAAAATTTATAGATTGTAATTTAGATGAAGTTGATTTTACCGAAGCTGATATATCAAATTCACAATTTAAAAACTGTGATTTAAAAGGAGCAATTTTTGAGCAAACCAATTTAGAAAAAGTAGATTTTGCTACTGCTTTTCATCTTACTATCGATCCTGATAATAATAAATTAAAAGGAGCTGTTTTTTCGAAAGAAAATGTGATGGGGTTGTTGAGTAAGTATCGAATAGTGATTAAATAATTGATTTTTTGTAATAAGGTATAAAGTTACAAAGTTACAAAGTTACAAAGTTGCAAAGCGGCAGAGTGGAAAGTGACAAAGGATCAAAGTAGCAAAGTGAAAAAGAAAATATGATTAAAACTTTTAGAGACTTATTGGTGTGGCAAAAGGCTATGTTTTTTGTGACTGAAGTTTATAAAATAACTAAAAAATTTCCTCAAGAAGAAAATTTTGGGTTGACCTCACAAATAAGAAGAAGTGCAATTTCAATACCAAGTAATATAGCTGAAGGTTTTGGTCGTGAAGGAATAGGAGATTATTTGAGATTTTTAAATATAGGTATGGCTTCATTATTTGAATTACAAACACAACTAGAAATTTCATGCAATCTCGAGTATATTTCTAAACCAAAGTTTGAAGAGCTATACGAGTCTACAAGAGAAATTGAACGGATGTTATCAAGTCTTATAAGAAAGATAAAAGAAAAACGATAAAATAACTTTGTACCTTAGCATCTTAGAACCTTTGTCACTTTGCTACTCAGAACCTTAGTGTCTTTGCAACTAACAAACTATGACCAAACAAATAGAAGACAAATTAGAAAAGATACCCGTCATAAACTGGCTGGTTCAATTCGGAAAAAAAATTAAAATTCCAGGGCTAGAAGGAATGTCTTTATATGATTTGCTTGAAATGTATGTCATTGGAATTGTAAAAGGAGCTTTAACCACGCGTGCAGGCGGAATTGCCTTTAGCTTTTTTATGGCAATCTTTCCTTTTTTACTATTTATTTTAAGTTTACTACCTTATATACCCATAGAAGGATTTCAAGAAGGATTGTTTTCTTTAATTAGTGAGGTTTTACCACCCAAAACATTTGATGCTGTTGATGGTGTAATTAAAGATATTTTAAACAATCAATATGGTAGTTTACTATCCTTCGGTTTTTTAGCTTCTATTTTTTTAATGACCAATGGGGTCAATGCTATTTTTGGAGGATTTGAATATTCGTATCATGTAGATGAATTCCGAAGTGTAATTAGATCCTATTTCGTATCATTAGGAGTGTCACTGCTCATGGCTTTTTTCTTAATTGTAACTGTTACATTAATTATAATTTATCAGGTAGCCCTTACCAAAATTGGTTGGTTAGATGCAAGCGGACTCGATTTGTTTTATTGGGGAAGAAGTTTTTTATTCTTACTAATGATTTTTACCATAGTGTCTATTCTTTTTAGATACGGAACCAAGCAAGGAAAAGAAGTAAAGTTCTTTTCTCCCGGAGCTATTTTAACCACAGTTGTTTCTTTATGTAGTTTTTATTTGTTTGGTATTTACGTGATTAAATTCTCTAAGTACAATCAGTTGTACGGCTCAATTGGTACCTTACTTATTTTAATGGTGTTTATATGGTTGAATGCTATTATTCTGTTGTTAGGGTTTGAATTGAACGCATCTTTATACCGATTAAAACGTAGAAATAAAACTTCATAATCCGCAAAGAAATTCAGATATTTGCACCCAATTTTGTCATTCCTGCGAAGGCAGGAATCTCAAGATGAATTATTCAGAAATTTAACAAAAAATTCCTGCCTTCGTAGGAATGACACTAAATAAAAAAAATGAAACCAAGCATCCCAAAAGGAACAAGAGATTTTTCATCCACAGAAGTAGCCAGAAGAAATTATATTTTCAATACCATTAAGCATGCTTTTGAGTTATTCGGATTTCAACCTATTGAAACACCGAGTTTTGAAAATTCTGAAACCTTAATGGGAAAGTATGGGGAAGAAGGAGATCGGTTAATTTTTAAGATTTTAAATTCTGGTGATTACTTAAAGAAAGTAGATGATGCTTTATTATCTGAAAAGAACAGTACCAAAGTAACCTCAAAAATCTCCGAAAAAGCACTTCGTTACGATTTAACTGTACCATTTGCACGTTATGTGGTGCAACACCAAAACGAAATAACCTTTCCGTTTAAGCGTTATCAAATCCAACCGGTTTGGAGAGCAGATAGACCACAAAAAGGGCGTTTTAGAGAGTTTTTTCAATGCGATGCTGATGTGGTAGGAAGCAACTCGTTATGGCAAGAAGTAGAGTTTGTACAGTTATATGATACCGTTTTTAGTAAGTTAGGCTTACAGGGTACGACTATCAAAATCAATAACCGTAAAATTTTATCAGGAATTGCTGAAGTTATCGGTGCAAAAGATAAGTTGATTGATTTTACGGTAGCGTTAGATAAGTTAGATAAGATTGGTAAAGAAGGCGTGGTAAAAGAAATGCTAGAAAAAGGTATTTCAGAAACTGCGATTGAAAAGGTAGATCCGTTATTCAATTTTACCGGTTCAAACATCGATAAGTTGAATGCCTTAGCAGACATGTTGGTTTCTTCAGAAGAAGGAATGAAAGGAGTAGAGGAGTTACGTTTTGTAGTAGATTCAGTAGCTGAATTAGGGTTGACATCAGCTTCGTTAGAATTGGATGTAACCTTAGCACGTGGGTTGAATTACTACACCGGAGCTATTTACGAAGTAGCGGCACCAAAAGGTGTAAAAATGGGTTCGATTGGTGGTGGAGGTCGTTATGACGATTTAACGGGAATTTTCGGTTTGAAAGATGTTTCTGGAGTAGGAATTTCTTTCGGATTAGACCGTATTTATTTGGTAATGGAAGAGTTGAACCTGTTTGAAGCAGTGGAGTTACCAAAACCAAAAGTGTTGTTTTTGAATTTTGACGAAAGCGAAAATATACACAAAGTAAAGGCTATTGTAGCATTGCGCAATGCCGGAGTGAAATCAGAATTATATCCAGATACTGCACAGAGCAATAATCAACAGAAAAAACAATGGAAATATGTTGATAAACGCGCCATTGAATATGTGGTTTCAGGTATGGAAAATGGGCAATTTATAATTAAAAATATGCAAAGTGGAGAGCAACAATCAGTATCAATAAATGAATTGATTGATTTTGTAAGCTAACTTGTTAGATTATCGTATCTTTGCAAATCAATTTAAGAAAATAATGTTCGAGATTAATAACAATATGAAAGACGAAAGAATTGACGAAATAGGAGAGAACCACGTGGGTACTTCTGCAAAAACCCCTTTACGTGCAGATGCTTTTGATATTTCGGACAAAGAAAAAATTGAAAGAATCCAGGAAAGTGTAAAAGATATTCTTGAAACTTTAGGAATGGATTTAAATGATGATAGTTTACAGGGTACACCAAAGCGTGTAGCTAAGGCTTTTGTAAATGAGATCTTTATGGGGTTAAACCCGGCTAACATGCCAAAACCGTCAACGTTTGATAATAATTATAAGTACGGTGAAATGTTGGTTGAAAAGAATATCGTGGTATATTCCACGTGTGAGCATCATTTATTACCAATTGTTGGTCGCGCACATGTGGCTTACATTTCAAACGGAAAAGTAATCGGTTTATCTAAAATGAACCGTATTGTTGAGTATTTTGCAAAAAGACCTCAAGTGCAAGAGCGTTTAACCATGCAAGTGGTACAAGCATTACAAGAAGCATTAGGTACGCAAGACGTAGCGTGTGTTATTGATGCAAAACACTTATGTGTAAATTCTCGTGGAGTAAAAGATATTGAAAGCTCAACAGTAACAGCTGAGTTTGGTGGTAAATTCAAAGAGAAGGATACCAAACGTGAGTTTTTAGACTATATTAAAATGGATACTGATTTTGAATAGTGTTCACTGAAATTATAACAAAAAAGCTCGTCATTTGACGAGCTTTTTTGTTATTTGTTTTTCACCAGTCTTAAACGATTGTAACCGTAAAACATAAATACAAAAGCAAATAAACTTTTTACCAGTATAAAAACCAATCTACTCTCGGTTTGCCAAGAGAAAATGATTTTATATACCTGTTTATTGGCTAACACTTGTGTTGCAGTATCTACCAAAATAATGAGGCCAAAGGCAATATATAAATAAGGTATAATTTTTCTCATATTAATGATTTAACGGTATTCTAATTTTGTATTTTTTTCTACTAGCATTGTTTAGTTTGGTTTCACGTAACCATGCATTTTCAAGCTTTAACTCTTTATAAGTCACTCCGTATTTATTTGCAAAATTAGCGATGTTGGTAATGGGTGTATCTACTTCTACTTCATAAGAGTGAATGGGTTCGTAAAGATCTTCCTGCTCAAATAAGAAACCATATTTTTCAGGGTTAGACATAATTTCTTTTAGGGCTAAAATTCTGAAAACATAACGAGATGTTTCATCATTTAAATACAAATCATAATAATTTTCAACGTTTTGTTCTCTCATTCGTTGACTAATTCTTGCGTTTCCTGCGTTATAGGCAGCGGCAGCCAAAGTCCACGATCCTAAACGATTTTTAGAAGCTCTTAGGTATTTAGCAGCCATAGCCGTAGCTTTTTCTAAATTATAACGTTCGTCAACATTTTTATTTACTTCTAATCCGTATTCACGAGCTGTACCTTTTAAAAAATGCCAAAAACCTGCGGCACCTGCTCCAGATTTATTATTCATTAATCCGCTTTCTGCTACACATAAATATTTGAAATCATCTGGAAGATCATGTAAACGTAGCAAAGGTTCAATAATTGGAAAGTATTTATTGGCGCGTTTTATTAATAACAATCCGTTAGATTGCCAATAGGTATTTACTAATATTTCTCTGTCTAAACGCTCACGAATATTAGCTTTGTTTAAAGGGACGGGTTCACCTGCAAAATCAATATATTTAGGTAACTTAATGGCTTTGATCTCATACAAATCACTTACATTTTTTTTAGTTGTAATTCTTTGATTTTGCCTATTGGTATCTTTTAAAGAACTATTGTAAGAGCTGGTTTGAGATTGATTAAAATTACTTTTAGGCATTTGTGCTGCATTCATTAAAAAGAAAGCAAAAGCAACAAATGTTATGATGGTTAAAAAACGTATAGGCTTTTTCATAATTGATTAAATTTTGATAAGAAGCTACTCAATGATACTGCATTCTTTTTCTAATATTTTTGAAATGGTTTTAGCCTTATTCAAAATCATGATATGTGTACCATTATCAACTTCAATAGAGTTTTTTATATGTTTTATAGGAAATATTTCATCCTTATTACCGTGTATATGCAATACATAATCTAATTCTTCTTGTTGTTGCCAATGTAAAACAGAATGTATTGCCCAGTTCAAATAATCTGTATCATTTACAGATAAGTACAACTTGTACAAATGAGTTCTTTTTTTCAAAAAACTACCCAAAAACCAGTATTGATAATTTTCTATGTTTTGTACAATACTTGTAGGAAACAGTTTATATGCTTTGGTTTTTTGTGCAATTTTTAAACGTTTAGGTAATTCTTTTCTACTTTTAATACTAGATATAATAATTACTCTTTTAAAATTAATGATTTTACTCATTTCTTGCACCATCACACCACCAAACGAAACACCTACTAAAATAGGATTGTCATGTGTAATTTGCTCACACATGCGTTGTGCATAATTGTCAATAGGTTCAGTAACACTTAAGGGAGGTAACCACTCTAAAAAATGCATTTCAAAAGCAGTTGCCGGTAATTGAATGCGCTCAAATATCTTCGTATTGGCAGCTAAACCGGGTACGAAATATACATGAGCTTTTTCCATTTATTCAAAAAATTTATTTTCTAGTAAAATATCTTGAACATACTCATTCACAGCTATTAATTCAGTAGGAACTTCATCTGTCCACAATCTAATTTTAATTTGTTTTCCTTTGTATGTTATATATGTACTAGGTAGATCTGTAATTTTAGGATTATCATATACATCTTTAAATGAAGAGAAATCTTTTATAGTAAGCTTTTCTTTTAATGTTGTAAATTGCTCTTCAGACAATTGAATTTCTCTAATTCCTTTTTCTATTACATACTCTTTTCCGTTGTAGGTAAGTTTACCATCACTATTTATAGTTACTTCATACACAGGGCAATCTCCAAAACAAGGAGTTTTTTTGATAGAGAATAAAGGGCTTTTTGCTCTTTCTATAGCTTTTTGAGCAGTCATAATTCCGTTCAATTCTACTGATTTGAATTCTTCTGACTGTTGCAGTCTTTCTAACCAAAAATCTCTTTTCTCTGCCGGAACTTTGATCAATGCTATCTTAGTATTTTCTGTATCAAAAATTAACTTTTCCCATTGTAAACCACTATTGGTAATTAAAGCTTTGGCAGCCTCTACATTTTTAGGATTATTTAATACAACAATCAGCTCATCTTTTACCGCTTTAGGAGCTTCTTTTTCTTCTGTTTTAGTTTCTTCTTTATCAGAAGTGTTTTTAGGTGTACCACAACTTAGTACTAATAAAAATAGGGATAGGTAGATAAATTTCATTTTTGTTATTTTATGCATAAAGGGCAATTTTAGTGCCAATTTACGCAATAACTTTTGCATCTACAAAATCAAAACGTACTAATCCGTCTTCGTCAATTTTTGTTAAGGTTACTTCATGAAGCGTATTTACCAACTCCGGATTCCACGGTGCTTTTACTTTTACATAATTTTCTGTAAAACCGTGAATATAGCCTTCTTTGTTTTCACTTTCAAACAATACGGTTAAGGTATTTCCTATCTGACTTTCATAAAACGCTCTTCGTTTTTTTACCGATAAACCACGTAACATTTTACTACGCTTTGCACGTTTGTTTTTAGGTACCACACCATCCATATCAACAGCTTCGGTATTTGGTCTTTCTGAATAGGTAAACACGTGTAAATATGAAATATCTAATTCAGATAAGTAGTTGTAGGTCTCTAAGAACAATTCATCCGTTTCACCAGGAAAACCAACAATTACATCTACACCAATACATGCATTTGGCATTACTTCTTTGATCTTTGCAACTCTGTCGGTATATACTTTACGTAAGTAACGACGCTTCATTTTCTTTAACAATTCATCGCTACCCGATTGTAACGGAATATGAAAATGCGGCACAAAAGTATCGGAGTTCGAAACAAAATCTATTGTTTCATCTTTTAATAAGTTCGGTTCAATAGATGAAATACGTAAACGGTGAATTCCTTCTACTGTATCTAATGCCTGAACCAATTCTAAAAACGTATGTTCGTGGCGCTTGTTACCAAATTCACCTTTTCCGTAGTCACCAATATTTACACCTGTCAACACGATTTCTTTAATTCCTTTTTCAGAGATCTCTTTGGCGTTTTTTAATACATTCTCTAACGTATCACTACGAGAAATTCCACGTGCTAACGGAATGGTACAATACGTACATTTATAATCACAACCGTCTTGCACTTTTAAAAATGCACGGGTTCTATCGCCAATAGAGTATGAGCCTACATAAAAATCAGCCTCTTCAATTTCGCACGAATGCACTTCACCAATATCGTTTTTGGTCAAGTCGTTAATATAGCTGGTTACATTAAACTTTTCGGTTGCACCCAAAACCAAATCTACACCATCCACTGCGGCTAATTCTTCAGGTTTTAATTGCGCATAACAACCTACACCAATAATAAAAGCCTCTTCGTTTTGTTTTAAAGCAGATTTTACAATGGTTTTAAAACGCTTATCGGCATTATCGGTTACCGAGCACGTGTTAATTACATATACATCTGCCTTTTCTTCAAACTCTACACGCTCAAAACCCTCGTTAACAAAGTTACGAGCAATGGTTGATGTTTCTGAAAAATTAAGTTTACACCCAAGTGTGTAAAAAGCTACTTTTTTATCTGCATTCATCTTTTCTCTATCCTTAATAAAAAATAAAAGCTTTGGATAAGTCTTTATTTTTTTAGAAGTTCGTATAGTTTATCTCAAACCGCATTTGAGGGTGCAAAAGTACAACTAAAAGATGATTTTTGAAACAGAAAGATTACGGATTAGAAAATTGAAACTTTCTGATATTGAGGGTTTTTATGAATTGGAAAGTAATCCGAAGGTATTGCAATATGCTACAGGTGAAGCAAAATCATTTGAAGGGTGTAAAACCAACTTACAAGAAGTCATTGAAAAGTACGATAAACCCAACAACGATTTTTGGATCTACGCTGCAATAAGAAAGCAAGACAATGCTTTTGTAGGTACGGTGGCTTTTGTAAAAGAAGGTGTTGATGATGAAATTGGTTACCGACTTGTTGAGCGCTTTTGGGGCAATGGCTACGGATATGAGGTTTGTAAAGGAATGATTACCTATGCAAAACAATTAGAAATGCCAAAGCTGATAGGAAATGTGGTAGATGAAAATATAGCGTCAGCTAAAATATTAGTAAAGTTAGGGTTTACGCCAATTGAACATTTTGTAAGTGAAGATATTAAACTACCAGAAACTAAATACGAACTTATTTTATGATTTTTAAGAGAGAAGAGAAAAGAGAAAAGAGAAGAGAGAAGAAGCTTGTTAGATTGAATGAAATGAAATCAAAAGCTATCTTGGTTCTTGGTTCTTGTCTCTTGGTTCTCAATCTAACTTCCTGCGGAAAGAAAAAATCACAGTTTACAGATGCTGAAGTATTTCGTTATAACGAACACTCAAACATTACGTCGTTAGATCCTGCTTTTGCCAAAGACCAGCGTAATATTTGGGCGGTGAACCAATTGTATAACGGATTGGTACAACTGGATGACAGCTTACATGTGCAACCCGGTATTGCCAAAAGTTGGACGATCTCTGAAGATGGAAAAACCTACACGTTCCATTTACGTAACAATGTGCAGTTTCATAAACACTCAATTTTTGGGGCAGATTCCACCCGAAACGTAACCGCACACGATTTTACCTATTCGTTTAACCGATTGTTAGATGAAAAAGTAGCCTCACCTGGTGGTTGGGTATTACAAAATGTAGATACGTACACCGCTGAAAATGATTCGGTATTTACCATTAACTTAAAACAACCGTTTCCGCCATTTTTAGGTTTGTTGGCTATGAAATACTGTTCGGTAGTACCGAAAGAAGCAGTAGAAACTTTTGGTAATGAGTTTAGAGCAAATCCCATTGGTACAGGGCCTTTTCAACATAAATTGTGGGTAGAAAATACCAAGTTGGTATTGCGTAAAAATCCGTTGTATTTTGAAATCGATGCTATCGGAAAGCCATTACCTTATTTAGAAGCTGTGGCGGTTACTTTTTTACCCGATAAACAAAGTGAATTTCTGCAATTTATACAAGGTAATTTAGACTTTATGAAAAGCTTAGATGCTTCGTATAAAGATGAAATTTTAGCGACTGATGGCACGTTGCAACCCAAATATGCCAACCGCATTCACATGCAAACAGGTGCGTATTTGAATACAGAGTATTTAGGTATTTATTTAGAGGGGGAAACTAGCGAACCAACGCAATCTAAACTGATACGACAAGCCATTAACTACGGTTTTGATCGTGAAAAGATGGTCAAATTCTTACGTAACGGAATTGGTACACCGGCAGTAAACGGATTTATACCTAAAGGATTACCCTCTTTTAACAACCAACAAGGGTATAGCTACCAACCGCAAAAAGCCAAGGAATTACTAGCACAATACATTGCTGAAACTGGTAATAACAACCCTCAAATTACCATAACTACCAACAGTAATTATTTGGATTTATGTGAATTTATGCAACGCGAATTACAAAAATTAGGGTTACAAACGAAGGTAGATGTAATACCGCCCTCAACCTTACGACAAGGAAAAGCCAATGGTAAATTGCCTATTTTTAGAGCGAGTTGGATTGCCGATTACCCCGATGCCGAAAATTACCTGTCGTTGTTTTACAGTAAGAACTTTACCCCAAACGGACCTAATTATACGCATTTTAAAAGCGAAGCTTTTGACCAGCTATACGAAGAAGCCGTACAAGAAACCAATGACTCAAAACGCTACCAATTGTACCAACAAATGGATAGCATTATTATTGCCGAAGCACCCATAGTACCACTGTATTATGATGAAGTAATACGCTTTACCCAAAAAAATGTACACGGTTTGGGTATAAACCCTATTGATTTGTTGAATTTAAAGAGGGTTAAGAAGGAGTAGGCGAGAACAAGCAATTGCTTATAGCTTATTGTTGTGGACAGTTTTTTTTACCATCTTCCCATTTCCTCAAGTGTCTCAATGTCATAATATTTTTTTTCTTCAAACCCATCATTGTGTGCTTTCTCAAATAGAGCTATTACTTTTCTCTCATTTTCATCAAATTCATCTAAGTTGAGATTATCCAACCTACTTTTTATATTTTCCTTAATTAAACTAGGGTAAAATTGATATTCAGCGAGTTGGTATCCAACTCTACTTCCAGAAGTCATCCAACTACGCTTTATGGATAGCCATAAATATTTAATCAGTTCAGTATCTTTTTCAATTAATTTAGGGAAGTTTTCTTCATAATGGTCTTTGTAGTTTTTATATACAACATCTAAGATTGAGCCTATTTCATCTTCAGCCAAAAATTCGTTATTGGTTAATAATTGATTAAAAAGTTCTTTTGCTATCGAGTTTCTTTCAGATAAAATTTTTGTGATAAACTCTTGGTCTATTTCTTTTTCAGATTTGAAAAGATAGTACCATTCATTATTTGAATATAATTTTCCTTTTTCTAACTGTTCGTTGGCATATAATATTCTGTCGCATAAATAGAAAGAAGAAAAATTCTTGTTTAATCTAATATGCTCCAAGATTAAGTTTTTCCTTGCTTCTTGGTCACTTATGTTTTTTAACATATCGGAAGCATAATGTAAAACAGTTATCAAATCTGAGCCTATTCCCCAAAACATACCACTTTTGTATTGTAAGTTTTTAGAATAGGTTAAAATTGAAAGAATTATATTTTGAAGTTTTGTTTCGTTAGATCCTTTACTTTTTATTTCAATCCAATTTAAAAACTGAAATAACTGTCCTTTATCATTAATTTCTTTTAAGGTATGCTCGTTTTCTTCTATTGAGTTTCTATTTATAAAGCTATCAAAGACATCTTCTTGAATATCGAAATGTGATAATTGAAGATTAAAATATCTATTAAAGTAACTTTTGTCTGCAACTCTTTTTCCGCGAATTAGGTCTCTTGGTGAATCAGGATTGAAACTATTAGCAGTATCAACTATAAACAATCTTTTTAATATTCTTTTAATTATTTTATCAAAATCTGTATTCTCAATGTATGCTTCTGTAGACTTTTCCTTGTCCGTATGAAATCCGAAATTATTTATGTTGTTGTTACTTTTGTATATAAGACTTTCTTTATTGTCGATAACAAAATGATATGCTTTTTGGTCAAATACTCTTAAGGATTCGATTAAAAGAAAATCCAAAATATTTAATTCGTTAAATATTGAAGGTAATCGAAGTTTGATACTATTGTTATATCTGTAAATATCTCTTAATGAAGAAAAAAAATCTATAAAAGGTTCATCTTTGATTGAATCATTTAAATCTTTAATTTTATTTGTTATTTCCTCAACATTAAAAAGTTGATTTAAGTTATCTATAAATAATCTAGCTATATCTTCTCTGGATATAGATGGTAATGTATAATCGACTTGTACTATTTTTTCAATGTATTTTTTTCCATTTCTTCCAAATTGATTTTTCAGTGCAGTTTCGACTACATTTTGGTCATAAGCCAAAATGAAAATGGTATTTGCAAAATTTCCATTTAATTTAATCAATTGAAAAATATCAGTTATTTCAGTAGGTGTTAATCTGTCTATATCATCAATTGTTATATATAATTTTACTTTTGATTCAATTAGAATATCATCTATTTCCATTTTTAATTCAACAAGTTCTTTTTCTTTTCCTGCTGTTTTAAATAGGTTTTTTAACATTTTTATAGCTTCTCCTGCACCTGAATGTACATAATTAACCCAATTTAAGTATTCTAAAAATTCAGCAATTTTTTTTGAAGCGTTTTTTAGTTTCTCCGAATTGTTTTTGAGTTTCAGAATTAATTCTCTTAAGAATACAGTTTGTAGTTCTTTTTGTCCAGAGAACATCCAAGGATTGAATCTTAAAATAATAATCTCTTGGTCATTAATTTTTGAGAGTTGTTTAACTTCGTTTATTATGAAATTTAGTAGGGTTGACTTGCCAGAACCCCAAGTTCCATTAATTCCAAGAACTATACTTTCATTATTATCTTTAAATGAATTAACTAAACCAGATGCAATTTCATAGGCAAAAGGATGTCTTCCTAACTTATCTGTTGAATTTTCTTTTAGTGGTAAATCTGTATGCATTCTTTGGTTAGGTTAAATTGCATACAACTTGTTTACATCCATGCAAAATATATATTTAGTAATCCTTTTTTGGAGTATAAACGTAGTTATATAGCAATTTTAGTTTTTCAATTTTTAGCAATTTAAAAGATAAACTCAATGTAATCAATTTAAAGCAGTAAAAGTTATTGACTAGTTTTTAACAGTTTAGCAGAGTTTGTGCATAAAAATGTGGTTTTAAATGAAGTAATGTGATAGTGATGTAGAGATTGCTTCGTACCTCGCAATGACGTCCCGTTCGTCATTACGAGGGAGTGTGCGACCGAAGTAATCTTTTTGTTGGTAAGCCATATGGTTTAGATTGCTTCGTTCCTCGCAATGACGTATTGTTTGTCATTACAAGGGAGTGTACGACCGAAGTAATCTGCCAAAAAGAAGAAAAAAATAGAGCATCAACCTGAACTTGTTTCAGGTTCTCATAATGAGATTAGCTCACGCTGAACTTCGTTTCCTGTCTTATTGAAATAAATTCAGCACAAGCCATAGAAATGACAAGTTTACCTTAGATTGTTTCGTTCCTCGCAATGACGTCCCGTTCGTCATTACGAGGGAATTTACGACTGAAGTAATCTTTTTGTTTGGAATTCATATGTTTAGATTGCTTCGTTTCTCGCAATTATGTAATAAAAAAACCGGTATTTAAAATACCAGTTCTTTAATTTTTTGTTTGATGGTGTTGGCAATATTGGTTGGGTAACTGCGGTCGCCCATAAATACATCTGCCATAGCTTCGCTAAAGCGTTGCCCGTGTTTTTTTAAGACCAGGTTGCGTATTTTGGTTTGCTCATAAAACCATTTAGAAAGCCACAATCCGGTTTTAATTTCAGGTATAAGTTTTACCTCCAATTTTTGGTTGTATAGGGCTGCTGCTTCGGTTGGGTTTAGTTGTGCCTCGGCAATACTTTCTGCTGCCAATACACCACTATAAATAGCGTTAGAGATACCTTCGGCAGTAATTGGGTCTGCAAAACCCGCAGCATCTCCAATTAAAAACACGTTGTTTTTTACAAATCCGTCTGTACGAGGCGCTACCGGTATTTGAAATCCGTGTTGGGTTTGGTTTTTTACTTCTTTAATTCCCAGGGTTTCTAAATATTCGGTGTAAAACTTCTTAAGGTTTATTTTGGTTCTTTTTCCAGAAGCTACTCCTAATGATAAGTGATTTTTTTTAGGGAAGCTCCACGCATACCCATGAGGTATGGCATCTATATCAAAACGCACTTCATTTTTAAGGCGATTAAAATCTTCTTCAGAAACTTCTACTTCATATTCCAATGCAGGAATCAATTTACGTGTATCTTCTTTCCAACCTGCAAGTTTTGCAGTTGGGCTTAAAGCACCATCGGCAGCAATCACAAAAGTGGCTGTAAGTTGTGTTTGAGAGGTGGTAATGATGTTTTTACCATTACTAAACTCTAAGCTTGTTAACTTGTGCTCTTGCAATAACGTAACGCCTAATTCTTTGGCTTTTTCTACCAATAAATTGTCAAAAGAATCACGCATTACCATACTTATAATTGGATTTTCTCTTTTGTTAGTAAAGTGCAGAGAGTCGCCTAAAAAAACATCTATTTTATAAAACTCACGTTCTACAATATCGCTAATGTCAAAAGGTAAGTCTTTACGTCCGCGGTATACAAATCCGCCACCACAGGTTTTATAACGAGGTAATTTTTCTTTTTCAATAAGTACCGTAGAAATACCGTTTTTGGCTAAATGAAATGCAGCCGAAGCTCCAGCAGGACCGCTACCAATAATAGCAACATCAAAATGATTCATAAATTTTTTTATTTGATTTAACCATTGTTCATTTTTAAGAAAATCCTGTCAATTCGAGTGAATTTTACGATTGAAATGAGTAAAATTTGTATCGAGAATAGGGTTTTTCGACTTTTGAATCAGTTCTCGATACATTTTTTCTTCCTGTAACCAGAAAAAACACTCGAACTGACATTTTAAGTCTAAGTTCATTTAAAAATACACAATGGGTTAGTTAGTTTTTACGAATATAAGAATTACAGTTCGTTAAGTTGCTCATAATGATATTTTTATTGTCATTACGAGAGAGTGTACAACCGAAGTAATCTGCCTAAAAGGAGAGAATGAAAAAGGAAGTTAACCTGAACTTATTTCAGGTTCTCATGTAGAGATTCCTGTTTTCACAGGAATGACAGTTTAAATTTATCAAATTGCTTCACTTTTATTTCAATTACACTCAAGTAATACGCATTGACATACCACACGTCATTATGAGAGAGTGTACGACCGAAGTAATCTTTTTATTGGTAACCAATATAGTTTAGATTGCTTCGCACAATGACAAAAAAGGAGGCTCAAAGCCTCCTCATTATTATAATTCATTTACAAAATCTAAAAATACTTTTTTATGGCGTTCTAAATCCATGTTTGCAGATAATGCTACACGTGCAATATAGTCTTTGTCACCTTCTTTAGTAGTTCCTTGGGTTGAGGTGGCAGGTATGGTCCAATAACATCCTTTTAATTGTCCGTAACTCACACAATACTTGCTTTCCTCTGGAATTTCAGTGATCATTTTGTTGATCAATTGTAAATTCAATGCGCGCTTATAGGCTTCTCTTTCTTCTTCTGTATTTCCTTTAGTAGGTAAGTCTAATGAAAATACCGATGGCGTAAATCCTTGTGCAGCTAATTCTTCCGACACAAAATTGATTTTAGCCGTAGGTAATACTTCTTCAATAAAATTGACAAATTCACGTGTGTTTTTGTACGCTCCTTCAATGCGTTGTAACATCGATGGTAATTGTTTTGCTAAAATGTCAAGCTGTAAATTGGTTGCTTCATTATCGCATAATTTTATGTGTACATCAATCTTATCCATTAACGAAGCGGCTTTGGTGTTGGCAACACAATAACCAGCAGTACATTTACCACCACTTGGGAATTTAGAGCCGCTTACATACGCAATAGTTCTTACCGATGAAAGTATTTCATCATCACCTAAAAAGTGAACATTCGGACAAAAAGTTTGGTCTAGTACAAACACAGGATCCACCGCAATATTTCCTGTCGCCGTTTTACGTGGTACGCTCAATACTTCTTTTAATTTGATAAGGTCTGGAACTTCCACTCTTGGGTTGGTAGGTATTTCTGCAATGATATACGGAACTGCGTCTTGGTTGGCAATTTCATTCAATACCATATCAATGCTCAGTACCATGTTATTACCACCATCTACAGGTAAATCCATTACTTCAACATGGTCTAAACAAGCCGCTACACGACGCGCTTGGTCGTTCGTACCTCCGTAACAGTTAGGAGGCACCACAATTTTAATAGCCTTTTCTGGGTGATTTTCCAAGGCGTGGTCTATTAACCCCATCATAATAGCATATTGTATAGAAAGTCCGCTTGAACCTACTATTGCATTGGTTTTAGACTCGGTAATGTTTTTTACCGAATTGATTACCGCTGTTTTGTTCGCTTGCCTATCATACGCAACGTTATTTACAGGAAGTCCGGTTAACTGTTGCAACGCCACCAACGTGTTGGCAGGTGTCATAGCTATGGTTTCGCGTCTTCGTACATGCTGAATTTCGGAAATATAGTGTTCGTTATCTTTTCCGTTAACTAACAAAATACTTCCTAAATCGGCGTTGGTGTTGATAAAGAAATCCACCTTTGGTGATAGGGTAAAGTCACAAACATTCTCTTTTTCAGAAACGAATACTGTGCTTCCGTTAAAATCCGCAATATCGTCTACACTACCAATCTTTTTAACTTCGAATTGATATCCGTATACGCTTTTAACCAAATCCACATCAAAATGTGCTGGTAATTGATTGGTATATACAATTTGAGTGTTTGTGTTGGTCAATAAATTTTTACGTAACACCGCTAAAATAGGGGTGGTTTTTGAAGAAAAACTAATTACATTGTTGGCCTTTAAGTTATGCAAATTAGCAATTGTCCATTCTAAAACAGATGATAACGGGTGACCAAGTCGAATATAGTCATAAGCAGTAGGTAGTTCGCTTAAGGTTTCGGTGTCTGAAACATGGTTGCTGTATAAATTTTCAAACTCTTCTAAAAACTCGGTTTTAGCTAAGGATTCGTTGTAAATATCTAATCGGTGAGTTGTTAAATTCAACCAATCGGCAGGCATATTTTTAACAACGTCTTTTATGTAGTTTAGTAGTGTATTACTGTGCATAATTGTAACCTTAATTTAGGTCAGCAAAGATACGGTAAATAGAATTTTTAAGAATAAGGTATTGGGTATTATTACCAATTTACACGTGCCATAATAGGGAAGTGGTCGGAGTATTTGTGCTTAAAGGTTTGGTAATTATTTATTTCTGATGATGGATCGGTCAAAATAAAATCAATACGCATCGGAAAAACATAGTTAAAGCTTTTTCCTAACCCCGAACCTGCTTGTGCAAAGGCATCTTTTTTACCCTTGCTAATTTGTCTGTATACCCAAGAGTAAGCAGTGTTGTTAAAATCGCCACACACAATTTTTTTACCTTTCCATTGTTTTTCATGTGCTAAAAACTGTTCGGTTTGAGTGGCTTGTTTTTGGAATCCTATTTCCAAACGTTCAATAAGTTTTTCAGAGTTTTCTTGTCCGAAGTTTTCTTTTGTTGGATTTATTTTTAACGATTGCAAATGCACGTTATACACACGCACAGTATCTTTTCCTTTTTTGATATCGATGAAAATAGCATTGTTGGCACTTTCTTTAAAGTCTAATGAACCCTTGTTAATGATTGGGAATTTTGAGAAAATAGCCAATCCAAAGTTTTTGTGTTTAGATTTAGGGACAAAATATGAATACGGGTATTGTAGGTTTCTTTTATCAGAATGATGATACTCTTGAATGGCTAAAATATCCGGATCTTTTTGATTGATGAATTCCACTATCTTTTCATCTACAGCCTCGTCTTCAATCCACTTATAAAAGTTAAACATACGCACATTGTAGCTCATTACTTTTACATCGTCATTTAAGAAAGTTTTCTTTCCGGAAATTTTAAAGAAAGGCGATGAAAATACAAGTCCGATACCCAATACTACCCCTGAAAGAATTAGGTATTTTTTTAAGCGGATCAACCAATACACAAAAAAGCCGACATTAATAATAATCAATAGTGGAACAGCTAAACTCAATACCGAAAATAACGGAACGGTTTTAGGAGAAATATAAGGCAAAAAATAGGCAAACAACAGAATTGCTGCACATAGTGAGTTGACAAAATATAGGAGTTTGTCAAATAAAGAAAATGATTTTTTAGTAGCCACTAATTTTTTCCTTGTTTAAATAAAAACTCTTTTTCAGCTTTGGTTAATGCATCGTAACCCGATTTGCTAATCTTATCTAAAATAGCATCAATTTTTTCTTGATTATTTGATTTAGGGGCAGTTCTGTTTCGTTTGTTACCCGAATTATGAACTGTTTTTAGGGGCTTATTTTTTTTAGTAAAAAGCTCTTTTACAGGTTTAAAGATATCAATTTCTTTGTTACTAGCCTTGCGTACATATAAAAAACCGAATAGAGCGCCCCCTAAATGCGCTAAATGCCCGCCTGCGTTACCCGCAGGAATTTGAATAACATCTAACAACACCCAAAAAGAGGCTAAATGCCATAGTTTTATATAGCCTATTAACGGAATTCGTAATTGGTAATTGGGTAAATACGTAGCAATACCAATAAATATGGCAGAAATACCCGCAGAAGCACCCACTAAAATATTGTTATGGGCATCTTTGGCAAAGGCAGGTAAATAATTGTAGCTTACCAAGAATAGAATACCTCCAAACACGGTTCCGTATAAATAAAAGTTTAGGAGTTGTTTACCGGTAAAATATTGTTTAAACAAATGACCAATGTAATATAAAGCAACTAAATTTAGTAGAATATGAATAAAACCTCCGTGTAAAAATCCGTAGGTAACTATAGTCCAAGGTTTGGTAATAAAATCGTCAAAATTAGCAGGTAATGCAAACCATTTAATTAAAAAATTGGTACGCACTTGAAACATATAACCAAAGGTGTTGAATACAAAAACAAGGATGAAAACAGCTACATTAATATAAATTAACTGCTCTACAATACCTGCGTTTTTAAACCGATGTTTTAAGTTGTTTAATTCGTTCATTACCTAAATGTGAATTGATTTTTCCTCCAGTACCAAGCAATTAAAAATCCGATAACAGCACCACCAATATGAGCAAAGTGTGCAATATTTCCTACTGAATATTTGGTTACACCAAAGAATAAATCGGCAGCAATCATAATCGGAATAAAATATTTTGCGGCAATTGGCACCGGGAAAAAGATCAATGCCAGTTTAGCATTTGGGAATTGCATAGCAAAAGCCACTAGAATACCATAAATGGCTCCGGATGCACCTACAGCAGGAGTGTGGTATAACGAGTAAAACTCTCGCATAGTTTCATTAGGTAAAGTAATTATGCTTTCATTATACGAACCAGTATCTAACACATTTTGAATATCAGCTGCAGAAACACCTAAATTGATCAGTTGGTCATAAATACCGTTGAATTGGTAATAATTTACCAGTGTATAAATGACACCTGCACCAATACCTGCTGAAAAGTAAAAGAATAAAAATTTATTGCGTCCCCACATGTGTTCTAACGGAGAACCAAAAGCCCACAAAGCATACATGTTAAAAAGAATATGGTAAAAACCACCATGCATAAACATGTGGGTTACATATTGCCAAATACCAAAATGCTGGTTTTTTGGGAAGTGTAACGCAAATAAGTTGGTAAGATCCATGTTTAATAACATAGGAGCAACAAACATAATTACGTTGATAATAATAAGGTGTTTTATAGCTTGAGTTAAGTTTTGCATATTATTTATTAAAAATAGTATCTATTTCTGCTAAAGATAAGGTTTTAAATGTTGCTTTTCCAAAAGGAGAAATACTTGGTTCTTTGCATGAAAAAAGATCGTTTACTAAGTTTTCTTGTTCTTTTGCATTAAGAATAGTACCGGTTTTAATAGCTAGTGATTTGGCAAATGACTTTGCCATTACGTCAAAATGACTGAAACTAGCATCGGGTACTTCCATTTTAATATCGTCTAAAAGTTGTTCTAGTATTAAAGTGATTTGACTCTCGGTTATTGAAGTGGGTATTCCACCAATAACCACGCTTTCTTTGGTGAATTCGTTAAATACAAACCCTGCACTTTCTAAATCGGATTTTATGCTGTAAATCATTTCAATATCAGAAGAAGACAGTGAAATATTAACCGGGAATAACAATTGCTGACTACTGGCTTCTTGTACCGTAATATTGTGCAAGAACTCTTCATACAACACACGTTGATGTGCTAACGATTGGTGAATTAAAACCGCACCCGATTTAATAGAACTTAAAATATATTTTTTTTGAATTTGAAAGGTTTTGCCCGTTTCCGTTTCTTGTTCTGTGGTAAATAGTTGCTCTTGTTGTGGGGCTTCAAAAGTATCGGTATTCGTGTATAAAGATTCCCAACTACCTACTTCTTTTTTATACGAAGGTTGAAAGGGCCTTGCTCCGGAACTCGATGAAGCACCGACTGATTGCTGACTGATTTTTGCTTCCTCTTTAAAAGGGTTAAAGGTAGGATCTACAATAATTTTAGGAGTAGTAACTGGCTTTTTGTCTTTGAAATCATAAGGAGTATCCAACGTAGCATCTCTGTTAAAATCTAACACCGGAGCTACGTTATACTGACCTAAACTGTGTTTAACGGTAGCACGTAAAATGGCATACAAAGCTTTTTCGTTATCAAATTTGATCTCCGTTTTAGTGGGATGAATGTTAATATCAATACTTCCCGGAGGAACAGATAAATACAAAAAGTAAGAAGGGTGTGCATTATGCTCTAACAGTCCTTCAAACGCATTTGCCACAGCATGATTTAAATAGGAACTTTTGATAAAACGATCGTTAACAAAAAAGAACTGTTCACCTCTTTTTTTCTTAGCAAATTCGGGTTTGGCTGCAAATCCGCTAATGGTTAAAATATCAGTTTGCTCTTCAATAGGTACCAATTTTTCATTCATTTTACCTCCAAAAATTGCTACAATACGTTTACGTAAGTTGCTTTCTTTTAAGTGGTATACTTCATTACCGTTATGATGTAATAAAAATGAAATAGAAGGATGTGCTAAGGCTACACGCTGAAACTCATCAATAATATGACGCGTTTCAATGGTATCTGACTTTAAAAAATTTCTTCGCGCAGGTATATTGTAAAACAAATTTTTAACCGCAATACTTGTTCCTTTGGCAGTACTAATAACTTCTTGAGAAACTACAGTACTTCCTTCAATTTTAATGGCGGTACCTAAATCGTCATTTTCTTGTTTGGTTTTTAGTTCAACATGAGCAATAGCGGCAATAGAAGCTAATGCTTCACCTCTAAATCCTTTGGTATTTAAGTTGAATAGATCTTGTGCTTTACGAATTTTTGAAGTAGCATGACGCTCAAAACACAAACGTGCATCGGTGGCACTCATTCCTTTTCCATCATCAATTACCTGGATTAAAGTTTTACCGGCATCTTTTAATAGTAAAGTGATAGAAGTTGCTCCGGCATCAATAGAATTTTCAAGCAATTCTTTCACTACAGATGCAGGACGTTGAACTACTTCACCTGCCGCTATTTGATTGGCAACGTGATCTGGAAGTAATTGAATGATATCAGACATTAATTTTTGGATAAAAATATTGAAAGGTCAAAATCGATTAAAAACAAGAAAATAAACGTTAAGATCAAGGCAATAATAACGATGGTTTTATTAAAACGATACCCAGAAGATTTTAAATCATCCATTGCATCATTAAATTTGCCTTTCAAGCTTTTTTTCTTACCAACGGTAGTGCGAAACTCATCAAACTTATGCTTAAATTCATACGGATTGCCTTCACCTTTGTAATAACGTGGTTTGTAATCGAATTTTTTATTCTCTTTTTTAAAAATAGCCATAAATACTAGTATTGTTTAGTTAATTGTGCTCAAAAACCACACCAAAACAATAGCCTCAAATTTACTGAATTATAGAGAAGTGGTCAAGCAATGTTAATAACTATCATGAAAAGAAAAAGAACCAAGAAATTTAGTTGTTTATATTTCTTGGTTCTTTAGTTTATAAAGCTGTATGTAGTTAAAAACCGATGTTGTTTGAATGGATTTTTTGATTTTTAATAGCCGCCATTTTAATAGCCGCTACTGCACATTCAATACCTTTGTTTCCTAATTTTCCTCCCGAACGATCTATAGATTGTTGTTTGGTATTATCAGTTAACACACAAAAAATTACCGGAACGTCATATTTGATGTTCAGATCAACAATTCCTTGGGTTACACCTTCACAAACAAAATCGAAATGTTTGGTTTCTCCTTGAATAACGTTTCCGATGGCAATGATTGCATCTAACTTTTCAGTTTCAACCATTTTTTTGCATCCGTATATTAATTCAAAACTCCCGGGAACGTCCCAAGAAATAATGTTTTCTTGCGTAGCACCACAATCTAAAAGGGTTTCAATAGCACCTTTGTGCATGTTGCCGGTGATGTCTGCATTCCATTCAGAAACAACAATCCCAAATCGAAAATCTTTCGCATTTGGGATTGTGTTTTTATCGTAATAAGATAAGTTTGTTGTTGCCATTTTTTATAGTCATTGCGAATGAAATGAAGCAATCTCAAAAAGATTACTCCGTCATTCTATTCCTCGTAATGACGAAGAATTATGTTCTATTGAGCGTATTTAGCGCTGTTAATGTATTTTTCTATATCTCTACCTTGATCGGTTTTTGGATATTTATTTTTGATCGTTGTAAACAGCTCTTCTGCTTTTCCGTATTTTTTTAAAAGCATAGCTATTTGACCTGCTTTGAATAAAAATAATGGAGAAGTAAATTCATTATCTTTTTTGTTAGCTGCTTTTTCATAATATTCTAGAGCATCTTCAGGTTGGTTCACATCAGCAAAAGCATCACCAATAGCACCTAAAGCAGTTGGACCTAATAATTCATCATCAGAATCAAACTTTTCTAAATATTCAATAGCTTGTTCGTATTTTTTCATGTTTAAGTAAGAAATACCAGCATAATAATTTGCTAAATTTCCTGCTTTAGTACCACTATATACATCAGCAACATCTATGAAACCATATTTTCCGTCTCCTCCTTCTAATCCTAATACATATAAACTATCGGCAGCAGTTCCTGCAGAAGTTTGTGCTTTGTCAAAGAATGATCTTGGATATGCTAAATCATTTGAAGCCTTTACCTCAGTTGGCTCACTTACAAATTTAGTATATGCTAAATATCCTAAAATTAAGGCTGCAATAGCTATTAAACCATAAAATAAAGGCTTGCTATTTTTTTCAATCCATTGCTCAGATCTGTTAGCCGTTTCATCTAACGTATTAAATACTTCTGCAGTAGTACTTTGTGTTTCGTCAAATGTTTCATCAATAACTTCGTCTACAACCTTTTCTTTCTTAGGTTTATAACCTCTTTTCTTATATGTTGCCATAATTGCTTTAAAATTAGTGGCGACAAAAATAGTTTTTTTAATTGGATTTTAAAAACTGATTTTTCGTTAATTTGCGCTTCCTTTTGTAATTATAATATTGTTCATGTATCTGCAAAAAATATCATTAGTTAATTTTAAAAATATTGAAGCTCAAACTTTCGAATTTGAACAGAAAATTAACTGTTTTGTAGGTGATAATGGAGTGGGGAAGACCAATATTTTAGATGCTATTTATTATTTGTCTTTTGCTAAAAGTTATTTTAACCCCATAGCTGGTCAAAATATTAGACATCATCAAGATTTTTTTATGATTGAAGGAGAGTATTGGTTGCGTGATAGATTAGAAAAAATAGTTTGTTCTTTAAAAAAAGGACAAAAGAAGGTATTAAAACGTAACGATAAAGCTTACGAGAAGTTTTCTGAACATGTGGGGCAATTCCCGTTAGTAATCATATCGCCTGCTGATAGAGATTTGATTGTGGAAGGAAGTGAAACCCGAAGAAAGTTTATTGATGAAGTTATTTCTCAGCAAGATAAAAAATACCTGCAAGCGCTAATTGCTTATAATAAGGTGATTAGTCAGCGTAATGCGTTGTTAAAGTATTTTGCGGCTAATAGAACCTTTGATGCGCTAAACCTTAAAGTTTATGATGAGCAGTTAGTGAATTATGGTACTGTAATCTATGAAAAAAGAAAGGCTTTTTTAGAAGAGTTTGTATCTATATTTAATGAAAAACATCAAATAATTTCAGGCGATAAAGAGCAAGTAAATTTACGCTATAAAAGTCAGTTACACGAACACTCTTTGGAAGATTTATTACAGCAGAATTTAGAGAAAGATAAAATACTGCAATATACTTCTGCCGGAGTTCATAAAGATGATCTAAACTTTGAAATTGGAGAACACCCAATTAAAAAATTTGGATCTCAAGGGCAACAAAAAACATATTTAATTGCACTAAAACTAGCGCAATTTGAGTTTATAAAAAAACAATTGTCTATTACTCCTATATTGTTGTTGGACGATGTTTTTGATAAGTTAGATGAAAATAGAGTGTCGCATATTATTTCATTAGTAAACACCAATGAATTAGGGCAGATTTTTATTACAGATACACATTCTGAAAGAACAGAAAACGTATTACAGCAAAGTAACCAACCGTACCAAATTTTTAAATTGTAACCAATGACCAAACGAGAAAATGATAGCTTTTCTATAAAAGATTTAATGGGAAACTTTATCAAAGAAAATAAACTTGAAAAAGGATTTACAAAAATCCATATTCAAGAGGCTTGGGAAAAGTTAATGGGCGCAGGAGTAGTGTCATATACTAAAGAGGTTAAATTACAAAACGGAACTTTAATTGTAAGTTTAACATCTTCAGTATTACGAGAAGAATTAAGCTATGGTAAAGAAAAGATTATGAAAATGATCAATGAAGAAATGGGAGAGGAGTTGGTTAAGAAGCTAATACTGGTTTAGTTTTTTTATGTTTGCATCTTAAAATTAAAAACTATGAAATTAAAAACTTTAAAAATTACTTTAGTTTTAGTACTAAGTTTTCTATTTGTTAATTGTTCTGAAGAAAGAATTTCCGAACCGATTAATGAAATTGAATTAAATAAAACCAATATAACTTTAAATGTAGATGATACAGAGGTTCTTGAAGTTATTACGGAAATTAATGGTAAGAGTATTGAATGGATAAGTAGTGATGAAGAAATAGCAATAGTAGATTCAGATGGGATAGTGACTGCTAAAAAAGGAGGAGAAGTTATTATTATAGCTAAAGTAGATGAAGTAATTGCAGAAGCTTTGGTAACTGTAAATCCTGATGTTTTTGTTGTTGGATATATAAATGATGGTGATAAAGATATACCTGCTATATGGAAAAATGGAGAACTTCAACTGTTAGATGTAGGATTTGAATTCAAATATTTATACGGAACATCAATATTTGTGTCAGGACAGGATGTTTATGTTGGTGGGTATGGTTTTGATCTTGGTATAGATGATCAAGTTGCAATAGTATGGAAAAATAGTGAGCCAATAATTTTGTCTAGAGAAGGAGAAAATGCAATAACAAATTCTATATTTATAAGAGATAATAATGTGTATGTTTCAGGGCATGTCACATATTCTGGTTCAAATAACGGAATAATTTGGAAAAATTTTTCACAACAAAATATAATTGGAATAGAAGATGGTTCGATTGAAACTACCTCAGTTTATGTTTCTGAAAATGGAGATGAATATGTTTTAGGAAAAAGCATGTCTTATCATTATTATATGGTGTGGAAAAATGGAGAGCTTATTGAGCCAACATTTCAATCTGATCTTAGATCTGTTCAGTCTATTTACGAAAAAAATAATAATATTTACGTATTGGGGCATAGAGGGGAGTTTACTACATTTACTCCCACTATATGGAGGAATGGTATTCCAGAAAATGTTACCAATGAAACTGGACGTTATGAAGCTTCTTCTATGTTTGTTTCAGATGAAGGAGATGTTTATGTAATAGGTTCTAGGTTAGATTCAAGTAGAGAGAGCGGTATGGTGTGGGTAAACGGTGTGCCTCAAATGTTAGAGAGTACTACAGGTAATCATGTTAGACCTTATTCTATATATGTTGTTGGGGATGATGTTTATGTTTGTGGAATTGAGTGGTTCAACAATGGATATTCTTCAAAAGCAAAACTTTGGGTAAATGGAATTGAGAGTGAATTGCCAAACCAATCGGAAGATTCTGCAGCTTTAGCAGTTTTTGTTCGATAGAAGTCGAAATTGCATAGAATAATAAAAACTTGCTAATTTTTAGCGAGTTTTTTTATAATATAAATCCGTACCAATTATAGTAGAAAATAATTTTTAAATACTTGTAAAGAATAATTGCTTGCAATTTTAGATACAAAACGCGGAAAATCCACCAAAGCATTATCATTGGCTTTATCAGAAATAATTCTGAAAATAGAAAAAGGGACATCGTATTCATAACATACCTGAGCAACAGCAGCACCTTCCATTTCTACACATAAAACTGAATTTAAATTAGAGGTGATAAAATTTACTTGATCAGGCTTGCTTACAAATTGATCTCCACTAGCAATATCACCAATAAAAATAGAAGGATTGTGAATATTGAGTTTTATTGCTTCTTTCTCAGAAATAAGTTGTTTGTAATTATTGATAAACTCTTGACTTGCTTTTGATAATTGTTCTCTTTTAAAAGGGTGAGTTTCAAAAAATGTTTTTTGTAAAAGTGGTATTTCAAAGGTTTCGTACAACGGAAAAGTATCCATATCATGCTGAACCAAATTTTTCCCAATCACTATATCTCCAATATTTACATCAGAATTTACAGAACCAGCAACTCCTGTAAAAATGAGTTCATTTAAATTAAAATCATTGATGAGTTGTGTAGCTGTGGTAGCTGAGGCTACTTTTCCCCAACGTGAAAACACCAATACTACTTCTTTGTCAAAAAGAGTCCCGGTATAGTAGTTTCTTTTTCCTTTGGTATAGGTTTTAGTGTTTTCTGTATGATTTAATAATGCTTGAATTTCTTCTTGCATTGCACTCATAATTCCAACCATCTTGTAAGATTTATATTTATTTGATAGGGTAAAAATAATGAAACAGAAACAGATATATACAACAAAAAACTCGCTAAATATTAGCGAGTTTTTAAATAAAACTTGTGTAATTATTATTACTCTTCGTTTTCAACTACAGGGTTTGCTGGATCGAAAACATTTTGACCTTTTAACCATTGATTAAACCCTTCTTCACCCATAGCAGTTTTCATTGCTCTAGTGCTAACAGCTGTACCTTCAACCGAAACACTTGCTACGAATGGATAGCTACTGTATCTTACTACTCCATCAATTAATAAGTCATAATCTTGACCAGCTTGTTCTAAAGCTAAATCTAAAGCATCTTTTATGTTCCATCCAATGCCCAAGAAATAAGATTTGCTAGCCTTAACTTTTTTTCCGTCAGCTCTACTTAAATCTAAGTTTACATTTTTAGAACTGATAGTAGTAAAGTCTACAAGTCTCACGGTACAGCTAGAAAAAGCTAATCCAGCAATGATTAATAAAGCGTAAAGTTTTAATTTCATAGTAATTATTCAATTAATTATTTTTCCTACTCGTTTGGTTTTTCGGTTACACCTCGTTTTTAATGGTTTCTGAACTCCATTTTATTTCGTCTGCTAAACTATACAAATAAAACTTTTATGCAAATAAAAACTCGCTAAATATTAGCGAGTTTTTCTATTAATCAATTTAAAATCTATCTAAAATTTAGAACATTTCTCTACCAGAGAAGTGGAAAGCACCTTCAATAGCAGCGTTCTCGTCAGAATCTGAACCGTGAACAGCATTTTCACCAATTGAAGTAGCATATAGTTTACGAATAGTTCCTTCAGCAGCTTCTGCAGGATTTGTAGCACCAATTAAAGTTCTAAAATCTTCAACAGCATTATCTTTTTCTAAAATTGCAGCTACAATTGGTCCGCGAGTCATAAACTCTACTAATTCCCCAAAGAAAGGACGCTCACTGTGAATAGCATAAAAAGTTTCAGCATCACGCTTTGTCATTTGAGTTTTTTTCATTGCTACAATTCTAAATCCTGCAGCGTTGATTTTTTCTAAAATAGCACCAGTGTGTCCGTTTTCAACAGCATCTGGTTTAATCATTGTAAAAGTTCTATTTGTTGCCATCTTTTGTGTTATTTCAATTTAATTGATCTTGAAGCAAGTCTTGCACAAAATCGGCGCGAAATTACACAAATTTTTAATTAAATTGTATATTAGCCGCTTATGATTTTAAAAAACATAGAAGAGTTAAAGAATTATTTGCAAACATCAAGGAATATTGTAGTAATAGGACACAGAAATCCAGATGGTGATGCAGTTGGTTCAACCTTAGCTTTAAAACATTATTTAGATAAAAAAGGGCATACTGCACAAGTATTAATGCCTAATGAATACCCTGATTTTTTACATTGGATTCCGGGATCTGAAACCGTATACCGCTTTGACCGCCAAAATAATCAATGCGTGAAAGCGCTTGAAAAATCAGAAATTATCTTTTTGTTAGATTTTAATGCCTTACATAGAGTTGGCAGCGACATGGAGAATACGTTAAAAGTATATGAGAATGATTTTGCGTTGATAGACCACCATCAACAACCAGATGAATTTACTTACATGTATTCTGATACCTCTATGTCATCGACCTGTGAAATGGTTTATAATTTTATTGAAATGATGGGAGATGTTGATCTGATCGATAAAAATATTGCCACTTGTTTGTATACCGGTATAATGACTGATACAGGTTCCTTCCGTTTTAGATCAACTACCAGCAGAACTCATCATGTAGTAGCTGATTTAATTGATAAAGGAGCAGAGAATGATCGTATTCATAGCAATGTGTACGATGCAAATTCATATAACAGATTATTGTTGCTAGGACAAGCATTGAGCAATTTACAGATGCTTACTGAATATAAAACTGCATTTATAACGTTATCTCAAGCTGAAAAAAAGCAATTCAATTATGAGAAAGGAGATACAGAAGGAGTGGTTAATTATGCACTTTCTTTAAAAGGAATTGTTTTTGCGGCTATTTTTATTGAAGATGAAGAACAAGGAATTGTTAAAATTTCTTTCCGATCTAAAGGAAGTTTTTCTGTAAATCAATTTGCTAGAAATTATTTTGATGGAGGAGGTCATGATAATGCTGCAGGAGGTAAAAGTGAATTAAGTTTAGAAGAAACGGTTGTTAAATTTAAATCGTTGCTACCTAAGTATGTTAAACAATTAGAAACATCATATAATGATTAAGCAAATATTTTTTGTTTTATTAACGGTGTTGTTTGTTTCATGTAAAGAACAATTGGTAAGACGCCCCAAAAAACATTCAACCACTAATTTTTATAAAGAGATAATTGAGGAAAATAAAAAATTAAACACTTTAGAAAAACAAAGAATTGAAGCGTATTTAGTAAAAGATACAGTAACAGTTTATAAAGCATCTTCTAAAGGGTTTTGGTATACCTACGTAAAAAAAGATACTCTCAATACTGTTTTTCCAAAAGCAGAAGATGTAGTTACTATAATATATAATATTGTTGATATGCAGGGGAATACCATTTATCAACAGCAAGAGAGAACTTACAAAATAGATAAAGAAGATTTTATTCCGGCCTTACAAGATGGAATAAAATTGATGAAACAAGGAGAAACCGTTACATTTGTCATTCCATCATACAGGGCTTTTGGAGTGACGGGAGATGGAAATAAAATTGGAATTAATCAAACAATAAAAAGTACCCTAACATTAAAAAAAATAAACACAAATGAAATTAAATAAGGTAATAGCTATTGCTGCTTTAGGATTAGTAGTAGTATCATGTAACAGTCAATTAAAAACAAAAAGTTCATTAGAAAACGAAATTGACTCTGTTAGTTACGCTATAGGATTAGATATGGCAAGTCAGTTAAAAACTAATTTTGGAGATGATATTGATAAAGATGTATTAATTCAAGGTTATTTAGCTGGAATTGATTCTACTAATTTGTTAATTAAACATGAAGATGTAAGAAAAGTAATCATGCCATTTTTTCAGAAGAAAAGAATGGAAATGATGCAGAAGAAACAGGAGGAAATGGCTAAAAAAGCTGAAAAAGAGTTTGGTGAAAATAAAAAAGCAGGAGAAGAGTTCTTAGCAGAAAATAAAACTAAAGATGGTGTAATTACTACAGAAAGTGGATTACAATATGTAGTGTTAAAAGAAGGAAATGGAGAAGCTCCTAAGGCTACTGACAGAGTTAAAGTTCACTACCATGGTACATTATTAGATGGTACTGTTTTTGATAGTTCGGTAGATCGTGGAGAGCCATCAGAATTTGGGGTATCTCAAGTAATTAAAGGATGGACAGAAGGATTACAGTTAATGAAACCAGGAGCAAAATATAAGTTCTTTATTCCTCAAGAGTTAGCATACGGTGCTCAACAAAGAGGCGAAAAAATTAAGCCTTTTTCAGCATTAATTTTTGAAGTTGAATTATTAGAAGTAAAATAAGAATGGTAAAATCAATTAAATTATTAATTGTTTTATCGTTAGTATTATCAGCATGTAAATCGGTTAAATATCCAGAGTTAAGTAACGGTTTATATGCTGATATTCAAACCAATCGTGGTGATATTTTAGTTAAACTTCACGAGAAGGATGTTCCTATGACGGTTGCAAACTTTGTGTCCTTAGCAGAAGGGAATAATCCTAAGTTACCTGCGGAAAATCAAGATATTCCTTTTTATAACGGAATCAAATTTCATAGGGTTATTAAAGATTTTATGATTCAAGGAGGAGATCCAACAGGTACCGGAAGAGGGAATGCGGGTTATCGCTTTGATGATGAATTTCCTATGGATGAAGAAGGAGAATTACTGTTAAAACACGACGGTTCAGGAGTATTGTCAATGGCAAACTCAGGACCAAATACTAATTCTAGTCAATTTTTTATCACTATTAATGAAGCGCCTTGGTTAAATGGTAGGCATTCGGTGTTTGGTCAAGTTCAGTTTGGGCAAGAAGTGGTAGATAGTATTCAGCAAAATGACTATATTAAAGCTATTGAAATAATTAGAATTGGTTCGGAAGCAAAAAAGTTTGATGCCCCAACAGTTTTTCAATTTGAACTAAATAATAGCGAAGCAAGAAGACATGAGTATAAAAGAAAGCTTGCAATTGCTAAAAATAAATTCAAAGAAAAAATGGGCATTGCAGAAGCTTTTAAAACAGAATCAGGATTAAAGATTCTTACTTTGCAAGAAGGAACCGGTAAAAAAGTAAATCCGGCTATACCTACAACAGTGCATTATACCTTATATACAGCTGACGGTAAGAAAATAGATTCAAGTATTAGTAAAGAAAAACCGTTTGTTTTTACTATTAATAAAGATCCGTTAATTGCAGGATGGAAAGAAGGAGCTTCTAGAATGGCTGAAGGAGAAAAATCTAGACTATTTATACCTAGTTATTTAGGGTATGGATCGGTAGGAAGACCGCCTATTATAGACCCAAACACCGATTTAATTTTTGAAATAGAGATATTAAAAGTTGGAAAATAGTTTTTTAAATACAATTTTAACAAAAGATAAAGAATTACTTATTTATCTTAACAATTTAGGAAATGAACAATGGGATTCGCTTTGGTTTTTTATAACCAATCAGCTTAATTGGATTCCGTTATACATTATTATATTATTTTTTATTTATAAAAAATTAGGGGTTAAAAGAACCATTTTTGTTTTTTTATTTATCGCCTTATTAATTGCTTTTTCTGACCAGATTACAAACCTAGTAAAAAATCATATAGGTAGGTTACGTCCTTGTAACACACCAGAACTAACTTCTTTTTTACGCGAGTTTACGTATAAACCAAGAGGACTAAGTTTTTGGTCGGGACATGCGGCTACTTCTACAACTTTTACAGTATTTGTAATTCTTTTATTAAGAAAAACATATAAATATATTTATTTTCTGTTGCTTTTTCCTTTAGTATTTGGGTTTAGTAGAATTTATTTGGGAGTTCATTACCCAATAGATGTAGCCTCAGGTTATGTGGCTGGTGCTATTATGGGTTCTCTATTGTTTATGCTTTTCAAGTTTTTATTTGAAAAAGTCTTTAAAGAAAAATTAATCTAAACTGCATTTTTCAAATAATTCATGCTTGCAAAGCTATGAAATACCTATGTTACTTAGTGAAAATATACACCTAAAGTTGATTTGCATATATTTTGTCAATAAATTTAGAATTTAATAACCTAGCAACGCCCATATAGTTGGGTTTAAATTTAATTTTGTCACCTACCTTATATTTAGGTTCTCCTTCTTTAGTTTTATTATTACCAATGTCAATCACTAACATGTCAGAAGTAACTCCAACAAAAGTAATGTTAGTATCATCTGTTTCTAAATCACTTTTATCAATATCTAACATTCCAAAATCTAAAATAGCTTTATAAGAAGTTTTTGATGTGTTTGTATTATCAACCTCAGAAGTATGGCCAATACTAGCATTGCTAATATTACCATCTGGTACAATTTTTTTCTCTTCTAACTCAATAATATTTGCATAAAATTCAAAAGTATTTGTAAAAAGATTTTTAAAAGGCTTGTTATTTAACGGACTTATGCCAAAAAAAGCAGTTTCTCCAATTCTACAATGATTTAGTTCTTTAGGTGTTTCTTTAATGTCTATTAAAGGTAAGGTAATAGAAGATCCACCAGAAATATATTTTAAATCCTTTTCAAATTTTAAAGAAATCAATTCTTTGTATAAAGATAGCTGTAATAATTTGTCATAAGTAGGTTCAACTCCATACATACATCCTAAGTTTGAGCCTATCCCTATTACTTCAATATTTGATAGTTCAAAAACTTGTTTATAAAAATGTAAAATATTATCTCTTTTTACACCTTCGCGTAATTCTCCAAGCTCTATCATTATAATTATTTGGTGAAGCTTGTTTTGTTCTTTAGCGGCTTTATTTAAAGCTTTAATGGTAGATAATGAGCTGTTTAAAGAGATGTCTGCAAACTTTACAATATCATCAGCATACATTTCAGCAGGAGGTTTTATGTAAATGGTTTTAATATCGGGATTTACTTGGCGTAAATTTTTTAAACTTGTGAGTCTAGAGTCCCCTACTGAACTGATATTTTCAATAACATCTTTAGTTAATATGTGTTTTAGGAAAGTTTTATCTCCAGAAAATACTTTGGTAACTAAACTCCATTCAATATTATTATTTTTAAAAAAATTACTTAATTCTTTAATGTTACTTTTTATTCTTTCAGAGTGAATAATTAATTCTGCCATTTACTATTTTTCCTGTTCTAAAAGGTATTGTTCTTTATATTGTGCTTTTTTAAGTTGCTCTCTTCTTGCAACAGAAGGTTTTGTGTATTCTTTTCTGTTTCTAATTTCTTTTAAAAGCTTTGTGTCTCTGTATTTTCTACGATATCTCTTAATGGCTCTATCTATATTTTCGCCTTCTTTGACTTGTACTATTAACATAATTCTTAAATTTTTAATTAAACATTTATCCTAAATATGATTTTAATACCTTTACTTTTGATCGGTGTTTTAATCGTCTTATAGCTTTTTCTTTTATTTGTCTTACTCTTTCTCTAGTAAGGTCGAAAATTTCTCCAATTTCAGTTAAACTCATGGCTGTTGTATTACCTAATCCGTAATATAGTTTTACAACATCTGCTTCTCTAGGAGGTAGGGTTTCTAAAGTTCTGTCTATTTCTATCTGAAGAGATTCGTTAATCAATTCATTGTCTGGTTTAGGAGATTGGCCTGTGTTTAAAACATCATAAAGATTTGAGGTAGTTTCACCATCTCTCAAAGGAGCATCCATAGATAAATGCCTTCCTGCATTTTTCATAGATTGCTTAACATCGGTAACAGTCATATCTAAAACTGAAGCAATTTCTTCAGCAGTTGGCATTCTCTCATTATCTTGCTCTAATCGAGCAGCGGCTTTGTTGATTTTATTAATACTACCAATTTTGTTTAAAGGAAGTCTCACAACTCGTGCTTGCTCAGATAATGCCTGAAGAATTGATTGACGAATCCACCAAACAGCATATGAAATAAATTTAAAACCTCTAGTTTCATCAAAACGTTTTGCAGCTTTAACTAAACCGATATTTCCTTCATTAATCAAATCGGAAAGTTTTAACCCTTGGTTTTGATATTGTTTAGCAACAGAAACGACAAAACGTAAATTAGCACCTACCAATTTGTCAAGAGCTTGTTGGTCTCCTTTTCTTATACGTTGAGTTAATTCAACTTCTTCATCAACAGTAATTAAATCTATTTTACCAATGTCTTGTAAATACTTGTCTAAAGATTTGGTTTCTCTATTAGTAACTTGTTTGGTAATTTTTAGTTGCCTCATACGTTTTCTTTTTTTAATCTCATTTCTAAATACGGATTCGTAAATCCTAACTTTTCATATAAGAACTTAGCAGGATTGTCTTTTTCAACATGAAGAGCAATGTCTCCTTGTGTGTAATCAATTGCATGCTTCATTATTTTTTTACCTAAACCTTTTCCTCTGTAGCTATTATGGGTGGCTATATACACCAAAATGTTTTCGGGTATATATTCATCCATACCAGTTTTATTAATAACAACAGCTGCAATAATTTGGTTATTATTTTCAATAGTAAATACATAACCGCCAAGACCTGTTCTTTCTTTGGCGGCATAGTTTATAGCTTTGGTAATGGCAGATTTGCTATCACCATATTCTTCTAAGTGATGAAATAAAAAGTTAGCAACACGTTCTATTTCTAAAGGGGTAATGCGATTAAATGCATCATAGGTTTTTATCTCCATACACTAAATAAATAAATGACAATCGTCACAGTTTTTAACTTCTCCATAATAGGTTTCTCTATACTTGTGTAAAGTTTTAATAGGAAAGCCTAAAAGGTATTTTTTTATATAGGTTACATTTGTAATAAGTTTTCCCATTTTGGGAGTAAATCTTTTTTCTGTTCTTGTTTTTCTTTTGATATATAAAAGTTTCATATAGATAAAAATAGTTTAGCCGAATACGGTTTAAAACCGCTCGGGATTAAAAAAATAAGTTAAGGGAATGATAAAAAGTGCTGTTGTTAAACTAACAACAGAGGTAAATTTTAGATATTCTCTTTTGGATTATATGAAACTACGACCCTGGAGGAACGAATTTGCTAGATTGGTTTCTGAAAACCGAATAATAAAAAGTAAATACGCGTTGGTTTTTTTTCTCGTGGATTGAAAACATCATAGACTGCAAATTTACTAAATTTTATGGAGGTATGCAAAAATGATAGGTATTGTATTGATAACCAACAAAAAAAATCCCGAGTTTTAACTCGGGATTTAAGAATTATTCTTCTATTTCAGTTCTGGTTTCTGAAGGTTTCTCACCTTTTTCAATTTTTATGGTGAGTTTATTGGCTTTTTCATCCAAATCCATAAAAATGGTATCTCCCTCATCTAGTTTTGCGGTTACAATTTCTTCAGCTAAAGCATCTTCAATATATTTTTGAATAGCTCTTTTTAAAGGTCTTGCTCCGTATTGTTTGTCAAAGCCTTTATCAGCAATATAATCTTTAGCTTTTTCGCTTAAGTTTAATGTATAACCTAAATCAGAAATACGATTAAGTAGTTTCTTTAATTCAATATCAATAATTTTATGAATATCTTCTCTTTCTAAAGAGTTGAAAATAATAACATCATCAATACGGTTTAAGAATTCAGGAGCAAACGATTTCTTTAACGCACCTTCAATAATGCTTTTAGCATTGGCATCTTCTTGTTCTTTTTTAGCCGCAGTACCAAAACCAACACCACCACCAAAGTCTTTTAACTTACGAACTCCAATGTTTGAGGTCATAATTATAATAGTGTTTCTAAAATCAATTTTTCTACCTAAACTATCAGTAATATGTCCATCATCTAAAATTTGAAGCAGCATGTTAAATACATCAGGATGCGCTTTTTCAATCTCGTCTAATAAAACAACCGAATAAGGTTTACGTCTTACTTTTTCAGTTAATTGTCCACCTTCTTCGTAGCCTACATATCCTGGAGGTGCACCAATTAAACGAGAAATGGCAAATTTTTCCATGTATTCACTCATATCGATTCTAATCAAAGAATCTTCAGAATCAAATAATTCACGAGCTAATACTTTTGCTAATTGTGTTTTACCAACACCGGTAGAACCTAAGAAAATAAATGAACCAATTGGTTTATTAGGATCTTTTAATCCTACACGGTTACGCTGAATGGCTTTAACTACTTTGGTGACAGCTTCGTCTTGACCAATTACTTTTCCTTTAATTAGGTTTGGTAATTCTGCTAAACGATGGCTTTCTGCTTCGGCAACTCTATTTACAGGAATACCTGTCATCATTGAAACTACTTCTGCAACATTATCTTCAGTCACTGTTTCTCTGTGTAATTTAGATTCTTCTTCCCATTGGCGTTGAGCAGATTCTAAAGCAGCTTCCATGTTCTTTTCATCATCACGTAGCTTAGCTGCTTCTTCGTATTTTTGACCGCTAACTGCTTTGGTTTTGCGCTCTCTAATTTCTTCAAGTTTCGCTTCTAAACTTAATACTTGTTGTGGTACAACAATGTTTGTTATATGAATACGAGATCCTGCTTCATCTAAAGCATCAATAGCTTTGTCTGGTAAATAACGATCTGTCATATAACGATTGGTTAATTTTACACAAGCTTCAATAGCTTCATCTGTATATGTTACATTGTGATGTGATTCGTATTTAGCTTTTATGTTATGTAAAATTTGAATGGTTTCTTCTACAGAAGTAGGGTCTACAATTACTTTTTGAAAACGACGCTCTAATGCTCCATCCTTTTCAATGTTTGTTCTGTACTCATCTAAAGTAGTAGCTCCAATACATTGAATTTCGCCGCGTGCTAAAGCAGGTTTTAGCATATTAGAAGCGTCTAAAGAACCTGTAGCACCACCTGCACCTACAATGGTATGAATTTCATCAATGAATAAAATAATATCATCATTCTTTTCAAGTTCATTCATAAGAGCTTTCATGCGCTCTTCAAACTGACCACGATATTTTGTTCCAGCAACTAAGCTAGCCAGGTCAAGAGATACTATTCGTTTATCAAATAGTATTCTTGATACTTTTCTATTTACGATGCGTAAGGCTAAACCTTCTGCTATGGCAGATTTACCTACTCCAGGTTCACCAATTAGCATTGGATTGTTCTTTTTACGTCTACTTAAAATTTGAGAAACACGCTCAATCTCTTTTTGACGTCCAACTACAGGGTCTAATTTTCCTGCTTCTGCTAAAGCAGTTAAATCGCGCCCAAAATTATCTAAAACAGGAGTTTTAGTTTTTTTAGCTTGTTTGCTTCGTTGAGGTTGTTGCTCGAACGGATTGCCTTTATCATCTTCAAAATCATCACCTGATGTTTCTGCTGTTGGACTAATTGGTAAGTCTCTTTCGTCTAAATGTAAATCTTTATACATAGCTTTTACTTGATCATAATCTAGGTCATACCTTTGCAAAAGTTTTGTAGTAGGGTCATTTTCATTACGCAATATGCAAAGTAACAAATGAGCACTATCAATAGCATCACTTTGGTATAACTTAGCTTCTAAAAAGGTTGTTTTTATTGCTTTTTCTGCTTGACGTGTAAGGTGTAAGCTTCTTTTGTTTTTGGTTTCTAAAGTAAGTTCAGATGGATTTAGCCTTTCAAGTTTATTTCTAACCAAGTTTAAATCAACATCAAACGAGTTTAAAATATCTATAGCTTTTCCATCGCCTCTTTTGATTAATCCTAATAAAAGATGTTCTGTTCCAATAAAGTCGTGACCTAAACGTAAGGCTTCTTCTTTACTAAAAGTAATAACATCTCTTACTTCTGGTGAAAAATTATCGTCCATATGCTTAATTTCTATCGTTCTGTGTAAAGTTAATGAGAATTTTATTAAAAAAGCAAAAAGAGTGCCAGTTAAATCTGCTGACATATTGTCTATGTATAAAAAAGGAACAATATGAACCAAGAATCTGTTAAAAACCAGTGTAAATTGTTAATAACTAGCCTTAAATTAATGTAAATAATACTTTGGTGGTTTTCATGAAAATTATATCTTGCAATGTTTTAAAAAATATCGCTTAATTGCGGCTTTGAAAGTGAATTTTATGTGATAATAGAATTCACTTTTTTAACGAAAATGAGTACTAATATTATAAAAAGAGATATATGGCAGACGGTGAAAAGTTGATTCCGATTAATATTGAAGAGCAAATGAAATCTGCGTACATCGATTATTCGATGTCGGTTATTGTATCCAGAGCATTACCAGACGTTCGTGATGGATTAAAGCCGGTACACCGAAGAGTATTGTACGGAATGCATGAATTAGGAATTAAATCTACAGGAGCCTATAAAAAATCTGCAAGAGTAGTAGGAGAGGTGTTAGGTAAGTATCATCCGCACGGAGATACTTCTGTATACGATTCTATGGTACGTATGGCACAAGATTGGAGTGTGCGTTATATGATGGTTGATGGTCAAGGTAACTTCGGTTCGGTTGATGGTGATAGTCCAGCAGCAATGCGTTATACTGAGGTTAGAATGCAAAAAATATCAGAAGAAATGCTGTCTGATATAGAAAAAGATACTGTTGATCATAAACTAAACTTTGATGATACGTTAGAAGAACCCACTGTATTACCAACACGTATACCAAACTTATTGGTAAACGGAGCATCAGGTATTGCGGTTGGTATGGCAACTAACATGGCTCCTCATAACTTAACTGAAGTTATTAATGGTACTATTGCCTATATTGATAATAGAGATATAGAGATTGACGAGTTAATGCAACACGTTAAAGCGCCTGATTTTCCAACCGGAGGTATTATTTACGGTTATGATGGTGTAAGAGATGCTTTCCATACAGGTAGAGGACGTATAGTAATGCGTGCCAAAGCTACTATTGAAGAAGTGAAAGGACGTGAGTGTATTATCGTAACGGAAATACCATATCAAGTTAACAAAGCAGAAATGATTAAGAAGACTGCAGATCTTGTTAACGATAAAAAACTAGAAGGTATTGCTAGCATCCGAGATGAATCTGATAGAAAAGGAATGCGAGTTGTGTATGTATTAAAAAGAGATGCGGTACCTAACGTAGTTCTTAATAAATTATTTAAATACACACAATTACAATCATCTTTCAGTGTAAATAACATTGCTTTAGTCAAAGGGCGTCCAGAGCAGTTAAACTTAAAGCAATTAATTCATCATTTTGTTGAGCATCGTCATGAAGTAGTTGTTCGACGTACAAAATTTGAATTAGCAAAAGCAGAGGCAAGAGCTCATATTTTAGAAGGATTAATTATTGCTTCTGATAATATTGATGAAGTAATTGCAATTATTAGAGCATCTTCAAATGCAGATGAAGCACGCGAAAAATTAATTGAGCGTTTTGAACTAACAGAAATTCAAGCGCGTGCTATTGTAGAAATGCGTTTACGTCAGTTAACTGGACTAGAGCAAGATAAATTACGTGCAGAGTATGATGAAATTATCAAAACAATTGCCGATTTAAAAGATATCTTAGCAAATGAGCCTAGAAGATACGATATCATTAAAGAAGAATTAACTCACATTCGTGATAAGTATGGAGATGAGCGTCGTTCTACTATAGAATATGCAGGTGGTGATATGCGTATTGAAGACATGATACCAAATTCACAAGTTGTAGTTACTATTTCAAATGCAGGTTATTTAAAGAGAACAAATTTAGATGAGTATAAGGTTCAAAGTAGAGGAGGGCGTGGTCAAAAAGGAGCTACTACTAGAAACGAAGATTTCTTAGAGCATTTATTTGTTGGTACAAATCATCAATACATGTTATTCTTTACTCAAAAAGGTAAAGTGTTCTGGATGCGTGTGTTTGAAGTGCCAGAAGGAGGTAAGAATTCAAAAGGTAGAGCTATACAAAACCTTATAAATATTGAGCAAGATGATAAAGTAAAAGCATTTTTATTAACCGAAGATCTAAAAGATGAAGATTACATCAATAGCCACTATGTAATTATGGCTACTAAAAAAGGTCAGGTTAAGAAAACACCTTTAGAACAATATTCACGTCCACGTGCCAACGGTATAAATGCAATTACCATTAAAGAAGGGGATGAGTTATTAGAAGCAAAGTTAACTACAGGTGATAGCCAAGTAATGTTAGCTTTAAAATCAGGTAAAGCTATTCGTTTTGAAGAAGAGAAAACAAGACCCATGGGTAGAACTGCATCTGGAGTTAGAGGAATAACTCTTCAAGGAGAAAAAGATGAGGTAATAGGTATGGTTTCTGTAAATGACATGGAAAGTAATATTTTAGTGGTTTCTGAGAAAGGATACGGAAAACGTTCAAAGTTAGAAGATTACCGCATTACTAACCGTGGAGGTAAAGGAGTAAAAACATTGAATATTTCAGAAAAAACAGGTAACTTAGTGGCAATCAAAAATGTAGATGATTCTAATGATTTAATGATTATCAATAAATCAGGAATTACCATTCGTATGGCTGTAGAAGAGTTGCGTGTTATGGGGCGTGCTACACAAGGTGTAAGATTAATCAATATTAAAGATAACGATAGTATTGCTGCCGTAGCAAAAGTTATTCATGAAGAAGAGGAAGAGGAAAATGGCACGGAAATTGAAAACAGTTCAAACGAAAATTAACATAACAATTAATAATTAATAGTTTTTTAAAATGAGAAAACAAGTTTTAGCGCTTTCTTTAGGATTAATAGCTGTTGGTTCTTTTGCACAGAAAAAAGAATTAAAAGAAGCAGAAAAAGCACTTAAGGATAATAATTTTGCGTCAGCAATTTCAGTATTAAACTCTGCAGAAAGCCTAATTGCGAATGCAGATGATAAGTATAAGTCAAAGTTTTACTTTTTAAAAGGTCAAGCTTTAGCAGGTAAAAAAGAGTATGCAGCAGCAGCAGATGCATTCAATCAATTATTTGATTTTGAGAAAAAAACAGGAAGTAATAAGTATTCTAATGATGCACGTCCTGTTTTAGATAAAATGGTTCAGTCAGTATCTAACAATGCTGTAGATTTATATAATAATAAAAAGGACTATGGTGCTGCTGCAGAAAGTTTTTATTTAACTTATAAATTAAGTCCTAAAGATACTGCTTTTGCTTTTAATGCAGCCGTAAGTGCTACTCAAGCAAAAGATTATGATAAAGCTTTAGAATACTACAAAGAGTTGAGAAAAGTTGGTTATACAGGTGTTGAAACTCAGTATGTGGCAACTAATAAAGCTACAAGTCAAGTAGAGAGTTTTTCTTCTAAATCTCAAAGAGATTTAATGGTAAAGTCTGGTCAATATATTAAACCAGAAGTACAAGTTTCTGAAGGGAAAGCAGCTACTATTGTTAAAAATATTGCTTTAATTTTAAAAGAGCAAGGAAAAACTGATGAGGCAATGGAAGCTTTAGCTGAGGCAAGAAAAGCAAATCCTAAAGACTTAAACTTATTATTAAATGAAGCTGATATGTACATTAAGCTTGGTAAAATGGATAAGTTTGGGAAATTAATGAATGAAGCTGTAGCTTTAGATCCTAATAACCCAACTTTATACTACAACTTAGGAGTAGTAAACTTTAACCAAGGTAGAGTAGAGGAGGCAAAAGAATTCTATAGAAAAGCAATCGAATTAAAGCCTGATTATGGAGATGCATACATGAATTTAGCGGTAGCTGTTTTAGATAAAGACAAAGCTATTGTTGAAGAAATGAACAAAAACTTATCTAACTTTAAAAAATATGATGCGTTAGCATTACAGCAAAAAGAAGTTTATAAAGAAGCATTACCATATTTAGAAAAAGCAGATGGTATAAATAGAACACCTGATACTGTTAGAACTTTAATGAGTATGTATGAAGTTTTAGAAATGACTGATAAAGCTAAGGAGTATAGAGATTTATATAAGTCAATGCAATAATAACTTTAGAAATATAAAAAAAACCGAAACTTTTAAGTTTCGGTTTTTTTTATATCATTTTTTTAATAACTCTTAATTTATGTGAATGCTGATGTGTATCCACATTATATATTCCGCTATGATCAAGCTTATCAATACGCACTTTACCATGAGCATGTATAATATTGTAATCATTCATGATAATTCCAACATGGGTTATTATTCCTTCCTCATTATCAAAAAATGCTAAATCTCCTGGTTCACTCTCCTCAATAAAACTTAATACTTCTCCTTGTGATGCTTGTTGTTTAGCATCTCTCAATAAATTATGACCGCAAAGTTTATAAACTGTTTGAGTAAACCCAGAACAATCAATTCCAAAAGGAGTTTTTCCTCCCCATAAATACGGAACATTTAAAAATAAATATGCTGTTTCAACAATAGTTGATTTAGATAATACTTTATTATTGACTTTTCCTTCGTACTTATAGCGGGTATTGTTAATGTGAAAAGACTTATCTTTAAAAAAGGGTAAATTAGCTCCTAAAGGAATGGTCGTTAAATTGTGATGATTATCCGTAATAAAATCAATTAATTCACCAGCATAATGCTTCTTCTGGTTGTTTAACTGATTAAAAATATCCTCAGATATTTCTTCGTATTGCTTATTATCTATAAAACCTTCATAGTCATCAAAAGCTAAACGGATTTTACTCCATTTTTTATCTTTTTCCAGTACTTCAAAATGTTCGCCAAATACCAATTGGTTAACCATTTCTGAAGCATCTGAAGCCTCTATACGTAAGGGAACAATACTTAAATTACAAATTCCGTAAGACATTTATGAATTTCTATTGATTATTTATTATTTAATTGAGTGGAAATAGTTTTTCTAGACGCTACAAAAATGGATGTCAATTCTTTTGCTTCTTTAAGTGTATTTTTAGACTCGGAATCTAAGAGCAAGTTTCTGTCAATAGCATATTGAATCCAAAAAACACATTCATCAACTTCTTCAATAACAATACTCAACTTTGCTACAAAAGCTCTTTTTGATTGCCCCAAACAAGCAGCACGATAATTGCTACCAACCGAAGTTGATGCTCTAACTAATTGTGCTTTTATATGGTTTCCTAAATAAGTATTAGGTAATTGAAGAGCAACATCTACACCTTTATGGGCAAAAATTCTTGTTCGATGTAAGAGTTGCTCTTTCATTAATAAATAATAATTAAAAAATCATATTTTTTCAATAACCATTGCGCTAGCACCACCACCACCGTTACAAATTCCGGCAGCTCCAATTTTAGCATTGTTTTGCTTTAAAATAGAAGTTAGAGCAATAATAATTCTTGCACCTGAAACGCCTAACGGGTGTCCTAAAGAAACAGCACCACCATTCACATTTACTTTATCGGCAGATAATCCTAAAATTTTCATATTTGCTAATCCAACAACAGAGAAGGCTTCGTTCAATTCAAAGTAATCAACATCCTCAATAGAAACTCCTGCTTTAGCTAAAGCTTTTGGTAATGCTTTTGCAGGTGCAGTTGTAAACCATTTTGGTTCGTGAGCAGCATCAGCATATCCTCTAATTTTAGCAATTGGAGTAATTCCTAATTCTTTTGCTTTATCAGCAGACATCAATATCAAAGCAGCACCTCCATCATTAATTGTAGAAGCATTTGCAGCGGTTACTGTACCCTCTTTGGTGAATGCGGGACGCAAAGCAGGGATTTTTTCCATTTTTACGTTCTTGTATTCTTCATCTTCAGCAAAAATAATAGGCTCTCCACGTCTTTGTGGAATCTCGACAGGAACTACTTCATCAGCAAATTTACCTTCACTCCACGCCTTGGTAGAACGGTTATAAGATTCAACAGCAAAAGCATCTTGGTCTTCTCTTGAGAACTTATATTCTGTAGCACACTCATCTGCACAAACACCCATAGCTACTTGCTCATAAGCATCTACTAAGCCGTCTTTTTGCATACCGTCTTCCATCTTTACAGGACCAAATTTTGTACCTACACGGGCGTGTTGGTAATGCGGAATCATACTCATGTTTTCCATACCTCCTGCAACCACAATATCAGCATCTCCTAATGCAATAGACTGTGCAGCTATCATGATAGATTTCATTCCAGATGAACACACTTTGTTAACAGTTGTACATGGTACCGTATCGGGTATACCTGCAAAAATAGCAGCTTGACGTGCCGGAGCTTGTCCTAAGCCTGCAGAAACCACATTTCCCATAAATACTTCTTCAACCATTTCTGGTTTTAGGTTAATTTTATCTAAAGCTCCTTTTATAGCAATGGCACCTAATTTTGGTGCAGGTATAGTTGATAAGCTTCCTAAAAAACTTCCTATGGGTGTACGGGCAACCGATACAATAACTACTTCTTTCATCTGAGTGTTTGTTTGTTTAAAAAATCTCTTGCGAAAATAACCATTTTATGGCAAGTACTCAAATAATTCCAAAAGGTTATATTTACATTTTCAATCAAATTAAATGGAGAAATTAATTAACAGATTATATAAAAATAACGCTAGTGTATATAAAGTGTTGCTATTTTTAATTACAGCAGCAGCCATTGTGTATTTATTTCCTAAAGAAGGACAATTTAAGTATGATTTTACACAAGGAAAGCCATGGCAATATGAAAACTTATACGCTCCGTTTGATTTTGCTATTCAAAAAACAGAAGAAGAAATAACCAGGGAAAGAGAAGAAATTGAAGCATCGGCTAAACAATATTTTGTAATAAAAGAAGAGGTAAAAGAGGAGGTAAGCAAAGAATTTGCTAAACAAATGAGTTTGTTAGTCCCGTCAGACTCACTTTCAACAAGAGAAATAAATAAACTAGCCCAAAAAGGAAGAAAAATTATAGAAGAGGTATATGAAAATGGATTTATTGATGAAGCTAGTAAAAATAAAGTTGAAGCTAAAGACTTTGCTATTGTAATTAGAAAAGGAAATGCCGTGGAGGATGTTCCTTTTTCCAAGATTACACAATCCAGAGATATTTTAACAATAATTACAGATAATCTAACAGGTATTAAAAGCAATTATGGTAGAAACTACACTTTTAATACATTATCAGAAATATTACAACCTAATATTACATTTGATCTAGATTTTACGCAAAAAGAGCTAGAAGAGGCTTTAAAAACATTATCCTTAACAAAAGGAAAGGTGTCAAAAGATGAATTGATTATCTTAAAAGGAGATATTGTAGAGGGAAGAAGTTTTAATATATTAAAATCATTTGAAACAGCCTCTAAATCACAAATATGGACACAATCAAACTATAACTGGATAGTTTTTGGGTATACGGTGTTGGTAGCTTTAGCATTGCTTATGTTATTGCTATTTTTACAGCGTTATCGCCCAGAAATTTATGATGATAACAATAGGGTAACCTTTATCTTTTTCAACATGTTTTTGATGATATTGGTGCAAACACTTATTGTAAAATCTAATCCGGATTTTTTATACGTGGCGCCGTTAAGTATTTTACCCATTGTACTCAAAGCTTTTTTTGATGCTCGTTTAGGATTGTTTACGCATGTGTTAACTGTGTTACTTTTAGGGTTTATTGTACCTAACAGTTTTGAGTTCATCTATTTGCATATTATTGCAGGTATTGTTACTATTTTAACCGTTTCAGAACTATATAAAAGAGCTAATTTATTTATTTCTATAGGGCAAATCACCTTAATTTATATGATTACTTATTTTGCATTTTCCATTATAAAAGAAGGAAATGCAGATAAGATTAATTTAATGTACTTTGGATTATTTGCAGCCAACGGATTGTTATCATTCTTAGCGGTATTTTTTATTTATTTTTATGAAAAAGTATTCGGACTGGTTTCTGATGTTACTCTTTTAGAGCTGTCGAATACCAACTCTAAATTATTACGAGAACTAAATGAAAAAGCACCAGGAACCTTTCAGCATTCAATGCAAGTTGCCAATTTAGCAGAGGCAGCAGCTAATGAAATAGGGGCAAACTCCATGTTAGTGCGCACAGGAGCTCTGTATCATGATATAGGTAAGATGAGCAACCCCATGTATTTTACAGAAAATCAATCTACAGGAGTCAATCCACATGATGATCTGGCTCCAAAAGACAGTGCTCGTATCATTTTAGATCATGTAATTAAAGGAGTTGAAATAGCTAAAAAGAATGGATTACCTGATAGAATTATTGATTTTATTCGCACACATCATGGTACTAGTTTAGTGTATTATTTTTATAAAAAAGAAGAAGAGCAAAACCCGGATGTAAATATTAAAAAGTTCCAGTATCAAGGGCCAATTCCTTTTTCAAAAGAAACGGCTATTTTAATGATTTGTGATGCCGCAGAGGCGGCCTCTAAGAGCTTAAAAAAGCCTACAGCGCAAGCAATAGATGAATTAATAGATAAAATTGTTGAAAAACAAAAAAACGATAATCAGTTTATAAATTCAGATATTACGTTTAGAGAAATAGAAAAAATAAAAAAAGTTATAAAGAATAAGTTGATGAATATCTATCACTTACGAGTTGAGTACCCAGAATAATAAATATTTTTTCAAAAAATACTTGTAAGATTTGAATTCTAACCTTACATTTGCACTCGCAATTTTTAACTCACGTAGTTAAGGAGAGGTGGCAGAGTGGTAATGCAGCAGCCTGCTAAGCTGTCATCGTTTTTCGATGCCCGGGTTCGAATCCCGGTCTCTCCGCAAAAAGTTGCAATCGGGGTGTAGCGTAGCCCGGTCATCGCGCCTGCTTTGGGAGCAGGAGGTCGCAGGTTCGAATCCTGCCACCCCGACATAATAGATTTAATGGTCGCGTAGCTCAGTTGGATAGAGCATCTGCCTTCTAAGCAGACGGTCACAGGTTCGAATCCTGTCGCGATCACTACAGTACTAATTAATTAGTATTAAAACCTTGCAAACCTTATGGATTGCAAGGTTTTGTAGTTTTTAGGCAGTAATATTATTTGATATTATTTGATATTATTTGATATAAAAAGTTCGTAATTAGGTTAGTGTTTAATTTCTTTTTTTAATAACAGGTAAAACAGCCAGTACTCATATCAATGATATAAGATTATTACAAGCCAAACATTTATTAAAATCTGGAAAATATAATATTTCTGAAGTTTCTCTTTTATTATATTATAAAAACATAGAAGAGTTTAGTTGATTAAAAAAAAATAGGTGTAAGCACTTCTAAATATATAAAACACAAATAAAAAACTCGTTAATAAAACGAGTTTTTTTAATATCAATATGTTACTTTTATTTTCCAAAAGTGTATGTAAACCCAAAGTTGATTCCAAAAGAAGAATAAGGGACTGTTTCTGCTAAAAATGAATTATCTGTTTTGTTTCTACTATCCACATAATTCGTTTCGTCTGAAATAAGAATTGATAAAGTTTGGATATTGGAATCGGAAGACAAAATCGATGAATTGTTTATAGCTGCAATCAATTCATGATTAGTTAACTCTTGTTTCCCGATTCCTTCTATATCCAAAATAGCATTAAAATCTTCTAGTGTGGCCTTATCTCTTCTAACACTTATACCAAAATACTCTGCCTCAATAAAAACTGATAACTTTTTGTTTAAATGATATTTATAACCTATGGCAGCTGTAAATCCTAAAGGTACTTTGCCTTTAAAATCTCTAACAAATTCGACATCCAAAGTAGAATTAGCTGATACATTTTGTAAAGTATTTGCGGGTAAAAATGCTTTTGCATTTCCTATTACCTCAGTTTTTCCTCCAACTTTTATCAATGGGCCTATTCTTCCATATAAATTATCATTATATCTGTAAACAAGAGTTGGCATTATTCCAAAAGCTTTTCCTCTTCCTTTAATATACAGTTCTTGTCCTAAACTCGGTAGTTTAATATCTCGCTGTGTTATATCAGCTCCATGTAAATAACCAAAACCAATATCTACTCCAAAAGTTTTATCAAAGTAATAACCAAAACGCAGTTGTGTGTTAAAACCCTCACCATAACTTCCATATACAGCCTCTTCATAGGTTTCTGTCTCTATTTTCCCCATAAGCATATTTACTGTTCCAACAGCATAACCTCCAGAGCCTGATGCATAAAATTGGGCACAAGTAACTGTCGTAAAAAAACAAATTAAGTATAATAAATTGTGTTTCATGATTTTTTGATTTAATTATTATAAGTATTCTTTTATTTTTAAAAGAATCTCTTCTGAATTTTCTGGAGAACTAACCCAATCTAAAATTTGTCCTTTATTATCTAGAAAGAATATGTTATCAGTATGCACAATTTCATATCCTATATCAGAATTTTCATCTTTTATTTCCAAATAGCCTACAGGAAATAGGCGAATAGTTTTGTGTATTTCTTCTTGAGTACCTATTAACCCAATAAATAATGGATTATACATTTTTGCATAATTATAAGCATCTAGGGGTGTATCATTTTCAGAATCTACATCTATAAATATTAATTGAATATCATCTAAGGCTTCAGCGTTTAATTCTTTAAAAGCTAAACGAGCATAAGACATGGTAACGGGGCATACAGATCTACATTTTGTAAATCCGAAATAGATTAGATTGATTTTTTTTGATTCTTTAGAGTAAACCCACTCATTTCCATTGTAGTTTAACGTAAAGTCTCCTCCCTTATGCAAACTGTCAAAAAAAAACCAAATAGAATAAATACTTAATGAGATACAGAGAAGAATTATAATTCTATATCTTGTAGACTTTTTTTTGATAAAAGCTATCAGGCTATTCATGGATAATGGATTGTCTTCCTTTTACATAAACTCCAGACATAGAAACTCCAATTCCTACTAAAATAGTTACAACTAAAACTGTCCAACTAATAGCATCAACACCTAATAAAAAAAAATTTTTATTCCATATACCCCAAACAGGTATTGTAGGTTTCCATAAATGTACTTTCGCAAATGCCACAGCAACCAAAAGCCCATTTATTATGGTTGTAGTAGTAGCTAAATTATATTTCTTGTAGACAAAATATAACCCTATAATACTAGGTGTATAAACACTAATATTAACTAACCAAACTGAAAGAGGTATTTTATAATTCCAACAAATTGCTTGTCTTATATGATCACTATCATGAATAACAATCATAAGTATCATTATTAAATTTGCCCACTTTAAAATGCTAAGATTTTTTTTATCGTCCATGTCATTACTTTGTTAAAAAAACAAAAATGAAAGAATTTTAAAAGTAGTAGGTAACCTTCAATTCCCAAAAAGTATACTTAATTTTACCTGCCTAATCCTATTTTTTTTCTATAAGTTGATGGAGTTATTGTGGTATGTTTTTTAAAAAAGCGTCCAAAAGCAGAAGTACTACTAAAGTTTAATCTAAAGGCTAAGTCACTTATTTTAATAGAAGAATCATTAAGTAAAATATAAGCCTCTTTTAGTAAATGATCGTCAATAATTTGATGTGGTGTTTTTCCACTGGCTTTATAAACAACTCTAATTAAATGTTTATTAGTTATAAATAATTTGTCAGCATAATATTGTACATTTCTAGCGTTTAAAATATGCTGTTTAACTAAAGTTGTAAATTCATAATAAATGTTTATTGGCTTATTTTTTAAAATTTCGCTTTTATCTTTTTTAATATTTACAAGTGTAGCTACTTCTAAAAGAATATTAAAAATAATAGTTCTTATAATATCTTTAACATAAGCTCCATGCTGTTTTTGTCTTTCTTCTAAATATTGTAAAAGACTTAAAATTTTTTGTGTTTGATTTTCTTCCAAAGATAGATTGTTATGTGAGGTTGTATGGTATAGCCCCATTTTTTCAATAATATAGGGTATTGAAATACTTTTTAATAAGAAGTTTTTTTCAAAAAAAAGAGCTTTTACTTTAAATGTTCCTTTTAATTGAATTATTTTGATCATTGTAGAAGGAGCGGCAATTAGTAATGTATTCTTTTTACATTCATAAATTGTGTTATCTAACTCAATTTCAATTGTACCAGAGGTACAAATAAAAATAGAGTAATAATCAATTCTGAAAGGTAATATAGGAAAATCTGAAATTGTTTTTCCCGAAGAAACATAATAAGGTTCTGTACAGGTAATCCCATGAAAAAAAAGTGTTTCTTGAATACTTTTATAATATTTCATAACAAATAATATATATTATCTTGATTATTATTTTTTAAGAAAATTATCTAACTTCTGAACAATTTCTTTCCATAGAGTTTTTTTCATGTTTTTTTTAAAATAACCAAAATGATCAATTTTTTTTAAATCAAACTCACTTGGTACTAGTTTTGTAAATGTTATTTCTTTTTCACTTTTTACATGACGCCAAAATGCTTGTGTGTTTTTTTTATTAGATATTGTATCGTCAACAGAGTAATAAACGTGCATAGGAAATTTAAAATTTTGATAATGCCCTATGGGAACAGTCTTACCATAAAATTTTTTATCAAAAAAATAATCTTCTTTTTCTAACCAATTACGCCATTCATATACAATATTCTTGGGTAAATTTTCCATTAAACCAAAAGGTTTAGCTTTAACATATTTTGTTAATAAAACACTTAATGGAGAAAAAAAATAAAAGAAAAAATATGCTTTTAGTCTATAGCTTATAGGCATATTGGGATAATAACCAGCAGATACAGCAACATGAATAGCACCTTTTACATTTTCTAAATTTTTTATAAAACCTATCTGTTGTCCGCCAGCACTGTGAGCAACAAATAAAAAAGGTAAAGAAGCATATTTCTTTTGTAAATATTTTTTTATTGCAGGCATATCTTTAATACCATAATCTGTATATTTATAAGTACAGTTTTTTAGATTATCAGAGGAGTTAGTGCCTCTATAATTCCATATGCAACATAAATAATTATGCTCTGTTAAATACCTTATAAAAGAGTAGTAAAACTCTTTGGGTACAGCTGTTCCACAGTTAAATTGTATAACTGCTTTAGGTTGTTTTGGTATAAATAAAACTCCTTTTAAAATAACACCATCATCACAAATAGTTTCAAACGCTTCTTTAATCATTAGTTTTGTTATTTATATCTTAAATATCATACAGGTAGAAACAGCATGTGCATAAATTTTTCCTTGTTTGTCTTTTAAACTAGCCTCAACTAAAGCGGTAGTTCTTCCTTTATGTATGATTTTACAATCAGTAATCATCTTTCCAGTTTCAATTGTGATTTTTTTAATAAAATTTACCTTAATTTCTACTGTTGTATAACCATAACCTTTCGCTAACATAGAATGAATAGTACAACCTATAGCAGAATCTAAAACAGTGGTAATAACTCCTCCATGTACGCTACCTATAGGATTGTAATGAAATGTTTGAGGAATAAACTCAAATGAAATATTGGCTTTTTCTACATTTTGTATTTTAAAATCTATGGTTTTTAAAATTGGAGGTACAGGTAAACTCCCTTTATGCATAGATTCCATATAGTCTAATCCGCTTAATAAAAGACCTTCTTTTACACTTTCTAAGGGGTCTTCCCAATTATATGTTCTTTTCATAAGTTTATTTTATTAACTAATAACTCTTCTTTTAATAAATAAGTCATATCATCAAAGGATGTTTTATCATGACTTATTCTAGTTAGTTGTAAAAAAGCCATTAACTCTGCAATAATCATTTTTGCTTTTATGTGTGAGTTTGAAAATTGTTTTATTTGCTTTTTTTGTTGACCTTCTTCTATAATTAACTGTGTCCAATCAATAACTTTATTAGCAAAAGATAAAACCTCTTTTTGTAGTTGTTTATCTAATGTGTTTACAGAAGATGTTAATGCTCCTACTATGCAAACTTTATTAGCTAGTGCTAATTTTTTATAATAAATAATTAATTTTTCAAGCTTGATAACAGGGGCCTCATGTTTCAATTTCAAAATAGTATTTGTTAATGCTATATCGTGTTTATGTATTATAGCAATTCCTAAATCTGTCTTTGTAGGGAAATGATAATGAATAGATGAAGTTTTAATACCTAATTCTATAGAAATATTTTTGAAACTAAAAGCATTGTACCCTCTTTCTAAAAGTAATTTATCTGCAATTTGTATTATTCTTTCTTTTGTTTTCATTCTATCTATTTATAGGTAGGTAAAGGTAAAAAAAATCCGCATAAAACAAAACCCAGTTTATTGCTACTACAAATATCTTCTGTTTTTTGGTGTTTTCTGAATGTCAATGCCTTTGTAGTTTTTTGCTACCAATACAGTACATTCTTTATTACCCCTTTAAAGAGTTATTTTTAGCTATCAGAAAAAAATATCACGAACTAAATAGACCTTTTATTAACAAAAAATATATAGCTCTCAACCTTTTCTCTTTGCTTCCATCGTCAATTTACTAGTGTAATTTCCAGCAATTTTTAAAAGTATTTTCAATGTGTTTCTGGTGTTTTATTTTTTATTCGTTTCTCTTTGGAATTAAAAGCCTCAACAGCGTGAAGAAAATATAAGGCTGTGCACATCGCTCTTTATTTTATTTATTTATTCTATTTTACAATAAGTTGACAGAAACACTTTTATACTAAATAGAGAATTTTAGATATAAAAGACAAGATCAAGGTTAATCTTTGTTAGTTTAGCGAATAGGAGATCGTTTATTTAGTTACAAGTTTATGAATGTTTTTATGAGAAAGGTGTTAGTATATCTCTCTTTACTCATTTGTGTCTAAAGTACGTTCTCTATGCTCAACAGCCCATTCTACCATTACGTCTAACACTTTATGAAAAGTTTTACCCGATTCTGTAAGCTCATATTCAACAGTAACTGGTATAGTATCAAACACGGTACGTTTTATCATACCGTTAATTTCTAAATCTTTTAACTCTTTAGAGAGCATTCTAGGAGAAATCTTGTCTATATTCCTTTCTAGCTCTTTAAAGCGTTTTTTACCGTACAATAAACTACCTATAATAGGTAATTTCCATTTGCCACTAATAACATTTAAGGTGTCATTTAATGCTAATATGTATTGTACAGAACATCTTTTAACTTCTTCTATTTGACGTATTGCTTCCATATATTTTATTGATACTATACTAAAGTATACTAGTATACTTTAGTATAGTAATTACTTTTGTATAGCAAATATATATATTTTTGATGTATAAATTTTAAAATAAGAAAATGAAACATTTAGTAATTGTAACACATCCAAATATTGAAGATTCGGTTATTAATAAATCTTGGATAAATGAATTAAAAAAACATGATGATAAAGTAACCATACATCAATTATATAAAGAGTATCCAAATTTTACAATTAATGTTCAAAAAGAACAAGAATTATTATTAAGCCATGATAATATTATTATTCAATTTCCTTTACATTGGTTTAATACCCCTTTTTTGTTAAAGAAATGGATGGATGAAGTTTTAGCTTATGGTTGGGCTTTTGGGCCTAATGGAGATAAATTAAAGAATAAAAAAATACGTTTATCAGTTTCTACAGGTGGAACACAAACAACTTATGATAGCTTTGTTTCGTTATCAGATTTATTAAAATCAGTTACAGTATCTTTTGAATTCTGTGGCTCAGAAGTGTTGCCAATGCATGTGTTTTTTGGAGCGAATGATAATCCAACCAAAGAAGATATTGATGCGAATGCAAAAAAATATGCAACATTAGTAACTAACTAAAATTTTTTAAAATGAAAAGTACAATAAAAATTTTAATATTACTTTTAATCACATTTGCTATATTTTCTTTTACAAGTAGGGTAATAAAGGAAAAAGAAGTAAAAATTAAAAGTAGCACAATTAGTTGGAAAGGATACAAAGTAGCTGGTTCTCATACAGGAATTATACAATTAAAATCTGGAGTATTGAAGTTTGATAATAATATGTTGGTAGGAGGTGAGTTTGAAATAGATATGTCTTCAATTGTTTGTACTGATTTGTCTGGTGAGTATAAAGAAAAACTAGAAGGTCATTTAAAATCAGATGATTTCTTTGGTACTGAAAAACATCCTACAGCTACCTTAGTATATACCAACGTACAAAAAAAAGAAAACAATACTTACTCAGTTACTGCAAACTTAACTATTAAAAACAAAGTACACCCTGTTTCTTTTGATATGGTGGTTTCTAAAAACAATGCAACAGCTTCGTTAAAAGTAGATAGAACCAAATACGATATAAAATATGGCTCATCTAGTTTCTTTGATAATTTAAAAGATAAAGCTATTCATGATGAATTTGATGTAACAGTTGCGTTGCAGTTTTAAAAACTATACATTGAGCACACCCCATTATAGGGTGTGTTCAAGTATCAATTAACAACCCATGAAACGTTCTCAATTTTTAAACCTCATAGGGCTAGCTTCTCTAAATTTGAGTATGAATACATTACACGATTTAAAAAAACTAACAGCTTTTTTTCCTGTTTCAGCAACCACCATGCCAGTATTGTTTTTAGGTCATGGTAGCCCGATGAACGGAATAGAAGAAAATCAATTTACAAAAGGATTTCAAAACATTTCAAAAACATTGCCCAAGCCAACAGCCATCTTATGTATTTCGGCACATTGGTATACCAAAGGAACTAAGGTTACTGCAATGCAAATTCCAAAAACAATTCATGATTTTGGCGGATTCCCTCAAGAATTGTATCAGCAACAATATCCCGCAAAAGGAAGTCCAGAATTAGCCTTAGAAACTCAAAGTATTTTACATCCTACACCAGTAGAACTAGATCATGACTGGGGATTAGATCATGGTACGTGGACGGTTTTAAAGCATCTATTTCCTAAGGCAGATATTCCTGTTATACAACTAAGTATAGATTATTCTCAAAATACACGTTATCATTTTGAATTGGCACAACAATTACGCTCGTTACGTAACAGAGGTGTTTTAATTGTAGGAAGCGGAAACATCATTCATAACTTAAGATTGATAGATTGGAAGAATTTTAATAAAGATAATTATGGCTATGATTGGGCTATAGAAGCTCATGAAACCATAAACCAATATTTGTTAGAGGGTAATTATAACCCTTTAATTAATTATGAAAAGCAGTCTAAAGCCTTTCAATTGGCAATTCCTTCGCCAGATCATTATTTGCCTTTGCTCTATGCATTAGGACTTCAACAAAAAAATGAAACTGTACAGCTTTTTAATGATAAACTATTAGCAGGTTCATTGAGTATGACTTCTTTAAAAATAAGTTAAAATAGTTTTTAAGACTACTTTTACAAGTATTTAACATTTCTTTAACTTCGTTTGGTTCGGTTTGTTCCGAACTTAAGTGTATTTTTGACTAAATTTTTAAAATAAGATGATCACTTGTAGTCAAAAAAGAGCTTTAATAGAAAAGTTAGGAGTTTTATTAGAAAGTAAAGAGCAATTGGCTCCAATTGCAGCTCAAATAAAAGCTTATATAATCCTTAAAGGAAAGTCAGGGACGACTTTTGATGATTTAGTAAGAGATTTATGTGCTAGTAAAAGTACAATTTCAACACATTTAAACCATTTACAAGACTTAAAAAAGATTGTGTATTTCACAAAAATTGGTGATAGAAAGAAATATTATATCATTAATAAGGATAGCATTTTACAAAGTATAGATGAAATGGTTGAAGCATGGGATAATCAAAAACAATTACATCTTGAAATAAGAGATTATAAAAACTGTATTAATAAATCAGAAACTATAGAAGAAACCTCAAAATTTGACCTAGATTTTCACGATGATTATATAGAATTTCTTGATGAAGCTACAAAATCACTACAAAAACTGAAAGCTAAAATAATAGAAAAGAACAGCAAAATTTAACCAAACAACATGAGAAAAATCAATCAATATTCAGTAATAATATTACTATCAATAATAGCTTTATCTAGTTGTGCTAATAAAGAACAAACAACTAAACAACAAGCACCTCCAGCTACATTTCCGGTAACAAAAATACAACCAACAACAGTAACTGGCTTTAATGAATATCCAACAACAATTGAAGGTATTGTAAATAGCGATGTAAGAGCCAAAACCTCTGGTTATATACAAAAGGTACTAGTAGATGAAGGACAAAAAGTAAAAAAAGGACAAATTCTATTTAAACTCGAAACACAATCTTTAAGTCAAGATGCAAGTGCGGCAAAAGCAAGAATAAATGTAGCTCAGGTTGAGGTAGATAAACTTATTCCTTTGGTTGAAAAAAACATAATAAGTCCAGTACAGTTAGAAACTGCAAAAGCAAATTTAGCGCAAGCAAAAGCAAATTACAGCAGTGTAACAGCCAATATTGGGTATGCAACTATAAAAAGTCCTGTAGATGGATATGTAGGCGCTATTAATTTTAGAGAAGGATCTTTAGTAAGTCCTAGCGATCCCACTCCACTAACAACAGTTAGCGATATTAGTAAAGTATATGCTTTTTTCAGCTTAAATGAAACCCAATATTTAAACTTTTTGCAAAATGCAGAAGGTAAGACACTAAATGAGAAGTTATCGAATTTTCAAGAAGTAAACTTAATTTTAGCAAACGGAACTACATATAGCGAAAAAGGTAAAATTCAAACTAGCTCTGGGCAAGTAAACCCAAATACAGGAACCGTAAGTTTAAGAGCTATTTTTAACAATCCAAACCAGCTTATTACCAATGGTAACAGTGGTAAAATACAAATACCAACTGTTTATGAAAATGCCATTGTTGTACCGCAAGCAGCTACTTACGAACAACAAGGAAACATCATGTTGTTTAAGTTAGGAGAAGCAAATAAAGCTGTAAACACCATAGTAAAGGTTAAAGCCTCTGTAGACAATTTATACGTTTTAGAAACAGGTGTAAAACCTAATGATAAAATTATAACATCTGGTGTAGGAAAACTAAGAAACGATATGGTAATTACACCAAAAGAAGTTCCTTTTACAGAAGTAACAAAGCCAGTAGCCACATTATTTAAAAACTAGAATCCCTACATTATGTTAAAAACATTTATTGAAAGACCTGTTCTTTCAACAGTAATCTCTATAATTATAGTAATGCTTGGTGTTATAAGTATCACCAGCTTACCTATAGAAGAATATCCAGATATTGCACCACCAACCATAAAAGTTGCTGCTTCCTACCCAGGAGCAAATGCAGAGACGGTTTTAGAAAGTGTTATCATTCCTATTGAAGAACAAATTAATGGTGTAGAAGGAATGACTTATATAACCTCTACAGCATCAAATAATGGTACAGCAGATATCACTGTGTATTTTGATCAAAGTATGGATGCAGATATTGCAGCGGTTAACGTTCAAAACCGTGTTGCAAGAGCAAACCCGTTATTGCCACAAGAAGTAAAACAAACAGGTGTAACCACACAAAAACAAGAAACCAGTGCACTTATGTTCCTGTCTATGTATACAGATAGTGAAGATTATGATGCTACATTTATTCAAAACTATTTAAAAATAAACGTTATACCAGCTTTACAACGTGTAAAAGGGGTAGGTGATGTAAGTGTGTTTTCTCAACAAGATTATGCAATGCGTATTTGGTTAAAGCCAGAAAAACTTGCAGCTTATAATTTAATACCTTCAGATATTCAAGCCGCATTACAAGAACAAAATCTTGAAGCTGCTGCTGGTGCTTTAGGAGAAAATAACGGTGAAGCTTTTTCTTATGTATTAACCTACAGCGGACGTTTTAAAGAAGAACAACAATATGGAGATATTGTTATAAAAGCTCTTGGTAATGGTGAGTTTTTACGATTAAATGACGTAGCTACTATTGAGCTTGATGCACAATCTTATGCCTCTAATGCAGAAAGTTTAGGGCATCATGCTGTATTCATGGGAATTTTTCAAACAAAAGGATCAAATGCTCAAGAAATTATTGAAAATGTAAAAACCACGTTAAAGGGTATTGAAAAGAATTTACCTGATGGGTTGCATATTTTTGTCCCTTACGATACTAGTTTATTTTTAAATGCTTCTATAGATAAAGTGATTAATACGCTAATGGAAGCATTCTTATTAGTGTTTTTAGTAGTGTTTCTCTTTTTACAAGATTTTCGTTCAACATTAATTCCAGCAATTGCAGTTCCAGTGTCTATTATTGGTACTTTCTTTTTCTTAAATGTTTTCGGATATTCCATTAATCTGTTAACCTTATTTGCATTAGTATTAGCTATTGGTATTGTGGTAGATGATGCCATAGTGGTAGTAGAAGCGGTACATGCTAAAATGGAAAATGAAGATAAAAATCCTAAAAGCGCTACACTTAAGGCTATGAATGAAATATCAGGAGCTATTGTATCCATAACCTTGGTAATGTCTGCAGTATTTATTCCGGTAACTTTTATTTCTGGGCCAACAGGAGTGTTTTATGAGCAATTTGGGGTAACACTAATTATTGCTATTTTAATTTCTGCAGTAAACGCATTGACCTTAAGTCCTGCATTATGTGCTTTATTGTTAAAAGAACATAAACATGATGAGGAGTTAAAAGGCAAAAATCCTTTACAACGTTTTTATACTGTTTTTAACAGAGGTTTTAATGCAACCATTAATAAATACGAAAACTCATTAGCATTTTTATACAAACAAAAATGGGTGTCGGCAGTATTATTAATTATTGCAGCCGTAGGAATTTTTTGGGCATCAAAAACAACACCTACTGGTTTCGTACCTAATGAAGACAGAGGAATTATATTTGTAAACATTGAACTACCAGCAGGAGCATCTTTAGATAGAACCGATGCTGTTACTAAAGATTTGTATGCAAAAACCCTTAACATGGAAGGGACAGTAGGCTTATCCTTTGTTAAAGGACGAAGTTTGATAAGTGGTGCAGGTAGCAACTACGCTATAGGGTTTTTAAAATTAAAAGATTGGAGCGAGCGTAAAGATCCTTCATTATCTTCTCAAGCTATCATAGGAAAATTATTTGGTATTGCATCAACCATACCAGAAGCTAACATAATATTCTTTTCACCACCAAGTATTAGAGGGTTTGGTAACTCAGCAGGTTTTGAAGTGAATTTATTAGACAAGTTTGGTGGCGAGTTTACAGATTTAGACAAGGCCAACCAAGAGTTTAGTATGGCAATAATGAAGCATCCAGAAATACAGTACGCACAGTCGGCTTTCAATACAAAATATCCACAGTATGAAATGGAAGTTAACGTGCCTTTAGCTAAAGAAAAAGGCGTTCCTGTAAATAGTATATTTTCAACTTTACAAGGATATATAGGAGGTGTGTATGCTTCAGATTTTTCAAGATTTGGAAAACAGTTTAGAGTATACATTCAATCGTTGCCAGAAGATAGAGCAAAAGCAGATGATTTAAACAGTATGTATGTAAGAACAAGTACTGGAGAAATGACACCTATTACGCAATTTGTAAGTTTAAAACGCGTATATGGTCCGCAATCTGTAACTCGTTTTAACTTATTCAATTCAACTACAATTACAGGAGCAACGAACCCTGGTTTTAGTACAGGAGATGCTATTAGAGTTATAGAAGAAGAAGCTGCTAAATTACCAAACAATTATACTGTGGCTTACTCTGGTTTAACAAGAGAAGAGGTGAATGCAGGGAACCAAACTACGTTTATTTTTGTGTTAAGTATTTTATTTGTCTATTTCTTATTAAGTGCACAATACGAAAGTTACCTATTACCCTTAGCCGTTGTATTGTCATTGCCTTTTGGAGTTTTTGGAGCCTACATAAGCACCAAGTTTTTTGGACTACAAAACAACATTTACTTTCAAATTGCCTTGATAATGTTGGTAGGTTTATTAGCTAAAAATGCCATATTAATTGTAGAGTTTGCTCTTCAAAGAAGAAAAGCAGGAGAAAGTATTGTTGATGCAGCTATTCATGGAGCCAAAGCGCGTTTACGACCTATTTTAATGACATCTTTTGCCTTTATTCTAGGATTAATGCCATTAGTATTAGCAAAAGGTGTAGGTGCCGAAGGAAACAACTCTATTGGTACTGGTGCTGCTGGCGGAATGTTAATAGGAACCATTTTAGGAGTATTTGTAATTCCTATATTATTTATGCTTTTCCAATGGTTACAAGAAAAAGTATCAAGTAAGCCTGCTATTGAAACTGTAAAAAACTAAAGACGCTTAATTATGAATTCAATTATAAATAAAACCCTTATAGTAGTGGTAATGGCCACTACATTACAAAGCTGTTTTGTAGCTAAGGACTATACGCGTCCGGAGTTAAAAGAAACAGAACATTTATACCGAACCGATAACTTACCCAAAGACAGCTTGTCTATGGCAGATGTATCGTGGAGAGATATGTTTACAGATACTTATTTAAAAGAGTATATAGAAGAAGGTCTTCAAAATAATTTAGACATTCGTGTGGCTTTACAACAAATGGCGGCTGCAGAAGCCTACATGAAACAAGGTAACGCAGGTTATTTACCTACAGTAAGTGTAAAAGCACAAGCTACGCACCAAGAACTGTCTTCTAATAGTCAGTTTGGATCATTATTTTCTTCTTTAGACCAATATGAACTTTCAGGAAACCTGTCTTGGGAAGCAGATATCTGGGGAAAAATAAGAAGCAATAAACGTGCAGGTGCAGCTAGCTATTTGCAAAGTGTTGCTGCGCATCAAGCTGTAAAAACCCAATTGGTTTCAGCAATTGCGTCAACCTACTATCAATTATTAGCTTTAGATGCACAATTAAAAATCACTAAAGAAACAATAACAGCTAGAGATAGTAGTGTAATAACTATTAAAGCTTTAAAAGATGCTGGTAATGTAACACAAGTAGCAGTAGACCAAAATATAGCACAGTACAATAGCGCTAAAGCGTTACAAATTGATTTAGAAGTGGCTATTTTTAAAACGGAAAACGCACTAAAGCTCTTATTAGGCAAACCTTCAGGTAGTGTTAGTAGAGGTGTTTTAGGCAACCAAAACTTAGAATCAGATATTATAGTTGGTGTTCCGGCAGTGTTGTTAAGAAATCGTCCGGATGTAATGGCTTCAGAATTCGGGTTAATTCAAGCTTTTGAAATGACCAATGTTGCTAAAAGTAATTTTTATCCGTCGTTAACATTAACAGCTACAGGCGGGTTCCAAAGTTTGGATATAGATAAGTTGTTAGATACTAACTCTTTATTTGCCACTCTTGTAGGAGGATTAACCCAACCTATTTTTAATAAAAGACAAATTAAAACACAGCATGAAGTTGCAAAAGCACAACAAGAACAAGCTTTGTTAAACTTTAAAAAGACTTTATTAACAGCAGGTAATGAGGTATCTAATGCACTATATAGCTACAATGCAGAAACCGAAAAGTTTGAGTACAGACAAAAAGAGGTGGAAGCTTTGCGTAATGCAGAAAACAATTCTGAAGAATTATTAACAAGCGGTTTTGCTAACTATTTAGATCTTTTAACAGCAAGACAAAGTGCTTTAAATGCAGAATTAAACGTTATAGACAATAAACTACAACAGCTACTAAGCGTAGTTAATTTATACGAAGCGTTAGGTGGTGGTTGGAAATAAAAATTCAGTTTTATTAGTTTTTTTAGTTGATTTTTTATGATTGGCAAAGAACAAATTATTACGTTCGCAGCCAATAAATTTACCCAATTTGGCAGCAAGAGGTTCTCAATGGATGAGCTTGCTGCTTTATTGGGTATTTCAAAAAAGACTATCTATAAATATTTTGATAGTAAAGAAGAATTGGTTACTGCAAGTATTGAATATTTAATATGTGAATATAATGAAGCAATAGAAAATTTAATTAATACTGAAAAGGATTCTATAACTATCATTATTTTAATGTATCAAAAAGCCTTTGAACGTTTAGTATATTTTAAACCTTCATTTATTTTTGGATTAAAAAAATACTACCCTTCAGCCAATAAAGTATTTAATGATTTTAGAGATAACTTTGTAAAAGTTAGAATATACAACCTTTTAAAAACAGCGGAAAAAAAAGGGATTTTATTAGATGATGTAAACTTGAATCTTTTTTGTGATCTTTTTTTTAAAAGATTTGAAGAAATAGCTTTTATTCACAATAACCTCTTTGAAGAATATCCTACCAAAGATTTATTAAATCATTTTATAGTGTATAGCTTAAGAGGAATTACAAAACCAAATTATACAAACCCTTTTTTTAAGTAAGAATAACTTTAAAAAAGGGTTTATACTTAATAAAATATTTTGAATTCAGATCTCCTGTTTAACTTATGTTTATTTTCAGGACAGTTTTTATTGTTATAACAATCATTTAATAATTGATTTTCACCATAGCCCTTACCTTTTAAACGGGCTCTTTCCACACCTTTTTCTACTAAATAATTAATGGTAGCTAAAGCTCTTTTATTAGAAAGGTGTAAATTATGTTTACGCGTAGCTCTACTATCGGTATGCGATAGAATTTCTAGTTTAATAGTAGGGTCTTTTTTCATGGCTGCAGCAATTTTATCCAGCTCACGTTGTGCATCTTCCCGAATGTAATATCTAGCAAAATCAAAGTAAATAGGGTTAAAATTCAGCTTTGGTGTAAAAGAAGATGTATCTTCTTTTATGATAACATCATGTATGCCGGTATCTTTTTTAACAACTGTTTCTGCTTGTTTTTCTTGCTCAGGCGCTGAGGTTATTATTTCTTCTAGAGGGGATTGATGCTTCACAATAGGCATCATTTCACACAGTGAATAAATATCGTCTTTTCCTTTTCCTCCGGGTCTGTTGGAAGAAAAATATCCTTTTTTTGTTGTATCATCTATAATGAAACTAAAATCATCAAACGGACTGTTAATGGGTTCACCTAAGTTGTAAATGCTTTCTGCAGAAATATCTTCTGATAAATTAACAACAAAAATATCCAATCCACCTAAACCAGGTCTACCATTTGAAGCAAAGTATAAATTGCCATTTTTACTCATAAAAGGAAAGGTTTCTTTTCCTTCGGTATTAATTTTATTTCCTAAGTTTTTTGGTTTTCCAAAAGAACCATCTGTATGTATTGTCACTTCATAAAGATCAGACAATCCAAAGCCACCAGGCATATCAGATACAAAATAAAGCTTAGTTTCATCAGCGTTTAATGTTGGATGTGCTACTGAATACTCATCGCTGTTAAATGGAAGTTCTTGAATATTAATCCATTCCCCTTTACCATTCTTTACGGCCTTGTATATTTTGAGTTTGATGGTTCCGTCTTTATCTTTATTAATTTTGTTGTTGGTAAAGTTATTTCTGGTAAAATAAATGGTGTTACCGTCTGTAGTAAAAGTTGAAGTAGATTCATGATATTGTGTATTTATTGAGTTAGAAAATTTGATGGGATAATTAAGAGTACCATCATTTATAATTTCACTAGTAAAAAGGTCAATGAAAAGTCTATCATCCTTTTTGTTTTTTGAACTTTTATCAGCCATTTTTTCTGATGAAAAAACCAATTGATTATGATAAAAAGTAGGAGCAAAGTTTGATAGAGGGGTATTAATATCAAGGTTTTTTATTTCATATCTCCCTGATTGTATATGAATTTTTTCAAGATAATCTAAATTACTTTCAAATAATTGTCCTCTTTTATCAGCTTGCTTTTTCAATTGATGAAATTGAGACATAATTGCATCTGCTTTATCATAATTGCCAGTAGCTTTTAAAGTATGAGCATATCTGAAATAATATTCAGAATCTATACTTTCTTCTGTTTTAAAAAGCTTTTCATACCATTTTTTAGCATTTGAAAGATCTGCCGTAAAATAATAGGAGTTGCCTAACTTTTGATATAAACTATAATCTTCTAAACCATTTTTAGCAATCTTTTCATAATCACTAATAGCACTGCCAAAATCTAAAGATTGATAATTTTTATCCGCTTTTTTAAGACTTACTTTTTGTGCAAATATAAAATAGGGTAATACTAGCACTATGTATAATAATTTTATTTTCAGTGTTTTCATAATTAAAAGATTTTAAAAGAAACGGGGTGAAAGAATTTTGTCCTTACCTTTATTAAACTCAAATCGTAATAAGACCTCAAAAGAGCCATCATTAAATGCGGTATTGCCTAATTCTGTTACTTCTTTATCATATGCAAAGCCCAACATTAAAGTATCACTAACTTGTAATCCTACAATTGCGCTCCAAGCAGCATCCCATCTGTATGCAGCTCCTAAAGTTAGTTTTTGTTTAAACCAAAAGTTGGCAGAAGCATCTATTTGTAAAGGAGAACCAGATACTGCCTTTGTAAGTAAAGCAGGTTTAAAGTTCCAATCTTCTCCTAGGTCAAAGACATAACCGGTAATTAAATAAAAGTTCATTCTTTCTTCAGCTATAAAATTATTTGAACTAGTAGATTCTTTAAAATGTTTAGTTTCAAGAAAGTTAGGAACAGAGAGTCCCATATAAAATTTATCATTATAATAATAGATTCCGGCTCCAATAGTAGGAGAAAACTGATTGTTAATATTATTACCAGAAACTAATTGTGTGGTATATTGATTAAGTTTCATAAAATCTACGTTGAGTAAATGACCTCCTAACTTTAAACCAAAAGCAAGTTTATCTCCATCATAAGAAACAGGTATGGTGTAAGAAGCCATAGCATCTATATAGGTTTCTTGTGTAGGGCCAATTTTATCATGTACAACAGAAAGACCAATACCAATTCGGTCATTTCTTAAAGGACTGTGAAGAGAAAGTGTTTGCGTTTTAGGAGCACCTTCTAAACCTACCCATTGTGATCGGTGTAATCCTGTAATGTTTAATACGCCTCTGGACCCTGCATAAGCAGGGTTTACAGAGATCGTATTATACATATATTGGGTATATTGAGCATCTTGTTGTGTATAACCTAATTCACAATAGATTAATATGAGGATGAATAGATAGATTTTTTTCATGATTTACGTTTTAATTAGTGGCTCATTTTTTACTAAAATTAGTAGTTGAAAGCGACTATTTTCTTCTATTCTTGCTCAGAGGTATCTATATATAGATGTACAGTTTTAAAGCTTCGATAAAGACCGTTTATCGATTTATATATATATAACCTGCTTTTTGTTTGTCTGTTCCATTGTTATAATTAATTACATAGAAATACGTACCTGTTGGTAATTTTGAATCGGTATATATCGTTACACGACCATTCGAAACTCCTTCAAAATAATTAGAGGCAGGGTTATAACCTTTGGTTGACCAAACTAAAACACCCCATCTGTTGTAAATTTTAACAGTATTATTAGGGTACTTTTCAATATTACCTATTACTAAAATATCATTTACACCATCTCCATCTGGAGTAATAAGCTGGTACACTTCTAAATCATCACCTACTTCAGTATTACTAACACCGGTATTGGCTTGTAAATAATCTGGAGTTCCGTTTCCATCACTGTCAAAAGCATCATTTGGATTATGGTCTTTATTTGAATCAGGATTTTCTTCTGATGTTGCTATTCCATCATTGTCATCATCCGTATCTAAATAATCAGCAACACCATCATTATCTGTATCATTTAATCCGTCTGATTGGTAATTGTCTCCCAGTTCATAAATAGTATCTACAGAGTCATTATCATCATCGGTGTCTTGGAAATCAGGAGTTCCATCGCCATCGCTATCTATTGGTGAGTTAGGATTGTCTCCAGCTTCGTATTCATCTGCTAAACCATCATTATCACTATCTAAGTCCAAAATATCTGGTGTTCCATCATTATCAGTATCTAAAAGATTGTTCGGATCACTTCCTGCTTCTACGTCATTTGGTATACCGTCTCCATCACAATCTCCTTCTGGGATCGCAGCAGGATTAGGATCGCACGCATCTAATGGATCAGAACCATTCATAGTTTCCATGCCATCATTCAATCCATCATTATCACTATCAGGATTTGAAGGATCAGTTCCCATAATTGCTTCTTCACCATTTGTTAATCCGTCGTTATCACAATCTTGATTGTCATCATTCAAACAAGCAATTACAGTAAGGGTAATAGTGGCTGTGCTACAGGTAGGTGTTGGTAAATCATCATCACAAATAGTATAAGTGAATGAGTCAATTCCTACAAATCCGTCAGCAGGAGTATATGTAAATGTTCCATCATTATTATATACAATTGTTCCGTCATTAGCAGAAGTGCTATCAAACGTAGTTAAAGTAGCGTTATCTGATAGATTGTCATTATCCAATACATTACCTGTAGTTAATGATACGCTTTCTGTAGCTTGATAGCTATCATTGTTAGCCGTTGGATTTTCAACATCATTTACTGTTACATTCACGATAGCTGTATCACAAAGTGCAGGTGTTGCATCATCACACACGGTATATTCAAACGAGTCATTTCCGTTGAAATCAGCATTCGGCGTATAGGTTACTTCTCCCGTTGCAGGATCAATAGTTACCGTTCCGTTAGCTGGCGCTGATGAGATGCTTACCGAAGCAGGATCGATGGTACTATCGATATCTGAATCGTTGGCAAGTACATTGATAGTAACCGCAATATCTTCATTAGTTGCAGCGTTATCATCCGTTGCCACTGGCGCATCGTTTGTAGCATTCACCGTTACATTCACGATAGCTGTATCACAAAGTGCAGGTGTTGCATCATCACATACGGTATATTCAAACGAGTCATTTCCGTTGAAATCAGCATTCGGTGTATAGGTTACTTCTCCCGTTGCAGGATCAATAGTTACCGTTCCGTTAGCCGGAGCTGAGGAAATGCTTACCGAAGCAGGATCGATGGTACTATCAATATCTGAATCGTTGGCAAGTACATTGATAGTAACCGCAATATCTTCATTAGTTGCAGCGTTATCGTCTATTGCTACTGGCGCATCGTTTGTAGCATTCACCGTTACATTCACGATAGCCGTATCACATAATGCAGGTGTTGCATCATCACATACGGTATATTCAAACGAGTCATTTCCGTTGAAATCAGGATTCGGTGTATAGGTTACTTCTCCTGTTGCAGGATCGATAGTTACGGTTCCGTTAGCTGGAGCTGATGAGATGCTTACCGAAGCAGGATCGATGGTACTATCAATATCCGAATCGTTGGCAAGTACATCGATAGTAACCGCAGTATCTTCATTAGTTGCAGCGTTATCGTCTATTGCTACTGGCGCATCGTTTGTAGCATTTACCGTTACATTCACGATAGCTGTATCACAAAGTGCAGGTGTTGCATCATCACACACGGTATATTCAAACGAGTCATTTCCGTTGAAATCAGCATTCGGTGTATAGGTTACTTCTCCCGTTGCAGGATCAATAGTTACCGTTCCGTTAGCTGGCGCTGATGAGATGCTTACCGAAGCAGGATCGATGGTACTATCGATATCTGAATCGTTGGCAAGT
>NZ_JAXCHH010000039.1:0-766 GCF_034043975.1 Tenacibaculum sp. IB213877 | reverse complement strand
TATTGTCAGTGGAACGGCAACGATTGCCGATACGAGTTCCCCTACTACAGGAGTGACGGTAGCAGCAGGCGATACGGTTACTTTACGATGGACAATCAGCAACGGAAGCTGTACCGATAGTACGGATGATGTGGTACTGACCAACGATGCGTTGCCTACCACAGCGGCAGCAGGCACCGACCAAACCCAGTGTAACACCCCAGGCTTTACCATGGCAGCCAATACGCCTACGGTAGGTACAGGAATATGGAGTATTGTCAGTGGAACGGCAACGATTGCCGATACGAGTTCCCCTACTACAGGAGTGACGGTAGCGGCAGGCGATACGGTGACTTTACGATGGACGATCAGCAACGGAAGCTGTACCGATAGTACAGACGATGTGGTACTGACCAACGATGCGTTGCCAGTAGCAGGTTTAACTAGTAGCGATGCAGACAATACAATTTGTGCTGGAGAGAGTGTAACCTTTACAGGTACAGGAGGGGATGCATATGAGTTTTTTATAGACGGAGTAAGCGTACAAGCGGAATCTGCTACAGCTACATATACGACTGCAGGCTTAAGTAATGGCCAAGAGGTAACTGTTCGTGTGGTGAATACTACCACAGGATGCGAGTCTTTAAGTACGGGGATTATAATGTCTGTTAATGTAGGACCTGATAATGATTCTGATGGAATATCTGATGATTGCGATCCCGATGATGATAACGATGGAAACCCAGACGGTACGGATGCGAATCCATTAGTACCCACTACGGCAGAC
>NZ_JAXCHH010000038.1:0-768 GCF_034043975.1 Tenacibaculum sp. IB213877 | reverse complement strand
ACAGGAAGCGTAACAGTTCCAACGACAGAAGATACAATCTCAGGAGAGGCGGACGAAGTATTTGCAGCAACGGGTGCAGTTACCAGCGGAACTACCACCGGAGCCGTAACCGAAGGATCGATAACGGTACAAGATGATGATAGTGCTCCAACGGTCACTATTGGAGATGTAACAGTTTCAGAAGGCGATAATGCGATTGTTCCAGTAACCTTAAGCAACCCAAGTACAGAAGACATTACAGTAGAAGTAACGGTAGACGGAGTAGTTTACACGGTAACCATTACAGCAGGAGATACAACAGGAAGCGTAAGCGTTCCAACGACAGAAGATACAATCTCAGGAGAGGCAGACGAAGTATTTGCAGCAACAGGAGTTGTAACCAGCGGAACAACAGGAGCGGTAACCAACGGATCGGTAACGGTACAAGATGATGATAGTGCTCCAACGGTCACTATTGGAGATGTAACAGTTTCAGAAGGAGATAACGCGATAGTTCCAGTAACCTTAAGCAACCCAAGTACAGAAGACATTACAGTAGAAGTAACGGTAGACGGAGTAGTTTACACGGTAACCATTACAGCAGGAGATACAACAGGAAGCGTAACAGTTCCAACGACAGAAGATACAATCTCAGGAGAGGCAGACGAAGTATTTGCAGCAACAGGAGTTGTAACCAGCGGAACAACAGGAGCGGTAACCAACGGATCGGTAACGGTACAAGATGATGATAGTGCTCCAACGGTCACTATTGGAGATGTAACAGTTTCA
>NZ_JAXCHH010000037.1:0-799 GCF_034043975.1 Tenacibaculum sp. IB213877 | reverse complement strand
CCGATCGATAATACGTAACACTAAACTTCTTCTCTTTTGCTGTTTTTCCTAAGCAACTACTCGCTAATACACAGCCTTTACATTGCTGGCTGGATCCTCGATATTCCTTCTTTAACGTATGCGTTCGATAATCATTAAACACCTTTTTAAAGGGAATCTCTTCTCCTTGAGGACAAACATAACTATCCCTTTCTTTTTTATACGAAAAACCATCTGGACCGCCTTTATAAGTCCCGTGAGGGGGAATAAAACTTCGTAGGCCTTGACGCTCTAAAAAAGCGTAATTCTCTCCACTACTATAACCCGTATCGGCTAAACAATTCTCCCATAACAAACCAGATTGCCACAAACGTTCTTTTACTCGTAATACAATATCTTGTAAATGTTGATTGTCTTTGCCATCTGCATGATATGCACGAATATCCGTTATCACATGAGCACTACTATCTACCGTTAATTGACTCGTGTAATTTAACTTTCTTGCCTTACCTGGTTTTACACTTATACGCGCATCGGGATCGGTAGGACTGTAATGGGTTTTATTACTGGTATACCTACTCCCTTTATTGCCCGAACCTGGACGGTGGTTTTGGTTTGTACTCCAGTTCTTGTTTCGTGAGGCAATGCTTTGTAACTCCTTGTTACTGGCACTTATAATTCGTTGATCTCTACTTGATTTATCTTCTTTAGCCTGTCTAAAAACTTCCTTATCTCGCTGACTTATATGACGAACTTCGGATAAATACGCATCTAAATCTTGAACAGGAACTTTTAATGCTAAACTATCCATACTGGCATT
>NZ_JAXCHH010000036.1:0-801 GCF_034043975.1 Tenacibaculum sp. IB213877 | reverse complement strand
TCCGTTATCTATACTATAAGTATAACCCGGTGTACCACCTGATCCTGTTACCTCAATCGTTGCTCCTGTTGGTGCAGCACAGGTAACTTCTTTTGTTATTAATGCACTAGCGGATACTGCCGTAGGCTCTGTTAAGGTAACTGGACCTAAATTAATTGTACATACCGCTGGTGAACTTGCATCTGGACGTACATCTATAGTATATGATATATTGTCTAATCCTGTTATCGTTTCTGTGGCATTACTACTTGTGATAAATCCTCCTCCATTTACACTATACTCATAACTTCCTGTGAAATTTATAACCTCAAAAGTAATTGTACCATCGGTTCCTCCATTACAACTAACATTCGTACTACCTAAAATATTAGCCCCAAAAGCTTGACCTGAATCAACATTTACTACAAAATCTCTAGGACATGCTCGTGGTGAAGTTACTGTGATTGTATGACTACCTATTGTTTGACCTGTAAATACATTACTTGCCTGAACTGCCCCTCCGTCAATACTATATTCATAGGTTAATGCAGGGGTAGCTGGTGGGGTTAACGTAATATTTCCTGTACCATCACAATTATAAGTTACAGCGTCTGTAAAATCTGGTATAACTGGTAATGGGTCTATAGTAATCGTGCTTACAGATTGCTCACACCCATTATTATCGCGTACCGTTAATACATAACTACCCTCAGTTAAATTACCATAAACTAATCCTGATCCATAAACTCCGTTTACTCCATAGGTATATGGTGGTGTACCTCCCGTAGCCGACGTAAATGTAATCTCTCCTAATGTACTACA
>NZ_JAXCHH010000035.1:0-820 GCF_034043975.1 Tenacibaculum sp. IB213877 | reverse complement strand
TAACGGTAGACGGAGTAGTTTACACGGTAACCATTACAGCAGGAGATACAACAGGAAGCGTAACAGTTCCAACGACAGAAGATACAATCTCAGGAGAGGCGGACGAAGTATTTGCAGCAACAGGAGTTGTAACCAGCGGAACAACAGGAGCCGTAACCAACGGATCGGTAACGGTACAAGATGATGATAGTGCTCCAACGGTCACTATTGGAGATGTAACAGTTTCAGAAGGAGATAACGCAATAGTTCCGGTAACCTTAAGCAACCCAAGTACAGAAGACATTACAGTAGAAGTAACGGTAGACGGAGTAGTTTACACGGTAACCATTACAGCAGGAGATACAACAGGAAGCGTAAGCGTTCCAACGACAGAAGATACAATCTCAGGAGAGGCGGACGAAGTATTTACAGCAACGGGTGTAGTTACTAGCGGAACAACAGGAGCGATAACTAACGGATCGGTAACGGTACAAGATGATGATAGTGCTCCAACGGTCACTATTGGAGATGTAACAGTTTCAGAAGGAGATAATGCGATTGTTCCAGTAACCTTAAGCAACCCAAGTACAGAAGACATTACAGTAGAAGTAACGGTAGACGGAGTAGTTTACACGGTAACCATTACAGCAGGAGATACAACAGGAAGCGTAACAGTTCCAACGACAGAAGATACAATCTCAGGAGAGGCAGACGAAGTATTTGCAGCAACAGGAGTTGTAACCAGCGGAACAACAGGAGCGGTAACCAACGGATCGGTAACGGTACAAGATGATGATAGTGCTCCAACGGTCACTATTGGAGATGTAACAGTTTCAGAAGG
>NZ_JAXCHH010000034.1:0-823 GCF_034043975.1 Tenacibaculum sp. IB213877 | reverse complement strand
TAACGGTAGACGGAGTAGTTTACACGGTAACCATTACAGCAGGAGATACAACAGGAAGCGTAACAGTTCCAACGACAGAAGATACAATCTCAGGAGAGGCGGACGAAGTATTTACAGCAGCGGGTGCAGTTACCAGCGGAACTACCACCGGAGCCGTAACCAACGGATCGGTAACGGTACAAGATAATGATAGTGCTCCAACGGTCACTATTGGAGATGTAACAGTTTCAGAAGGCGATAATGCGATAGTTCCAGTAACCTTAAGCAACCCAAGTACAGAAGACATTACAGTAGAAGTAACGGTAGACGGAGTAGTTTACACGGTAACCATTACAGCAGGAGATACAACAGGAAGCGTAACAGTTCCAACGACAGAAGATACAATCTCAGGAGAGGCGGACGAAGTATTTGCAGCAACAGGAGTTGTAACCAGCGGAACAACAGGAGCGGTAACCAACGGATCGGTAACGGTACAAGATGATGATAGTGCTCCAACGGTCACTATTGGAGATGTAACAGTTTCAGAAGGCGATAATGCGATTGTTCCAGTAACCTTAAGCAACCCAAGTACAGAAGACATTACAGTAGAAGTAACGGTAGACGGAGTAGTTTACACGGTAACCATTACAGCAGGAGATACAACAGGAAGCGTAACAGTTCCAACGACAGAAGATACAATCTCAGGAGAGGCAGACGAAGTATTTGCAGCAACAGGAGTTGTAACCAGCGGAACAACAGGAGCGGTAACCAACGGATCGGTAACGGTACAAGATGATGATAGTGCTCCAACGGTCACTATTGGAGATGTAACAGTTTCAGAAGG
>NZ_JAXCHH010000033.1:0-914 GCF_034043975.1 Tenacibaculum sp. IB213877 | reverse complement strand
GCCCCATCAATTCAGCCTAATTTCAGTGCAGTAGCAAGTGTTGATAACATTTGTTTTGGCAGCAGCACAGGTGAGATTCAGATAACCGAGGTAAACAATAGTATAAATCCATTAAGCTATACAATTAGCCCAGTAGCAGGAACGTTTAATGCAGCTACATTAACGTATACAGGTTTACCAGCAGGAGTTTATGATATTACAGGAGAAGGAACCAATGGATGTACAACCACAGTTCAAGTAACAATTAATGAGAATCCAGATATTGTATTAACGCCAAGTGTAACACCCTTTGGATGTACTACGAATAATGTAACGGACAATGCAATTGTAAGTGTATCAGCAGCAGGCGGATCTAGCACTTATGTACGTTACGTTTTTGTATACGATAATGGTACCCCAGGAGTTCCAGCAGATGATATTACTCAAGACAGTTCAAATACTAGTTTTGCTATAACCAATGAAGCAGGCGGAAGTGTTGATATTACGGTTTATGATGATAATGGATGTAGTCAAACAGCAACTCAAGCTGTAGCACCATTTAATGGATTAAGCAATGCAGATTATGTAGTAACAAAATCGGTAGATTGTAGAGCATTACCATTAGGAGGAGCTGATGTAAATATTACATTTGATTCTAGTGTAAGTGCTATCACAGCTGATGTAACAATTACGGGAAGCAGTACAGCGTATACAGATACACAAAGTGGAGTATCTCCAGTAAGTTTCACAGGAGTTCCAGCCGATACTTATACGGTAACAATTACGAATTCAACTACAGGATGTGTATTGACTACCAGTATTTTAGTAGAAGAAGCCCCAGTATTTAATTTAGATGTTAATAAGACCAATGATGTAGCGTGTGTAGGCAGTAATGAAGGCGCATTTGATTTTGATTTCAGTGTAAGTTCACCATA
>NZ_JAXCHH010000032.1:0-921 GCF_034043975.1 Tenacibaculum sp. IB213877 | reverse complement strand
AGAATAAAGCCTTCTAAATTTAGACCATCATTTAGTCATCTATAAAAAAACAAGCCCTAAAAAGGCTTGTTTTAATCCAATATTTTTGGTTTTTACACACTTGTGCAACGGTTACACCGGCTATAGTTCATTGCTTCTGACTTTCCTCGCGGAAAGTCTTCGCAAATTTGCTATCTTCGGTTTTCGGCGGAAAATCCTCGCGGATTTTCACGCAACGAAACCATAGCCAAACCGTTGTATGTAATTAAGAACGAATCAAAAAGAAATTGAAATATGATACCAAAAACATTAACAATTACAGAAAGACAAATTTTAGCAAATCAATTCAGAATCCTATCTAAATTGGAAGATAATACTGAATATTATGAAAAAAGAGCTGAAATTCTAGAAAATGGATATACAGGACAATACGGAGAAGTATTTCTTGTTGACCAAGAGGAAACAGATTATAATATTTGTAGAGAAACTCACGACATTTTAAATATGTTTAGATATATCTCAAATGCAATTCCGAACTTAACTGATGAGGAAAGAGAAAGTTTAGATTTAGACAAATTGACTTTCAAAGGATTTGATGCTAATAATGATAAACATTATCACTACACGAGTTTTATGATTGAGAAGCAAGGAAAATGGGCTGAACATAAGGAAATGTACCTGAATTCTCATAATTCAATGACAATTTCAGGATATCGAAAAATGCTTCCAGTTTATAAAAATGTTTTAGACTCGAACAGATATGATTTAAACTTTGAGGATTTAAAAGATTTAATTTCTGCTCAATAAACTAACTACATACAACAATGGTAACCGTTGCACAAGTGTGTAAAAACCAAAAATATTGGATTAAAACAAGCCTTTTTAGGGCTTGTTTTTTTATAGATGACTAAATGATGGTCTAAATTTAGAAGGCTTTATTCT
>NZ_JAXCHH010000031.1:0-967 GCF_034043975.1 Tenacibaculum sp. IB213877 | reverse complement strand
GCTGCCAAAACAAATGTTATCAACACTTGCTACTGCACTGAAATTAGGCTGAATTGATGGGGCTACAACAACAGCTACTGTATTTGAACATACTGGCGTTGCTGCCATATCAAATACTTCAATTGTATATGTATCAGCTGTACTTACAGGGAAACTTACTGTGGTTCCTCCTGTGCTTGTTTGCGCTACAACTGTTCCTCCTAAGCTGTTTACTACTGAATACTCATAAGTACCTGATCCTGATGTAATATTGATCTCTATTACTCCATCTGGACTTGCACTACAGTCTATATTCTTTGTCTGAATTGCTGTAAAGGCTAAATTAGGTGTAATAGTTACTAATGGACTTCCTATTGCTGTTCCTGGACAGTTGTTACTATCTACTACGGATACTGAATAATCGCCTGCTGCTACATTGGTAAAGGTATGTGCTGCTGTACCACTTGCTGTTGATACTATAGCACTAGTAGCTGTGTTTGTTAAGGTGAAGGTATACGTACCTGTTCCTCCTATTGGAGTTACCGTAATACTTCCTCCTGTACTACTATCACATGAATTATCATCTTTCACTACTGTAAATTCAACTAATGTAGTATTTGCAACCGTTTCTGTTACTGTTACCTCACATCCGTTTGCATCTCTTACAGTAATATCATACGTACCTGACGTTAAATTGTTAAATACGTTGTTACTACTAAATGCTACTGCTGGTGATGTTCCTGTTACTGGTGTTAAACTATACGTATAACCTCCCCAACCATCTGATCCGGTAGCTGTGATACTTCCATCTCCTCCATTAAAACAACTTACACCTACTGGAGTTGTTGCTAATGCTAATGGATCTGTTGGCTCATCTATGGTTACTGTTGGTGAAGTTACTGGACAGAATGGACTATCGGTCATCGATACTACTACATAGTACTCGCCTGCTGGTAATAATGTTACCGAACTGCCGCCTGTAGCTCCT
>NZ_JAXCHH010000030.1:0-978 GCF_034043975.1 Tenacibaculum sp. IB213877 | reverse complement strand
GCAATTGTCGGTACTTCCGTTGTTAATATCACTCACAGTAAGGGTAGCATTCCCCGCAGCATCAAGTTGAATACTAAACGGAGTGACACAATTAACCACGGGAGCGATGACATCTTCAATAGTTAAGGTAGTAGTATTTGTTGCACTGTTTCCATTGACATCGGTTACAGTAAGTGTAACGATGTTGTCACCTATGGTAGCACAATCAAAAGAGGTTTTATCAATGCTCATGGAAGCAATACCGCAATTGTCGGTACTTCCATTGTTGATGTCATTTACGGTAAGGGTAGCGTTCCCCGCAGCATCAAGTTGAATACTAAACGGAGTGACACAATTAACCACGGGAGCGATGACATCTTCAATAGTTAAGGTAGTAGTATTTGTTGCACTGTTTCCATTGACATCGGTTACAGTAAGTGTAACGATGTTGTCACCTATGGTAGCACAATCAAAAGAGGTTTTATCAATGCTCATGGAAGCAATACCGCAATTGTCGGTACTTCCATTGTTGATGTCATTTACGGTAAGGGTAGCGTTCCCCGCAGCATCAAGTTGAATACTAAACGGAGTGACACAATTAACCACGGGAGCGATGACATCTTCAATAGTTACTGTGGTAGTATTCGTTGCACTGTTTCCATTGTTATCAGTTACAGTAAGTGTAACGATGTTGTCTCCTATGGTAGCACAATCAAAAGAAGTTTTGTCAATGCTCATGGAAGCAATACCACAATTATCGGTACTTCCATTGTTGATATCATTTACGGTAATGGTAGCATTCCCCGCATCGTCTAGTGAGAGGCTAAAAGGGGCGACACAATTAACCACGGGAGCGATGGTATCTTCAATAGTTACGGTGGTAGTATTCGTTGCACTGTTTCCATTGTTATCGGTTACTGTAAGCGTAACGGTGTTGTCCCCAATATTACTACAATCAAAAGAAGTTTTATCAATACTCATGGAAGCAATGCTGCAATT